>DATKNV010000043.1:0-12406 GCA_035541215.1 Allostellaceae bacterium | reverse complement strand
CCCTCTCCCATCGCAGATGGGAGAGGGTTGGGGCCCGTTGCGTAGCAACGGGAGGGTGAGGGTATTGCCGGCGCCTTACTGCCCATACGAAACCCCCCGGAGCCGGATGATGCCGTCGGGGTATTGCACGAAGCCCGCGAGCTTCGAGGCGAAGGCCGCGATGTATTGACGGTGATAGAGGTAGATGATCGGGTTGTCCTCGGCGATCACCTTCGCGGCCTGGAAATAGGCGAGCCGGCGCTTCTCAGGGTCGTTGGAGGCGCGGCCCGCCGCGAGCGCGGCGTCGAGCTCCGCGCTGCAGTAATGCCCGTCGTTGCCGGGATTGCCGCATTGGAGCAGCGTCGCGATGTTGCCGTCGGGATCGACGCGGCCGCTCCAGCCCACGAAATCGGCCTCGGAATTCCCCTCCTTCGCCGCCTTCAGCATGCTGATGAACTCGATCGACTGCAGCTCGATGTCGATGCCGGCATCGGCCGCCATGGATTGAATGATCTGCGCGACCTGCAGGTTCTCGGTGTTGTTGGGAACGAGCATCTTGAACTTCACGCGGTCGTAGCCCGCCTGCTTCAGGAGCGCCTTCGCCTTTGCGACGTCTCGCTCCGGCACGGGGTAGTCCTTATTGTAAAACTTGTTGTTGGGCGGCTGCGCTTGATTGCCCGGGAGATACTGTCCCGAGAAGGCGACTTGGTTGAGCGCCTTGCGGTCGATGGCGAGGCTCAGCGCCTCGCGCACCTCGCGCTTCTTGAGGGCGGGATTGGCCTGAGGGCCGTTGTCGATGTTGATGGTAATGCCCTGATAGGCGAGGCTCGTCGCCGCGGCGATCGCGAGCTTGGGATCGGCCTTGATGCCCGCGACCTCCGTGGGCGGCACGCGCTCGATGAAGTCGAGCTGCCCCGCGCGGAGGTTGGCGAGGCGCACCGCGTCGTCCGGCACCGGCTGGTAGACGAGCCTCTCGAAGTGGAACTTGCCCTTGTCCCAATAGGTCGGCACGCGCTCGAGCACGATCTTGTCCTGCGCGACGCGCTCGACCACGCGATAGGGACCGACGCAGACGGGGTTGTCGTCGAGCTTGGCGCCGGGGGCGGAGGCGGCCTTGGGCGAGACCATCATCCCCGCGCGGTCCGAGAACTGCGCGATCAGCGGCGCGTTCGGCTTGTCGAGATCGATCCGCACGGTGAGGTCGTCGATCACGGTGGCGCCGGTGACACCGGCGATCTCAGCCTTGCGCCGGCTCTCCGGCAGGGTCAGGAAGCGCTCGATGTTGAACTTGACCGCCGCCGCATTGAAGGGCTCGCCGTCGGAGAAAGTGACGCCGGCACGCAGCCGCAGCGTCAGCGCCTTGCCATCGGGCGAGGTCTCCCAGGCCTCCGCAAGCTGCGGCACGAAGCTCGTGTCCGGGGCGATGTCCACGAGCTTGTCGCAGATCGAGGCCAGTACCACGCGCCCGACATAGCTCCAGGCCTTCGCGGGATCGAAGGAATCGGGGTCCTCGGCAAGCCCGATGCGGAGCGTCTGCGCCTCAGCGCCCATGGCGCTCGCGAGCAGCGCACCGAAGGCGGCTGCCAGAACACGTTTTCTCATTTAGGTCCTCCCCGAGCGCGCTTCATCGCGCCGCTCATTCTTAGCGCGCTCGCGGCGGGGAGCCTAGAGACTTGCTGCGGCGCGGGTTTTGGAATCCGCGCTCAATCCTCGAGGAGCTGGCTGATCTTGAGCGCGACACCCATCGACCCCGCGACCTTGAGCTTGCCGGTCATGTAGGCGAGGGTCGGATTGAGATTGCCCTCGATGAGCTTCTGCAGGTCCTCGAGGCTCAGCGTCAGCGTGGTATCGGCCTCGCCGGCCTCGTTCGAGATCGCCGCCGGCACCTGCGTCCCGTCCCAATAAATGATGCCGTCCGAGCTCAGATCGAAGGTCACGCGATAGCCGAGCTTCGGCGCAAGCGCGGCCTTGGCGCGGATCGCGGCGGTGGCGCTCTCGAGCGACATGGTCTCGCCTCCGTGGTGGTGGCGATCAGCGTTAGCAGAGGCGCGCCTCGATGGCCAGCGCCGGACGGCGACTGACCTAGATCAATGCGGCTCCTGCCCGCGGCGCGAATGCTTCCCTTGAATTTCGTGGATTGGTGCGGAGGATTCGGCGATGGCCGGTGCGACAGCGGGGCTGGGTAGCTTTCTCCAGGCGGCGCGGCGCTTTCCGCTCCTGACAGAAGAGCAGGAGCGTGCCTGTGCCGAGGGCATCCGCGCCAGGGCCGATGCGTCGGCCATGCGGGAGCTCGTCGGCAGCCATCTGCGCCTGGTCACGAAGATCGCGCGCGGCTTCGCGGGCTATGGGCTGCCGCTCGCCGATCTCGTCGCTGCAGGAAATCTGGGCCTCATGCGCGCGGTCAAGGGCTTCGATCCCAGCCGCGGCGTCCGCTTCGCCACGTATGCCTCCTGGTGGATCCGCGCGGAGATGCAGGAATTCATCCTGCAGTCCTGGTCGCTCGTGAGCATCGCCAAGACGGCACCGCAGAAGCGGCTCTTCTTCCATCTGCGCAGCCTCAAGGCGCGTCTCGGCATCGTCGACAAGGGCGAGCTCGCGCCGGAGGCGGCGGCGGAGATCGGCCGCGTCCTGCACGCGCCCGAGGAAGAGGTGAAGAGCATGAACGGCCGCCTCTCCGGCGGCGACCTCTCGCTCAACGCGCCGATCGGGGACGAGGACGGCGGGAGCTGGGACGACCTCCTCGTCGACGGCGACCCCGGCCAGGAGGAGACGCTCGCGGAGCGGGAGCAGGATAGCCAGCGCCGGCAATGGCTGCGCCGGGGGCTCTCGGCCCTCGATCGGCGCGAGCGCGCGATCCTGGTGGAGCGGCGCCTGCGCGACGAGCCGCCGACGCTCGACGTGCTGGCGCAGCGCTTCGGCGTCTCGCGCGAGCGCATCCGCCAGATCGAGACCCGCGCCTTCGAGAAGCTCCGCCAGAGCGTCATCGCGGAGACCGCCGCCTGATCTCGGGGCCTTGACCTAGGTCAAGGAAGCCCGGCTGCCCGCACCTATATCTGTTCCTCGCCGGCGCCCAAGGGCGCCGCGCCGAAATTCCAACCGAGGGTGAATGCCATGGCCCAGATCGCCGTCAAATCCACCAAGGAGACCGCGCCGAGCGCGCGTCCCTCCGCCCCGCGCACGCCCGCTCCCTGGGAGGCTTGGGACGCCTTCCGCGAGCAGATGGACCGGATGTTCAGCAGCTTCATGCGGGGCTTTCCAGGCTTCCCAAGCCTGCCGTCCTTCCGTCCTTCCCTCGGTTTCGAGCCTTCCTTCCGCTTCGACACCTCTTTCGGCATGACGGTTCCGGCGGTCGACGTGGTGGAGAAGGACAATGAATTCGTGGTGACGGCGGAGCTGCCGGGTCTCGACGAGAAGAACCTCGAGGTCGAGGTCTCCGGCGACTTCCTCACCATCAAGGGCGAGAAGCGCGAGGAGAAGGAGGAGAAGGGCAAGAACACCTATCTCTCCGAGCGCCGCTACGGCTCCTTCCAGCGCAGCTTCGGTCTTCCCGACAGCGTCGACCGCGCGAAGATCGCCGCGAGCTTCGAGAAGGGCGTGCTCAAGGTGACGCTGCCGAAGACCCCGGAGGCGGTGACGCAGCAGAAGAAGATCCCGATCGCGAGCAAGTAGCCGAGGCGGCGCGCGGGCGGTGGGGCGCAGGTCTGCCCCGCCGCCGGCGCGGCTTCTCATCCCCGGAGGCTCCCGTTAGGGTGGTGGCCCCATGCCGCCGCTGCCGGTCCTCCTCTATTGCATCTTCGCGCTCTTTGCCGGCGGCCTTTTCAAGGGCGTCGCAGGGATCGGGCTGCCGCTCGTGGGGCTGCCGCTCCTCACCGTCGCGCTCAGCCTCAAGCAGGCGGTGGCGGCGCTGGTCATGCCGCTCATCTTCTCGAACCTCTTCCAGAGCTTCGAGGGCGGCCAATTCCGGCCGGTGCTGCGCCGCTTCTGGCCGGTCCATGTGACGCTCTTCCTGGCCATCGCGGTCAGCACCCGGGCGCTCGTCGCGGTGCCCGAGCACTACCTCTTCGGCGTGATCGGGGCCTGCCTCATCGTCATCCCCGGCATCGCGCACCTCTTTCCGGGAATTCGCCTGCGCGAGCGCGACGAGCGCTGGCTCGGGCCGCTCACGGGCCTGGTCTCGGGCCTCGTCGGCGGCGTCTCCAGCTATTACGGTCCCGTGCTCCTCCTCTACCTATTGTGGCTCCGCCTTCCGAAGGCGGTCTTCGTGGTGGCGATCTCGCAGATGTACACGGTGGGCTCGCTCGGTCTCGCGCTGGGATTGCTCGCTTTCGGCGTCGCGACGCCGGAGCAGCTCGGCGTCTCCGTCCTCGCCTGCGCGCCGGTCTTCGGCGGGCTGCTGCTGGGCCAGCGCGTGCGGCTCCGCCTGAGCGAGCGCCGCTTTTCCCTCCTCATCCTCGCGACGTATCTCGTCACCGGCGCGAGCTTCCTGCTGCGGCTCGCGTGAGCGGCGGCTTTCAACCGGAGGCGAACCTCGCTAGGCTCCGCCCGGCACGAGGAGGGCGGAGATGCGTGGGCTACGGCAAAAATTCTCGTATGCGGGTGCGGCGCTCGCGCTCGCTCTGACCTCGGCGGGGGGGACGAGCGAGGCGCAGACCGCGGCTCCGGCGCCGGTCGCGACCTTTCTCGACGGCAAGACCTATCAGTCGCTGAGCGACGATGCGCGGACGAACTACGTCCTCGGCCTCTTCGACATGATGCAGCGGATGACGAGCGCGGTCACCGAGCCCAAGACGCGCGAGCTGCTGGCGCGCTACAACCGCTGCGCCGGCTCCATGAACGCCGTGGAGCTCCGCGAGTTCGTCGACAGCTACCTCGTGAGCGACCAGGGGGCCGCGCAATACGCGATGGCCAGCAACTTCATCGCGGCGCTGGGCCTGCGCTGCCCCTGACGGCGCCCTCCCGCGTCAGACCACGCGCACGCGGCGGAGGTTCAGCGCGGGGTCCATCCAGAAGCTGTCGTTCTCGTAGCGCCGGAAGAGGTCGGGCGGCAGGATCGATTGCCGCTCCTGTGGCACGACGCGGCGGCTCACGTCGTGGAGGCCCGGCGAGCCCAGCCGCGCGTCGAACTCGGGCTCGGAATACTGCACGTTGTCGAAATCGTGCTTGAAGGGGGGCTCGCCCACGAAATCGTAGATTGCGGCGAGCACCTTCTCGGGCTCGCGCGTCAGCGTCTCGTATTTGATGAGCATGAGCCGGTCGGCCTCCTCGCTGTAGAAGGCCTCCTTGAGCGCGTTCCAGGCGAAGCCCACGAGACCCGCGCCCGAGGAGAGCGCCTCGACGCGGCTGTAGATGGTTCCGCCGGGATCGTAGTTGAAGATGCGGGAGGTCTCGTACTTGTTCTTCCGCATCAAGCGCTCGACGCTGTCCATGATCCACGGCAGGTGCCGGACGGTCGCGATCACCTTGCCCTTGGGGAAGAGGTCGGCGACCAGCGACATGCGGCTGCACCAGAAGCGGTTGGTGTCGAAGACGACCTTCTTGGTGTGGATGTCCTTATAGTAGCCGGTGACGACGCTGCGCAGGATCTCCTTGCGCTGCTCGTTGTTGAAGAAGACGCCGAACTCGTTGCGCTGGCTCATCTCGCCGAGGAGCGAGAGCATGAGCGAGCCGACGCCGCTCGTCATGCCCGCATGGAAGCGCGGATTCTGCCGGAGGATGCCCGCGAGCAAGGTCGAGCCCGCCCGCGGCAGGCCCGAGATGAAATGTATGCCGTTCTGCATGGATTGCGCCGTCGCTCCCCCTCGATCTCCGAAACCGCCCCCTTCAAGGCGGCGGGATCATAATGGAAGGAAAAGCGAGACGACAGCTGGAAAGCGGCGCAGGCTCGCATACGCGCGATGCCTCCGGCAATGGTGACTCCGCGCGGGACGCCGAGCCGGCGTCGCTTGCCGAAGTCGGCGAGGAGGGCCGCACCCTTTGCGCCGAGTTTCGCGAGGGCGCGGCGATCGACGGAACTCCGGCCGGCCGGCGAGACGCACCCCGCCCTCGACCTCCCGCCACGAGCGCTTGCGACTCGCTGGTATCTGGTATACAAGATGCCTAATAATGAAGCGCCTCCGCCGCGGCAGGGCGCTAAGCGCTTGATATAACTCAGTCAAGCACGGGACGGATGGCCGAAGACACTGTCATAGACTTGGCGCCCAAGCTGGCGGTGAAGCCGATCGACACGCAGTCGAGCTTCCGCTCCCAGGCCTATCACGCGCTCAAGGAGGCGATCGCCTCCGTCAACGTCTACGCGCATCAGGGCGAGATCAGGCTCGACGAGCGGCAGCTCTCGCAGGATTTGGGCGTGAGCCGCACGCCGATCCGCGAGGCGATGACGCTCCTGGAGCAGGAAGGCTTCGTGCGCACGCTGCCGCGCCGCGGCATTTTCCTCGTGCGCAAGACGAAGCGCGAGATCATCGAGATCATCCACGTCTGGGCGGCGCTCGAGAGCATGGCGGCGCGCCTCGTCACGCGGGACGCGAGCGACGAGGAGATCGCGACGCTGCGCAAGCTCTTCGAGGGGTTCCAGGACGGCGCACCCGCGGGACACATGGACGAATATTCCGACGCCAACATCGCCTTCCACCAGGCGATCATCCGCCTGAGCAAGTCGAAACTCATCGCGGACATGACGAAGAACCTCTTCATTCACGTGCGCGCGATCCGGCAGGTGACGATCCGCCAGCAGAACCGCGCGGCGCGCTCGATCGTCGATCACATGAAGATCATCGAGGCGCTGGAGCGGCGCGACACCGAGCTCGCGGAGCGCCTGACGCGCCAGCACGCGCTCGACCTCGCCGAGCACGTCGCGAGGCACTGCGATTTCCTGAGCTGAAGAAACGAACGAACCCGAGGGAGGAGAGGCCTAATGACGCAAGCAAGCACGCTGAAGGAGCAGCCGAAACCCGCGGCGGAGGGGACGCAAGAGCTCACCGACGGCTTTCATCTCGTCATCGACGCGCTCAAGCTCAACGGCTTGACCACGATCTACAACGTGCCGGGCATTCCGATCACGGATCTGGGCCGCATGGCGCAGGCCGCGGGGATCCGCGTGCTCTCCTTCCGCCACGAGCAGAATGCGGGCTACGCCGCGGGGATCGCGGGCTTCCTGACGAAGAAGCCCGGCGTCTGCCTCACGGTCTCGGCGCCCGGCTTCCTCAACGGCCTGACCGCGCTCGCGCACGCCACGACCAACTGCTTCCCGATGATCCTGATCTCGGGCTCCTCCGAGCGCGAGATCGTCGACCTGCAGCAGGGCGACTATGAGGAGATGGACCAGCTCGCGATCGCAAAGCCGCTCTGCAAGGCGGCATTCCGCGTGCTCCATGCCGCGGACATCGGCATCGGCTTCGCGCGCGCGATCCGCGCCGCCGTCTCCGGCCGTCCCGGCGGCGTCTATCTCGACCTGCCGGCAAAGCTCTTCGGCCAGGTCATGAATGCGGAGGCCGGCAGGAAGTCGCTCGTCAAGGTGATCGACGCCGCACCCGCGCAAATCCCCGCGCGCGCCGCGATCGACCGCGCGCTCGAGGTCCTCAAATCCGCAAAGCGGCCGCTCATCATCCTCGGCAAGGGTGCCGCCTATGCGCAGGCCGACGAGGCGATCAAGACGCTGGTCGAGAAGAGCGGCGTTCCCTTCCTGCCGATGAGCATGGCGAAGGGCCTCTTGCCCGACACGCATCCGCAATGCGCGGGTGCCGCGCGCTCGACCGTGCTGAAGGATTCCGACGTCGTCATGCTGATCGGCGCCCGGCTCAACTGGCTGCTCTCGCACGGCAAGGGCAAGACCTGGGGCGAGGCTCCGAAGAGGTTCATCCACGTCGACATCGAGCCCAAGGAGATGGACAGCAACGTCGAGATCGCGGCACCGGTGGTGGGCGACATCGGCTCCTGCGTCGGGGCGCTCATCGAGGGCATGGGCGGCAACTGGCCGGCGCCGCCCGCCGACTGGACCGGCGCCGTCAAGGCGAAGCGCGAGGAGAACGTCGCCAAGATGGCGCCGCGCCTCATGAACAACAACTCGCCGATGGACTATCACGGCGCGCTCGGCGTCTTGCGCACCGTCATCAAGGAGCGGCCGGACGCGATCCTCGTCAACGAGGGCGCCAACACGCTCGACCTCGCGCGCGGCATCATCGACATGTACAAGCCGAGGAAGCGACTCGACGTCGGCACCTGGGGCGTGATGGGCGTCGGCATGGGCCAGGCGATCGCCGCGGCCGTCGAGACGGGGAAGCCCGTGCTCGCGGTCGAGGGCGACAGCGCCTTCGGCTTCTGCGGCATGGAGGTCGAGACGATCTGCCGCTACAACCTGCCGGTCTGCGTCGTCGTCTTCAACAACGGCGGCATCTACCGCGGAACCGACGTCAACACCGGCGGCGGGGCGGATCCCGCGACCACCGTCTTCGTCAAGGGCGCGCGCTACGACAAGATCATGGAGGCCTTCGGCGGCGTCGGCGTGAGCGCGGATTCGCCCGATGGGCTCAGGCGGGCGGCCGAAGCGGCCATGGACTCGGGCAAGCCCACGCTCATCAACGCCGTGATCGACCCCGCAGCGGGCAGCGAGAGCGGGCGCATCGGCAACCTCAACCCCCAAAGCGCGCTTCGCAAGAAGTAAGGCGCCTTCGGGCCCGAGGCAGCGGCCGGCGGCGAGGACCCACGGGAACGCAACGACGGGATTTCGGAGAGAGACATGGGTAAGGCATTGGACGGCGTCAAAATTCTCGACTTCACGCACGTGCAGTCGGGTCCGACCTGCACGCAGCTCCTCGCGTGGTTCGGCGCGGACGTCATCAAGGTGGAGCGGCCGGGCGTGGGCGACATCACCCGCGGCCAGCTTCAGGACATTCCGAACGTGGACAGCCTCTATTTCACGATGCTGAACCACAACAAGCGCTCCATCACCATCGACGGCAAGAACCCGCTCGGCAACAAGGTGCTGGAAGCGCTGGTGAAGCACTGCGACGTGCTGGTGGAGAACTTCGCGCCGGGCGTGCTCGAGCGCATGGGGCTCGGCTGGGAGCGCATCCAGCAGCTCAACCCCCGCATGATCGTCGCCTCCGTGAAGGGCTTCGGCCCCGGACCCTACGAGGAGTGCAAGGTCTACGAGAACGTCGCGCAATGCGCGGGCGGCGCCGCCTCGACGACCGGCTTCGACGACGGGCCGCCGCTCGTGACGGGCGCGCAGATCGGCGACAGCGGCACGGGCCTGCACCTCGCGCTCGGCATCGTCTGCGCCCTCTATCAGCGCAACGCCTCCGGGCGCGGCCAGCGCGTGCTGGCCGCGATGCAGGACGGCGTCCTCAACCTCTGCCGCGTCAAGCTCCGCGACCAGCAGCGCCTCGACCGCACGCACGTGATGAAGGAATACCCGCAGTATCCGAACGGCAAGTTCGGCGAGGCGGTGCCGCGCGCGGGCAACGCATCGGGCGGCGGCCAGCCCGGCTGGATCTTGAAGTGCAAGGGCTGGGAGACCGATCCCAACGCCTACATCTACTTCATCACGCAGGCGCCGGTCTGGGAGAGCATCTGCAAGGTGATCGGCAAGGAGGAGTGGATCACGCATCCGGATTACGCCACGCCCCCCGCGCGGCTGCCGCGGCTCATGGAGATCTTCGGCGCGATCGAGAAGTGGACCATGACCAAGACCAAGTTCGAGGCCATGGACATCCTCAACAATTACGACATCCCCTGCGGCCCCATCCTCTCCATGAAGGAGCTCGCGGAGGAGCCGTCCTTGCGCGCGACCGGCACCGTGGTCGAGGTCGACCACCCCAAGCGCGGCAAATATCTGACGGTCGGCAACCCCATCAAGATGAGCGACAGCCCGTCAGAAGTGACGCGCTCGCCGCTCCTCGGCGAGCACACCGACGAGGTCCTGGCGGAGCTCGGCTTCGGCCGTGACGCGATCGCGGAGATGCGCAAGTCCGGCGCCGTCTGATCCGTCTGCACACACGGCACTACGAACATCGGGAGAAAGTTTTATGGCTTTCGATAAGACAGCGGTACGCAAGATCCTTCAGCAGGTGAAGGCGGAGGGGCGGACGGCGCTCACGGCGCCGGAGGGCAAGATCGTCTGCGACGCCTACGGCATCTCCGTGCCGAAAGAGGGCGTGGCGACGAGCGCGGCGGGGGCCGCGAGCCTCGCGCGCAAGATCGGCTTCCCCGTGGTGATGAAGATCGTCTCGCCGGACATCCTGCACAAGACCGAGGCGGGCGGCGTCGTCGTCGGCGTGAGGACGCCGGCG
This sequence comes from Allostellaceae bacterium, assembly GCA_035541215.1. Lineage (GTDB taxonomy): Bacteria > Pseudomonadota > Alphaproteobacteria > ATCC43930 > CGMCC-115725 > DASZHJ01. Next base: position 2,141 of record DATKNV010000043.1, on the reverse strand, counting down.
GAGGCGCAGAAGGCCTACGCCGAGATCGTCAAGAGCGCCAAGAAATACGACAAGAAAGCCAAGATCGACGGCGTCCAGGTGCAGCAGATGCTCGGCGGCGGCCAGGAGGTCATCATCGGCGCCGTCAGCGATCCGAGCTTCGGCAAGCTCGTGGCCTTCGGCCTGGGCGGCGTGCTCGTGGAGGTGCTGAAGGACATCACCTTCCGGCTCGCACCCGCTTCCAAGGCGGATGCGCTCTCCATGCTCGACGGCATCGCCGCCGCGGAAATCCTGAAGGGCGTGCGCGGCGGCGAGGCGGTCGACCGCAACGCGCTCGCGGGCCTGATCCAGAACGTCTCCCGGCTCGTGAGCGATTTCCCGGAGATCGCGGAGATGGATTTGAATCCCGTCTTCGCGAGCAAGAAGGGGGCGACCGCCGCCGACGTCCGCATCGTCTGCGACTGGGACCCCGCTCCCGCGCGCTACCGGCCGAAGCAGGACGAGATCGTCCGGCAGATGAATAGAATCATGAAGCCCGACGCCGTCGCCGTGATCGGCGCCTCGGCCGAGGACGGCAAGATCGGCAATTCCGTGATGAAGAACCTCATCAACGGCGGCTATCAGGGCCAGATCTATCCGATCCATCCGAAGGCCGAGGAGATCCTCGGGCGCAAGGCCTATAAGAGCGTCAAGGACGTGCCCGGCACGATCGACGTCGCGGTCTTCGCGATCCCCGCGAAGTTCGTGGCGCAGGCGCTCGTCGAGGTCGGCGAGAAGGAGATCCCCGGCGCGGTGCTAATCCCCTCGGGCTTCGCCGAGACCGGCAACGTCGAGGGCCAGAAGGAGATCCAGGAGATCGGGCGCAAATACAACGTGCGCCTGATGGGGCCGAACATCTACGGCTTCTACTACACCTGGAAGAACCTCTGCGCGACCTTCTGCACCGCCTACGACTTCAAGGGCCATGCCGCGCTCTCCTCGCAGTCCGGCGGCATCGGCATGGCGATCATCGGCTTCTCGCGCTCCGCGAAGATGGGCGTCTCCGCGATCGTGGGCCTCGGCAACAAGTCGGACCTCGACGAGGACGATCTCCTGACCTTCTTCGAGCAGGACGACAACACCCACATCATCGCCATGCATTGCGAGGACCTGAAGGACGGCCGCTCCTTCGCGGATGTAGCAAAGCGGGTATCGAAGAAGAAGCCCGTGGTGATGCTGAAGGCGGGCCGCACCGCGCTCGGCGCGCGGGCCGCGAGCTCGCACACGGGCGCCCTTGCCGGAAACGACAAGATCTACGACGACGTGCTGCGCCAGTCCGGCGTCATCCGCGCGAAGTCGCTCCGGGACATGCTGGACTTCGCGCGCGGCGTGCCGGTGCTGCCCGCGCCCAAGGGCGAGAACGTCGTCATCATCACCGGCGCCGGCGGCTCGGGCGTGCTGCTCTCGGATGCCTGCGTCGACAACGGCCTCTCGCTGATGAAGATGCCGCCCGATCTCGATCAGGCCTTCCGCAAGTTCATCCCGCCCTTCGGCGCCGCGGGCAATCCCGTCGACATCACCGGCGGCGAGCCGCCCACGACCTACAAGAACACCATTCGCCTCGGCCTCGAGGATCCGCGGATACATTCGCTGATCCTCGGCTACTGGCACACGATCATCACGCCGCCGATGGGGTTCGCGACTCTCGTCGCGGAGGTCGTGGAGGAGATGAAGGCCAAGGGCATCACCAAGCCCATCGTGGCCTCGCTTGCGGGCGACGTTCAGGTCGAAGAGGCTTCCGAATACCTCTACGATCACGGCATCCCCGCCTACGCCTACTCGACTGAGATTCCAGTGGCCGTCCTCGGCGCCAAGTACAAGTGGGCGCGGGGTGCGGGGGTGATATAAGAGGCCGTGCGGTTCGCGCGACCCTCACCCTCCCGCGCTTCGCGCGGGCCCCAACCCTCTCCCACCTGCGGTGGGAGAGGGACAAAATGCCCCTCTCCCGCGGAACGCGGGAGAGGGTTGGGGCCTATGGCTTCGCCATGGGAGGGTGAGGGCGGTTCGGGTTTCATCGACAGGCATATGAGCCACCCATGAACATCCACGAGTACCAGGCGAAGAGCCTGCTGCAGAAATTCGGCGTCGCCGTGCCCAAGGGCGGCGTCGCCTATACGCCGCAA
>DATKNV010000042.1:0-32593 GCA_035541215.1 Allostellaceae bacterium | reverse complement strand
TTGCGGCGTATAGGCGACGCCGCCCTTGGGCACGGCGACGCCGAATTTCTGCAGCAGGCTCTTCGCCTGGTACTCGTGGATGTTCATGGGTGGCTCATATGCCTGTCGATGAAACCCGAACCGCCCTCACCCTCCCATGGCTTCGCCATGGGCCCCAACCCTCTCCCGCTCCGCGGGAGAGGGGCATTTTGTCCCTCTCCCACCGCAGGTGGGAGAGGGTTGGGGCCCGCGCGAAGCGCGGGAGGGTGAGGGTCTCACCGCGCTAAGTCCTGAGCCGCGCATTCTCGGGATCGTAAAGCGGCTCCCGCATCACCGTTGCGCGTGTGCGCATGCCGAAGATCTCGATCTCGAGCCGCTGGCCCACCTTCGCCAAATCCGATCGCACATAGCCGAGCGCGATCGTCTTCTGCAGCCGATGCCCGTAGCCGCAGGAGGTCGCGAGGCCCACCCGCTCGCTGCCCGCAAAGATCGTCGAGAAGGGGAGGGCGTCCACTTCCGTGTCCTCGACGATCATCGGCACGAACCGCTCGGCGGGCCCCCGAGCGCTCTCAGCAAGCAGCGCCTCGCGGCCGGGGAAGGCCGGCTTCGTCAGCTTGACGAAGCGCGATAGCCCCGCCGCCAAGGCCGACCATTCGGTGCTGAGGTCCTGCTTCCAGGAGCGATAGCACTTCTCGAGCCGCAGCGACTCCATCGCGTAGAGGCCGAAGTCGCTGATGCCGTAGTCGCGGCCCGCTTCGGAGATCGCCTCGTAGACCGGAACGAGGTGCTCCATCGGGACGTGCAGCTCCCAGCCGAGCTCGCCGACGTAATTCACGCGGAGCGCGAGCACCGGAACCGCGCCGACCTCGATCCTCCCGCAGGAGAGCCAAGGAAATGCCGCGCTGTCGAGCCTCGCCGCGGTGATCTTGCCTAGGAGGTCGCGCGAGCGCGGACCCGCGACCACGAGGGTGCTGTGGCGCGCGGTGACGTTCTCGAGCGTCACCCCGCGCTCGGGGAGACGCGCGCGCAGGTAATCCTCGTCGTGCCATTCGGCGCTGCTTGCGGCGAGCAGCAGGAAGCGGTCCGGTGCCGTCCGCGTCACCGTCAGCTCCGAGAGCACGCCGCCCGTCTTCGTGAGGACGTAGGCGAGCGTGATGCGGCCGGGCCTCGGAAGCGCGCCGGCGATAATGCCCTCGAGCCAGCGCGCGGCCTCCGGGCCGCCGAGCTCGAAGCGCGAGAAGCCCGGCAGCTCCGCAATCCCCACGCGCTCCGCGATCGCCCTGCATTCCTCGCCAACGGCCTCGAACCAATGCGGCCGCTGGAAGGTCGGCGCCACGCGCGCCTCCTCGGGACGCCGCGGAAACCAGACCGGCCGCTCCCAGCCGTTGCGTGCGCCGAAGAGCGCGCCCTTGCTCCGCAGCAGCGGATAGAGCGGCGAGGTCTTGGCGGGGCGGCCGGCGGGGCGCTCCTCGAAAGGGAAGCCGATCGCATATTCGTTCTGATAGAGCTCGACCGCCTTCGCCGCGACATAGGGCTTGGTGACGAAGCCGGTGTAGCGGCGGGGATCGCAGGACCAGAGGTCCCATTCGGCCTCGCCCTCGACCACCCATTCCGCGAGCGTCTTCCCGGCGCCGCCGGCCTGCACGATCCCGAAGGAGAAGACGCAGCACTCGTAGAAGTTCCTGAGCCCGGGCGCCGGGCCGATCAGGGGATTGCCGTCGGGCGTGTAGGGGATCGGGCCGTTGATCACCTTCTTGATGCCGACGGAGCCGAGGATGGGCACGCGGCGGCACGCGGAGTCGATCTGCGGCTGCAGCCGGTCGAGATCGTCGGGGAAAAGCTGGAAGGAGAAATCCGCTGGCCTGCCGTCGAGCCAATGCGGCGTCGCCTTCCACTCGTAGGGGCCGAGCAGCAGCCCCTGGCCCTCCTGGCGCAGGTAATAGCTGTCGTCGGGATCGCGCAGCAGCGGCAGCTTCCCCGTGCGCGCGGAGAGCTCCGGAATGCTTTCCGTGACGAGATACTGATGGCTCATCGCGACATTGGGGACGTCGCGGCCGACCATGGCGCCGATCTCGTCCGCGCGATAGCCCGCCGCGTTGACCACGATCTCCGCGGTAATCGCGCCGTGCGGCGTCTCGACCCGCCACTCGCCGCTGCTTTGGCGCGCGATCGCGGTCACCGGGCAGAAGCGGAAGATCGTGGCACCGAGCGCGCGGGCGGCGCTCGCGAGCGCCTGGGTGAGCTGCGCGGGATCGATGTCGCCGTCATAGGGGTCCCATTGCGCGCCGCTGAGATCGTGGAGCTCGACGAAGGGATAGCGGTTCCTGATCTCGTTGGGGCCCAGCATCTCGAACTCGATGCCCTGGTGCCGCGCCATCGCCGTGACGTGGCGGAACTCGTCGAGCCGCTCGCGTCCGTGCGCGAGGCGGATGGCGCCGGTGACGCGATAGCCGATCGGGCTCTCCGCGCGCGCCGCCAGCTCGGAGTAGAGCTGGGTGGAGTAGCGCTGCAGCTTCATGATGCCCCAGCTTCCGGAGAAGTTCGGGCAGTTCCCCGCGGCGTGCCAGGTCGAGCCGGAGGTGAGCTCGTTCTTCTCGAGGAGCACCGTGTCGGTCCAGCCGAGCTTCGCGAGGTGGTAGAGCGCGCTGCAGCCGACGGCGCCGCCGCCGACGATCACGACCCGCGCATGGCTCGGAAGACTCGCCATGCGCCGACGATAGGAAGGCGCCTGCGGATTGGCAATCGCCGAGGCGAGTGCCTAAAATGGGCGAGCAGCAAGAGGCCGAGCGAGGATGGAGCGATGAGCGCAAGCGAGATCATGACCGTACCCGCCCGCAAGGGCCGCGCGGCGCGCCTCAGCAAGGGTCAGGCGATCAAGATCATCAACACCCACGGCACGCAGGTCGTGGACACCTGGGCCTTCAGCGCGGAGGACCTCCACGAATTCATGTCGATGGAGCACATGCGGCCCACCATCGGCACGATTTTCCCGCGCAAGGGACACAATCTCTACACGAACCGGCGCCGCCCGATCCTCCTCTTCGAGGAGGACACCTCGCCGGGCATCCACGACACGCTGATGGCAGCCTGCGACGACTACCGCTACGGGCTCCTCGGCTGCAAGGAATACCACGACAACTGCACCGACAATCTGATCGCGGGCATGCGGCAGATCGGGCTCATGCCGCCGGAGGTGCCGGCGCCGCTCAATCTCTGGATGAACATCCCCGTCGACGCCAAGGGGAACACGAGCTGGGGCGAGCCGGTCTCGAAGCCCGGCGACTACGTGATCCTCCGTGCGGTCATGGACTGCATCGTCGCGATGTCCGCTTGTCCGCAGGACATCCTGCCGATCAACGGCAAGCAGGGCGTGATCAGGGACGCGCATTACCAGATCCTCTCCTGACATGGCGGGCGCGGACATCGCCGCGCTGATCGCGGACCAGCCCGCGGGCTGCTCCCTCGCGCAGCCCTTCTATCGCGACCCCCGCGTCTTCGAGCGGGACATCGAGCGCATTTTCATGCGGCATTGGCTCTGCGCGGGCCATGCGAGCGCGCTGCCGCGTAGGGGCGATCATCTCCTCCTGGAGATCGGTCCGGAGTCCGTGATCGTCGTGCGCGGCGAGGACGACCGGCTTCGCGCCCTCGTCAATGTTTGCCGTCACCGAGGCTCGCGCGTCTGCCGCGAATCCGGCAATGCCGGCTCCTTCTCCTGCCCCTATCACGGCTGGACCTACGGCCTCGACGGCAGGCTCCTCTCGGCGCGCCACATGCCCGCGGAGTTCGATCTCGGGAGCCACGGCCTCAAGGAGATCAATCTCCGCGTGATCGCGGGCCTGATCCTGATCTCCTTCGCGGAGCATCCGCTGGGCCTCGCGAACACGGAGGAGACGCTCAACTCCTGCTACGGTCCCTTCGGCTGGTCCGAGGCGCGGGTCGCGCACCGCATGAGTTTCGGGATCGACGCCAATTGGAAGCTCGCGGTCGAGAATTACCTCGAGTGCTATCACTGCGCGCCTGCGCATCCCGAGTATTCCCGCCTCCATGCGCTGGAGCAGCCGCCGGCGCGGATCGAGGCGATGAACGCGCGGATGCGCGAGCGGACGGCGGCGCTCGGCATCGACATTCCGCTCCACGAGCACTGGGCGGCCTCGTCCGGCGGCGAGGAGGCGATCTACGGCTTCCGCTACGCGCTCTACGACGGCGTCGTCACCGGAAGCCGCGACGGCACGCCGGTCGCGCCGCTGATGGGACGCTTCACCGCCTATGACGGCGGCGCCACCTCCGTGCATTTCGGCCCCGCGAGCTTCTTCCTCGCCTATGCCGATCACGGCGTGGTCTATCGCTTCGTACCGAAGACCGTCGATCGCTCGGAGCTCGAGGTGACCTGGCTCGTCCGCAGCGAGGCGCGCGAGGGCATCGACTACGATCTGGCCGCGCTCACCTGGCTCTGGGACGTGACCAGCGTCGCCGACAAGCGGATCATCGAGGACAATCAGCGCGGCGTCGCCTCGCGCTTCTACGCGCCCGGGCCCTATGCGCCGATGGAGCAGAACACGCGCCGCTACATCGCCTGGTATCTCAGCGAGATCGCCTGAGTCTCAGGGCCGGTTGGCGAGGCGGTTGACGATCCGGCGCTGGAACTCGTGCGTCGTGACCTCGTGATAGGGCGAGAAGCGGCCGTCGTGATAGCCCGGCGAATGCCGCCCGATCTGCATGCCCTCGACCACGAGCATGTCCTCGCGGTTGGTCTTGGTCCAGAACTCGATGACGCGGTTGCGCCCCGCCGCGAAGCGCTCCGCGCTCGCGCCCTCGCCGAGGAAATAGAAGTGGAAGCTCTCGGCGGTGCGCTCCGGCGAGACCGGGTCGACGCCGAAGACGAAGAAATAGTCCGGATGCATCCCCAGCATGAGGTTCGGGAGCAGCGTCGGATATTCCGCGACCTTCTGCTGCGCCGGGGTGAGGCCGGGGAAGCGCGGCAGCTCCGCGTGGCCCGCGGCGGCGGGGTCGTACTCGTTGCTGACCTGGCCGAGATAGAGGTCCTCCACCATCGAGTAGTGGGCCTCCATGCGCGAGGCCGCGTTGAGCATGGGATGCGCGAAGGGCAGATGATAGCTCTCGAGGAAATTCTCGACCGCGAGTTTCCAGTTCGCGGCGAGATCGAATTTGCAGGAAGCGCCGTAGCGGAGCTTCGAGAAATCGTAATGCCGCCAGCGCTCGCCGAGCGGCGCCAGATACTTCGCGAGCGGCTCGGCCGCGCCGGAGACATTGACGAAGACGAGGTCGTTCCAGAGGTCGCACCGCACGGGCTCGAGCCCCATCTTCGCGCGGTCGATGCAGGGGCTCTCGTGGCTCGTGGGCCCCCCGAAGAACGGCGTCATCACGAGGGAGCCGTCGAGCCCGTAGGTCCAGGAGTGGTAGCGGCAGACGAGGCGCGGCCGCTTCTTCTGCGCCTCGCCCACGAGCTGCATGCCGCGGTGGCGGCAGACGTTATGGAAGGCCTTCACCTCGCGTTTCTCGTTGCGCAGCAGCAGCAAGGGCAGGCCCGCGACCGTCACCGGCAGGAGATCGCCGGTGTCCGGGATCTGCGCGCCGATCCCCACGAAGGTCCAGGCGTCGAAGAACAGCGCCTTGCGCTCGGCCTCGAGGAAGCGGGGATCGGTGTAGGCCTCGTTCGGGAGGCAGACGGCCTCGGCGGTCGGGCGGTTGATCGCCTCGACGACGCCCGAGGAGAGGATTTCGCCAACGCCTGAGAGCATGGGGCCTCCACTCACTTCGACTTCGACGCCTCGTTCAGGATGTGCTGCGGCGTGCTCGAGACGATCTCCGCGTATTTCGGCACGAACTTGCCGCCCTCGATGAGGCCGACGAAGGCGGGCTTGATCTCCTCCGCGAGGATCTTGCGGATGCGCGCGTGGACCTCGATGTCCTTCCACTCGCCCACGAGATAGAAATGATCGGGGTCGGCGACGTCGCGGCAGAGGACGCCGTCCTTCACCTGCGCCGGCGACTTGTGCATGGGGTTGGCGTCGGAATAGTCGAACTCGTCGAAGAGGCGGATGAACTCGTCGCCGCGCCCGGGCTTCACCCGGAAATCGTAGATGTGGAAGTAGTGGCCTCGCTTGGCCAGCGGTTCGAGTGCCATGCCGGACCTCCCGGTGTGACGGCGGTGGAAAGGGGCGCGGCCCTACGATACCCCAACCCGCGCCCGCGGCGAAAGCGCGCGCGGATTGCACGGCATTCGAAAGGGATGCATAGTTCGGGATCCAATTTCCGAGGAGATATGCCGATGCCCGACAGCGCGCGGACGGATTCCCCCGCACCGGCTCCGGCGCTCCGCTGGCCGAGCGACGGGCTCACGGCGATACCCGACTGGGTCTATACGAGCCCGGAGATCTACGAGCGCGAGATCGAGCGCATCTTCAAGGGCCGCACCTGGAATTTCGTGGCGCTCGAGGCGGAGATCCCCGAGCCCGGCTGCTTCAAGCGCTCCTTCGTCGGAGCGACACCCGTCGTGGTTGCGCGCGACCTCAAGGGAACTGTGCACGTCTTCGAGAACCGCTGCGCGCATCGCGGCGCCGAGCTCTGCCGTCCTCAGCTCGGCAAATCGACCGAGATCGTCTGCCCCTATCACCAGTGGACCTACGACCTCGCGGGCAATCTGACGGCGGTGCCGTTCCGCCGCGGCATCAAGAACGAAGGCGGCATGCCCAAGGATTTCCGCCTCGAGGATCACGGCCTCCTCCAGCTCAAGGTGACGACGCGCCACGGCGTGGTCTTCGCGTCCTTCTGCCGCGACATGGAGAGCTTCGAGGATTACGTCGGGCCGGAGATCCTCAAGGATTTCGACGCGGTTTTCGCTGGCCGGCGGCTCAGGATTCTCGGCTACTACCGGAACACGGTGCCCGCGAACTGGAAGATGTATCACGAGAACCTCAAGGACCCTTATCACGCGACGCTGCTCCACGCGTTTCTCGTGAGCTTCGGGCTCCTGGTCGCGGGCAACAAATCCGCGATGATCGTCGACCCGACCGGGCGGCACGGCACCATGGCTTCGGCGAAGCCGCCGGACCGGCCCCAGGTCGATGCCGAGAGCAAGACGCAGATGCGCGCCTTCTCGGACACGCTCCGCCTCGCCGATCCCAAATTCCTGGACTTCGTCCGCGAATTCGATTCGCCATGGTCCGTGACGATGCAGACGATCTGGCCCAACCTCATCGTCCAGCGCGAGCTCAACACCCTGGGCGTCCGCCAGATCGTGCCGCGCGGGCCCAACGAGTTCCTGATGATCTGGACCATGTTCGGCTACGAGGGCGACAGTGAGGAGATGACGCGGCATCGCCTGCGCCAGGGGAACCTCATGGGGCCCGCGGGCTTCCTCGGCATCGAGGACAACGAGGCCATGCGCTTCGTGCAGCAGGGCATCGTGCGCTCGGAGTCAGACACCTCCGTGGTGGCGCTCGGCGGGACCGAGGAGGGCACCTCGCAGCACCTCATCACGGAGGCCGCGATCCGCTCGATGTACCGTCATTACCGCGAAGTCATGGGGCTTTGAGCATGCCGGAAGGGGCGAGAGCGGGGGGCACGGACCTGCGGGCGCTCCGCTGGGAGATCGAGGAGTTCAATACCGACTACGCCGCCGTGCTCGACGCCGGCCGCGTCGCGGATTGGCCCGATTTCTTCACGGAGGACGCGATCTATCGCATCACCGGCCGCGAGAATTGGGACGCGAAGCTGCCGGTGGGCCTCATCTATTGCGAGGGGATGGGCATGCTCCGCGACCGCGCGCTCGCGATCGCGAGGACCACGATGTTCGCGCCGCGCTACCTCCTGCACCAGATCAGCAACACGCGCGTCCACTCCGTCGATACCGCGGGGACGATCGCGGCCGATGCGAACTACGCGCTCTTCGAGACGCTGGTCGATGAGCGGACCACGCTGCAGCAGGTCGGGCGCTATCACGACCGCTTCGTGCGCGAGGGCGGCCGGCTCCGGCTCAAGGAGCGGCACTGCGTCTACGACAGCGTGATCATCGACACCGCGCTCATCTATCCCGTCTGACGAAGAGCGCGCCCAACCGGCGCTTGAGCGCGGCCCAGAGCAGCGCCAGCACGTTGAGCGACGCCGCCGGCGCCTTGGGAGCGGCGCCCGCGCCGAGCGCGGCGTTCAGATTGGCCGCGAATTGCGCGACGATGCGGCCTCCGAATTCCCGCGCGAGGCCCGAGCGCGAAAACTGCGCGAGCGGCCCCTGCAGATCGTATTCGACGATGATGCCGACGCGGGTTCCCTGCGCTTCCGGCGCGAGGCTGTAGCGGACCTCGCCGCGCGTGCGCGAGCGCGAGCCGGTGTCGGTGCCGGCGCCGCGGATGATGCCGGACCTCGCGGCATCGTCGCGCTCGACCGTCGCGGAACCCGCAAAGCTCGCGGAGATCGGTCCGAGCCTCACGCGCAGCCGCCCCTTGACGGAGCGGGCGTCGTATTCGCCGAGCTCGGCGCCCGGGAGACAGGACGCCATCTTCGGGAAATCGCCGAGCGCCTGCCAGACGACCTCGGGTGAGGCCGCGACGGTGAAGCTCTCGTCGAAGCGGGTCCAGCCCTCGCGCTGGCTCTCCTCGACCGGGGCCGCAGCGGCGGCGGCGCGCGCCGGCGCCTCCGCAGGGACAAAGCGCGCGGGTGGCGCGGAGGGTTGCGCGATCGCCGCCGCCGCGGGCGCGACCGCGGTTCTCTTCTCCGCGACGCTGCGGACGGCCTTGACGATGCCGAGATAGCCGGTGCAGCGGCACAGGTTCCCGGAGAGTTCGATGCGGATGCGCTTCTCGTCGGCGCCCGGAAGGCGGCGCACGATGTCGCGCGCGGCGATCAGCATGCCCGGCGTGCAGAAGCCGCATTGGAGCCCGTGCTCGCGCGAGAAGGCCTCGCGCAGCTCCTTCATGTCGGGGTCGTCCTCGAAGCCCTCGATGGTGCGGACGTCGAGCCCGTCGCAGGCGACGGCATAGGTGATGCAGGAGCGGACGGGCACCCCACCCACCAGCACCGTGCAGGCGCCGCAGACGCCGTGCTCGCAGCCCAAATGCGTTCCCGTAAGTCGCAGTTGGTCGCGCAGGAAATCGCCGAGATGCGTGCGCGGCTGCACCTCCGTCGCGATCTTCCGTCCGTTGACGGTGAGGGTGATCGTGGTCATGCCGGATAGGCCTGCTGCAGCGCACGCAGCAAGACGGCCGCGCGCATGCGTCGCTCGGACTCCTCGAGATTCGGGACCGCGCCGACGGCCGCGAGCGCGGCCTCGCGCGTCGCGGCGGCCCGGCCGCCTTCCGCGACGGCGCGGGCAACGGCCGGAAGCGGGATGGGCGCGCCCTGCGCGGCGCCGAGGAAGACCCGCGCGATGCGGCGCTCGGGATCGAAGATCGCGCAGGCGCTCGCCTCCGGGAATTCGCCGGTCTTCCGGCAGAACTTGTAGTAGCCGAGCCGCCGCGCCCTCGAGAGCTTTGGCACGAGGAGCGCCACGATCGCCTCGCTCTCCGCGAGGGCGGTGGTGAAGGCGGCCTTCATGAATTGGTCGGCCGGCAGCTTGCGCTCGCCCTTTGCGCCCGCCACGAGCACGGTCGCGTCGAGCGCGGCGAGCGCCAGCGGCCAATCGCCCGCGGGGTCCGCATGCGCGAGACTCCCGCCGATGGTGCCGCGGTTCCGCACGGAGCGGTAGGCGATGCCGGATGCGACCTGCGGGAGGAGCTCGGCGCCCTCGAGCTTGCCCGCGGCGTCCTCGAGCTCGGCGTGCGTCACGGCGGCGCCGATCCGCCAGTGGTCGCCGCCATCCGCGATCCCCCGGAGCTCCCGCAGGCGCGAGACATCCACGAGGAGCTTCGGCCGCGCGAGGCGGAGGTTCAGCATCGGCCCCAGGGATTGCCCGCCCGCGAGCGGCTTCGCATCGCCGCCGCCTTCCGCGAGATGCCGAAGCGCCGCGCCCAAATCCGGGGGGCGGACGTAATCGAAGGCCGCGGCCTTCATGTCTTGCCCGCTCCGGACTTCGCCCGCGCGAGCGCATCGAGCAGGCGGCGCGGCGTGAGCGGCGTCTCCGTCACCTCGACGCCGAGCCCGCGCAAGGCGTCGTTGACGGCGTTGAAGATGGCGGCGGGCGGCGCGATCGCTCCGCCCTCGCCCATGCCCTTCATGCCGAAGGCGGTATAGGGCGAGGGCGTCTCAATGTGGAAGATCCGCAGCGCCGGCACTTCCGTCGCCCCCGGCAGCAGGTAATCCGCGAAGGTCGAGGCCAGCGGCTGGCCGTTGGCGTCGTAAGGGCTCTCCTCGTAGAGCGCGGTGCCGATCCCTTGCGCCGCGCCGCCGAGCATCTGGCCGTCGACCACCATGGGGTTAACGAGCGTCCCGCAATCCTCGACGATGACGTAGTCGAGGATCTCGACGTGGCCGAGCTCGGTGTCGACCGCGACCGCCGCCGCGTGCGAGGCGTAGCTGAAGGCGCCGGTGTCGACCTTGGGCCGGTAGGCCATCGTCGCCTCGAGCCCGCCGAGATCGACGTCGGGCGGGAGCCGATAGGGGAGACGATACCAGGCCTCCGCGACGTCCTTTATCGAGACTTCCGACTGCGGACCCACGATGCGGCCGCGCTCGTAGCGCGCGGTGTTGGCGGCGCATTGCATCAGATGGGCGCCGATGGTGAGGAGGCGCGGGACCAGCGCCTCGCAGGCGCGCGCGACCGCGCCGCCCGCCATCACCATGCTGCGGGAGGCATAGGTTCCCGTCGAATAGGGCGTGAGGCCGGTGTCGCCGAGGACTACCTTGATGTCCGCGACGTCGATTCCGAGCACCTCGTTCGCGACCTGCGCGAGCGTCGTCTCCATGCCCTGGCCGTGCGAGTGCACGCCCACGCGCACCTCGAGCCCGCCGCCGGGCGTGATCCGCACCGTCGCTTGGTCGTAGCCCGGCACGAGCGACAGGCCCCAGGCCGCGAAGACGCTGGTGCCGTGCGCGGACTGCTCGCAATAGCTCGCGAAGCCCACGCCGATGAGGCGCCCGTCGGGCTCGCCGCGGCGCTGCCGCTCGCGCCAGGCCTCGAGCCCGATCTTCTCGCGGACCTGCAGCAGGGCCTTGCGGTAGTCGCCGCTGTCGTAGTGCTTCTTCGCGACGTTGTCGTAGGGCATCGCCTCCACGGGGACGAGATTGTCGTGCCTCACCTCCCAGGGCTCGCGCCCGACCTTGCGGGCGATCGCGTCCATGGTGAGCTCCATCGCGAAGCAGACGCCGGTGCGCGCCACTCCGCGATAGGGGAGGAAGCCCGGCTTGTTCGTGGCGACGCAGGCGGTCTTGCAGCGGTAGCCCCGGAAATCGTAAGGGCCCGGGAGATTGCCGGTCGCTTGGCCCGTCTCGAGCCCTACGGTGTAAGGCCACATCGAATAGGCGCCGCCATCGATCACGATCTCCGCATCGAGCGCGAGCAGGCGGCCCTTCTCATCGGCGTAGGCGGTGAGGCGGTAGCGGTGCTGGCGCGAATTGGCGCCCGCGACGAGATGCTCGCGGCGGTCCTCGACGTAGCGGAAGGGGCGGCGGAATTTCTGCGCGAGCCAGGAGAGGCAGATCTCCTCCGGCTGCAGGATGCATTTGTAGCCGAAAGCGCCGCCGACATCGGGCGAGATCACGCGGATGCGTGCGTCCTCGAGGCCGAGCGTCTCCGCGAGTCCGACGCGGATCATGTGCGGCGTCTGCGTCGAGGAGTAGACGATGAGCTGATCCACGCGCTCGTCCCAATGCGCGAGAATCGCCTTCCCTTCCATCGGCACCATGGCCTGGCGCGAGAGCGACACTTCCTGGCGGACGACCACGGGAGCGCCGCGCGACCTCGCCTCGAAGTCGCTCTCGTAGCTCATGCCGATGAAGAGGTTGTCGGGCCACTCCTCGTGGAGCCGCACCGAGGCGTCCGCGCGCGCCTTCTGCGCGTCGACGAGCGGCGGCAGATCCTCGATCTCGAGCTCGATCTGCTCCGCGATGTCCTCGGCCTCCGCGCGCGAGGCTGCCACGACCATCGCGATGGGATCGCCGACGAAGCGGACCTTCTGGTGCGCGAGCGGATGCTGCGCGGAGAGGCGATAGCCCGGGAGCGTCGATTGCGCAACGATGGGCTTGACGCCCGGGAGATCGGCCCAAGTGAAGACTGCATGCTCCAGTCCCTCGGGCTTGCCGATGCGTCGGATGCGCCCGTGCGCCACGGGGCTGCGCAGGAACGCGACTTCCTGCTGGCCCGGCAGGATCATGTCGGAGACGAAATTGCCGCGGCCGTGCAGGTGCCGCGCGTCTTCCTTGCGCGGGACGCGCGCGCCGATGCCTTGCGCGGTCATCGGAGCCTACTCCGCGACACCCTCACCCTCCCATCGCTTCGCAATGGGCCCCACCCTCTCCCGCATAGCGGGAGAGGGACCGCATTGTCCCTCTCCCACCGCAGGTGGGAGAGGGTTGGGGCCCGCACGAAGCGCGGGAGGGTGAGGGTCGTGCCGTCTCACACAACATTGAGCTCCTTCACCGGCCGGTTCTCCGGAATGCGGGAGTAGCCGAAGGGCGTGAGGTCGAGGCTGCGGTAGCGGCCGTAGGCGATCAGCTCGGAGATGCCGCGGCCGGTCGCGGGCGACTGCTGGATGCCGTGGCCGCTGAAGCCGTTGGCGAAGAGGAAATTGTCGATATCCGGGTGCGCACCGAGGATGCCGTTGTGATCGAAGGTGTTGTAGTCGTAATGCCCGGCCCAGGCGTTGACGATCTTGACCGCCTGGAGCGCGGGCACGCGATGGGCGAGCGGCGGCCAGACGAGCTCGTCCCACTCGCTGTAATCGACCTCGAAATCCGGGACTGCCTGCTCGCGCTCCGGGGGCGGCGAGATGCCGCCGATGAAGAACCTGCCCTCCGGACGGAAGAAGGCGCCGCTCGCGTCGATGAGGAGCGGACAATTCGGGAGCTTCTCCCGGCAATCGAAGACGAAGACGCAGCGCCGGCGCGGCTCGACCGGGAGATGGACGCCCGCGAGAGTCGCGACCTTGCCGGCGCTCGGCCCCGCGGCGTTGACGGCGGCCCCGCAGGCAAGCCGCGTCCCGTCCGCGAGCTTCACCGCCTCGATGCGGCGTCCCCTACGCTCCAGCGCGACCGCGGCTTGGGCCACGTACTCGACGCCGAGGCTCCGCGCCTTCCGCCGGAACGCCTGCAGGAGCCCGTAGCCGTCGAACCAGCCCTCGTCCTTGGCGCCGAATGAGGCCAGGACGATACCTTCCGTCGACATCCACGGGAATTTCTCCTTGAGCGCCGGCGGCTCCAGGAGCTCGATCTTGGCGCCCATACTGGTCTGGAGGCGGTGGTTCGCCTCCAGAACCGGGCGTCCCTCGGCGCTCGCCAGGAACATGTAGGGCCGCTCGATGTAGCCGACATTGGCGGCCTCGCCGTCGACCGCGAGGCGCTCATTGGCCTCGCGCAGGAACCCGATCCCGAAAGCCGAGAGCTCGATGTTCGTGGGCGTCGAGAATTGCAGCCGGATCGAGCTCAGCGAGAGCGCCGAGGAGGCGAAGCGATACGTCGGATCGGGCTCGAGCACCACGACCCTGCCCTTGAAATCGGGATTGGAGGCGAGGAAATAGGCGATCGAGCTGCCGACGGCGCCGCCGCCGATGATCGCGACATCAGTCGTGTCCGTCACCGCGTTTCTCTTCTCTGCCGTTGCGTCGCCGGAGAGCTTATCGCCCGAATTCCCGCTTGGCGAATCCGAAGCATGTTTTGCGCTGCCGCGCTCGCGCCCTTAAGATCGCGCGAAAGGGAGGCCAGCATGATGCTCAAGGACAAATCGGCCATCGTCACCGGCAGCTCCCGCGGGATCGGTCGCGCGGTGGCGCTGCGCTTTGCCCGCGAGGGCGCCAAGGTCGTGGTCAATTGCGTCGCCAACAAGGAGAAAGCCGAGGGCGTCGCGCAAGAAATCCGGAAGGCCGGCGGCGAGGCGATCGTGGTCCAAGCCGACGTCTCCCGCGCCGAGGATGCCAAGCGCCTCGTCGCCTCGGGGATAGGTGCATTCGGCAAGGTCGACATCCTCGTCAGCAACGCCGGCATCATCATCGACCGCCCCTTCGTCGACAGCACCGACGAGGATTGGGCGCGCTCCATCGGGATCAACCTCACGGGCTTCTTCAACGTGACGCGCGCGGTCCTGCCGCACATGATCGAGCGCCGCTACGGCCGCGTCATCGCCACGGGCTCCTGCATCACGGAGGTCGCGGATTTCGGCGGCAATACCTATTCCGTCTGCACGGCGTCCAAGGGCGGCATCACCATGATGCTGCGTCCGATCGCCGCCGAGGTCGCGCGCCACGGCATCACCGTGAACGCGGTCTCTCCGGGCTACATCGCGACGGAGATGCTGGGCGAGATCGACGCCGCGGGCCTCGAGGCCGCGCTCAAGCTCGTGCCCATGCGCCGCTACGGCAAGCCCGAGGAGATTGCGTCGGCCATGGCCTATCTCGCTTCCGACGAGGCCGGCTACATCACGGGCCAGACCCTGCGGGTCAACGGCGGCCTCTCAATGGGCTGAGGAGAGTCATGCACGTCCTTTTCTACAGCACCCTCGACGATCCCGCGGAATGGCTCCCGGAGTTGCGCAAGCACTTGCCGGAAGCGAGGGTCGAGGTCTGGCCGGAGATCGCCGACCCCAATGCCGTCGAGGTCGCCCTGATCTGGACGCCGCCGCCCGACGGCTTGAGCCGCTATCCCAATCTGCGGGCGGTTCTCTCCTTGGGCGCGGGGGTGAACCAGCTCGATCTCAGGAGCCTCCCCAAGGGCGTCCCGGTGGCGCGGCTCGTCGATCCGAGCCTCACGGACGGGATGCGCGACTACTGCGTCTGGGCGGTGATGCGCTATCACCGCTATCTCGACGAGCACTTGGCGAACCAGCCGCTCCGCAAATGGGTCTACAAGATGTCGCCGCCCAAGGCCTCGGTTTGCGTGGGCGTATTGGGGCTCGGCGAGCTCGGCGCGGCCGTTGCGCAAGCCTTGGTCGCGGTGGGGTTCCAGGTGCGCGGCTGGGCGCGCTCGCGCAAGACGATCGAGGGCGTGCGCTGCTTTGCGGGCGAGGCTGAGCTCCCGGCATTCGCCGCCGAGACGCAGATACTGATCTGCCTCCTGCCGCTGACCGCGGAGACGCGAGGCATCCTCTCCCGCCGCCTCTTCAAGCTGCTGCCGCGGGGCGCGCGGATCATCAACGTCGGCCGCGGCGATCACCTCGTCGAGGCGGACCTGCTGGCGGCGCTCGATGCGGGCGAGATCGGCGCGGCGACGCTCGACGTCTTCTCGCGCGAGCCGCTTCCGAGCGATCACGGCTTCTGGTCGCATCCGAAGATCACGGTGACGCCGCACGTGGCGACCTGGGGCACCGCGGCCTCGGCCGCGCCGCACGTCGCCGAGAACATCCGCCGCGCCGTCGCCGGAAGGGCCCTGCTCAACCAAGTTGACATCAAACGAGGGTATTGAGGACCATGTGCCGCGACACCAGGGTGCGCGCCGGGGTGGCGCCGTGACGAGCACCCGCACGATCCTTCGCGGCGGCCGCGTCCTGCGGCACGCGCGAGCCGGTCTCGCCGAGCTCGATATCCTCATCGAGGGCGAGCGCATCGCCGCGCTCGAGCCCTGGGGACGGATGGACGCGCAGGACGCTCGCGTCATCGATGCGCGCGACCACTTTCTCATCCCCGGCCTCGTCAATGCTCACACGCACGGGCACGGCGCGCTCAGCAAGGGAGCGGGGGATCGCTGGACGCTGGAGCTGCTGCTCAATGCCGGGCCCTGGGTCTCGCGCCTCGCTTCGGCGGAGGACAAGGCGCTCGCCGCGCGCGTCGGCGCGGTCGAGATGCTGCTCAAGGGCTGCACCGCCTGCTACGACCTCTTCGTCGAGTTTCCGATACCCACGCGCGAGGGGCTCGAGGCCGTCGCGGGCGCCTACGCGGAAACGGGGATGCGCGCGGTGGTCGCGCCGATGATGGCCGACCGCACCTTCTACGCGGCGATACCCGGCCTGATGGACGCGCTCCCGCCGGAGCTCGCCGCGGAGGTACGAGGCTTCGCGAGCACGAGCGGCGAGGCCCATCTCGAGGCGTGCCGGTCGATCCTGCGGACTTGGCCCTTCGCTCGCGAGCGCGTGCGGCTCGCGGTCGCGCCGACGATCCCGCTCCATTGCGCGGACGCTTTCATGGTGGGCGCGGCCGAGCTCGCGCGCGAGCACGGCCTCGGCTACCACATGCACCTCGCGGAGTCGAAGATCCAGGCGGTCTCCGCGCAGAGCCGCTACGGCACCTCGCTCGCGCGCCATCTCGACCGGATCGGGGTGCTCGGGCCCAATTTCACGGCGGCGCATGCGGTCTGGCTCGATGCCGAGGAGATCCGCATCCTCGCCGATGCCGGCGCCTCGGTCGCGCACAATCCCGGGAGCAACATGCGCCTCGGCTCCGGCATCGCGCCCGCGCGCGCGATGCGCGGCATGGGCGTCAATCTCGGCATCGGCACCGACGGCTCCAATTGCTCCGACAACCTCAACATGTTCGAGGCCATGCGGCTCGCCTCGCTCGCCTCGCACGTGCGCGGGCCCGATTACGAGCAATGGCTCTCGACGGCCGAGGTTTTGGAAATGGCGACGGAAGGCAGCGCCAAGGCCCTGGGCTTTGCGGGCGCGCTCGGACGGCTCGAGGCTGGCTTCCTCGCGGACATCGTCTTCCTCGATGCCAGCCGCATCAACTACCTCCCGCTCAACAATCTCGTGAATCAGCTCGTCCACACCGAGGACGGCACCGGTGTCGACAAGGTCGTGGTGGGCGGGAAGCTCGTCGTCGACGGCGGCGAGTGCCTCGCCGTCGACCGCGCGCGGCTCCGGCGCGAGGTCGAGGCCGCGGCCGAGCGGCTCGCGCGCAGCAACGCGCAAGCCCGGCACTTGGCCGAGCGTCTCGAGCCGGCCGTCGGCGCCTTTTGCCGCGCGCTCGCGACGACGAGCTACCGCATCGATCGGTACGCGAGCGCGAGCGGCACCGACGCTTGAGGCCCATCGCGCTTCGTGCCATTGATCTGCCGACTAACCCGTGTTTAGATTGATAAACCGGCGATGCATCAGGTTTGGCGCCGAATAGTCGAATGCGCGAGAAAAAAGCAGTGTGAGCACTTCCTAGCCAAGCATGGTGCGTGCGGCGAGTGCTGTGGGGGCCTAAATTTCTGACGAAGCGCCGCCTCGCTGCGGCTCGACGTCGGAACTGCGATCAACGCCATCAACCGAGACAACACAAAGCGGTTGTCGCGCCACAAAGGAGGCGGAAGCCATGCGAGCCTACAAGATAGTTCAACGGAGTCTGCTTGCGCTCGGGGTTGTCCTGGGCTCGATCGCGGTCGCGCAAGCCGCGGAGACCAAGGGCCCCGTGACCGACGACATCGGTGTCTTCGTCATTCCCAAGGGCGCGCCGATCCAGATCGGCGGCTATTGGGTGCTCTCGGGCGCGGATACCGCGCTCGGCCTCGACCAGAAGCGCGCCGTCGAGATCGCGATCAAGGAGCACGGAGGAAAGCTCCTCGGTCATCCCATCAAGTTCAACGTCGAGGACTCGCTCTGTAACGCCGAGGGCGGCCAGACCGCGGCGACGAAGCTCGCGGCCAATCCGAACAACGTGATCGTCATCGGGCCGTCCTGCTCGAGCGAGGCGACACCGGGCGCTCCGATCCTCTGGAAGGCCGGCATCACCAGCATCGGCACCTCGCCGACGGCACCGCCGCTCACGGCATCCAATCGCAAGCCCGAATACGCGGGCTTCGTGCGCACCGTCTATAGCGACGCCTACCAGGGCGAAGCGGATGCCAAATGGATGTGGAACGTCCTCAAGGTGAAGACGATCGTGACGGTCCACGACGGCAGCCCCTACGCCAAGGGACTGGCGCAGGCGACGGCGGAGAACTTCAAGAAGCTCGGCGGCAAGGTCCTCTCCGAGGAGGCCGTGCAGCCGACCGACGTCGACATGCACGCGATGCTGACCCGCGTCGCGACTGAGAAGCCGGACCTGCTCTACTTCCCGATCTTCGTCGCCGCCGGCGCGCAGATCCTGCGGCAGGCGAAAGAGGTTCCGGGCCTCGAGAAGGTGCAGCTCATCGGCAGCTCCGGCATGCTCGCGGCCGACCTGATCAAGGCAGCAGGCGCTGCGGTGGTCGGGTTCCGCATCACCTATCCGGACATCTCGCCGGAGGCGATGGGCAAGGGCTATCCGAAGTTCGTCGACGAGTACAAGAAGGCCTATGGCGAGGGGCCCATCGAGGGCTACCACGCTAATGCCTATGACGCTGCCACGCTGGCATTCAAGGCGATCGAGAAGGTCGCCAAGACCGACAGCGCCGGCAACCTCTACATCGGCAAGAAGGCGCTCCGCGACGCGGTGTTCGCGACGAAGTTCGAGGGCATCAGCGGACCGATCTCGTGCGATCAGTACGGCGAATGCGCGAAGTTCAAGCCGGCGGTCTACGAGTTCACGAACTCCGATCCCTCGACCTTCAAGCCCGGCGTCAATCCCAAGAAGATCTACCCGTAAAATAGATCCAGAACCATGTACGGCCGGCAGCCGGCGAATGAGACCCCGATAGAGGCGGTCGAAATTCCCGGCGGCCGGCCGGCAGGGCTCGGCAGAGGTATCGAGGTAGTCAAGCAATGGCCGACGCGGCTGCGGATCGCTCGCTGATCCCGCGACTAAGCACGCTTGCGCGTTTCACTTTCGTCGACGTCATTCTCTGGTGTCTGCGAATCGGCGTCACCGTCGTCGTTGTCGGCGGCACGATCGGGACGCTGATCAAGGGCCGCTACGCGCTCGATCAATGGTTCGATCTCGTGATGTTCGGGCTGACGCTCGGCAGCGTCTATGCGCTGATCGCGCTTGGCTACACCATGGTCTATGGCGTGCTCCGGCTCATCAATTTCGCCCATGGCGACATCATGATGACCGGCGCGTTCTCGGGGTACTTCATAGCGGCGTCCTTCGACCGCTCCGGCTTTCTCGAAAGCAGCGCCATTATCGCGATGCTCGGCATTCTCGCCGTGGCAGTCACGACCTCGACCACGATTGCGGTGCTGACGGAACGCCTTGCCTATCGGCCGTTCCGCCACGTCCGCGGTTTCGCGCCGCTGATCTGCGCGATCGGCGTCTCGTTCTTCCTGGAGCAGACTTTCCGCGGGATCTTCGGCTCCAGCATCCGCTCCTATCCCGATCCGAAATGGCTGGGCGGCGCCTACGTCTTCGGTGGCTTCCGGATTCCGAGCGTCGACGTCCTCGTCATCGGCTCCGCGATCGTCGCGATGATCGTCCTTTATCTCATCGTCCAGAGGACGAAGATGGGGACCGCGATGCGCGCGGTTTCCGAGGATACGGACGCCGCCGCCATGATGGGCATCGACGTGAACAAGGTCGTCGTCTTCACCTTCGCGCTGGGAGGCGCGATGGCGGGCATCGCCGGCGTCTTCTATGCCTTCGTCTTCAAGCAGGTCTATTTCTACATGGGCTTCACGCCGGGCATCAAAGCCTTCGGCGCCGCCGTCCTCGGCGGCATCGGCAGCATCCCCGGCGCCATGCTCGGCGGCTTCTTCCTGGGCCTCGTCGAATCCGTGGGCCCCGCGCTGTTCCTCGACGGCATCGGCATCACCGCGCCCTATCAGCTCCGCGACCTCATCGCCTTCACGCTCCTCATCATGGTCCTGATCTTCCGGCCGCACGGGATCCTCGGTGAGCGCATGGCAAAGAAGCGGGCGTGACGCCATGACGACGGAGACCATGCCGCGCCGCATCCGCCGGAAACGAGCCGGGCCTCTTCCGATGAGGAGCGCGCTGTTGACGGGATTCACCTTCGGCATCGTCGGCGTCTATCTCGCTGCCGTCGGGATTCTCCTCATGATCCACGGCCGCGCGATCATCGTGGGTGTCCTCTCCGTGGGTCAGGCCGCGCTGTTGGCGATCGGGCTCATCGCGGGCGCCGTCATCGCGCGGCGGGAGCGGAGCCTTCCCGCGGGGCAAACGCTTCTCCATAGCGCCGTCGCCGGCGGTATCGCCGGAGCGATCCTGGGCCTGCTCGTACTCCTGATGGCGGCCATCGATGTGCGCGACATCTTCATCGCGCTCTCGCCGCAGCTGCTGGAAATGCTGACCTTCGGTCTCGACGTAGCGATCGTCGTGCCGATCCTCGTCGTCGCGGGGGCGGTGCTGGGCGTCCTCGGCGCGCTGCTCGCGATCGCGCCGCCGGCAATGCGCAGGCCGGTCCTGGTGGGTTTCTTCGCCGTCATCGTCTGCGGCGTTTTCCAGGAGCTCATCCAGATCATGCTGCAGTTCACCACCGGAGATCAGGAGAATCCGGGGTTGCTGACGCAGATCATGTCCTTCTTCGGCGGCCTCGTCGACGGCTTGCGCGAAGCGATCTACGACTGGGAAGGGCTCACGCTCGAGGGTGCGATCGCGGTCTTCGTCGTTGCCGCCGGCGCGAGCGTGCTGCGTGCGAGGTCGACGAGGGTGCAGGCCGCGACCTCCGGCGAGGTCTGGCAGAGCCGCAACGGACGGATCGCCAAGGTCGCGATCGCGGTGCTGCTGGTGGTGCTCTTCCCGGTCCTCGCGGGCTCCTATATCGGCCAGGTGCTGATGCTGGTGGGCCTCTACACGCTCATGGGGATGGGGCTAAATCTCGAGGTCGGTTTGGCGGGCCTCCTCGATCTCGGCTTCGTCGCGTTCTTCGCGGTGGGCGCCTATACGACGGCGCTCTTGACCGCCGACAGCCCGCACGCGCTCGCGGCCTACTCCTCGATACCCAGCATGTCCTTCTGGGTGGCGATGCCGATTTCCGTCCTGGTCTCGGTCGTGGTGGGCGTGCTCTTCGGCATTCCCGTGCTCGGCGTGCGCGGCGACTATCTCGCGGTCGCGACCATGGGGCTCGGCGAGATCGTGCGCGTCATCGTGCAATCCGACGCCGCGGCGCCGCTGCTCGCGGGCGCCAACGGAATCCTGCAGATCCCGAAGCCCAAGATCGGAAGCATGGAGCTCGCCGATCCCGTGGCGCTCTTCTTCCTGACCCTCGTCTGCGCGGGCATCGCGGCCTATTGCGCTTGGCGTCTCGAGCGCTCGCGGCTCGGCCGCGCCTGGATGGCCGTACGCGACGACGAGGACGTGGCGCAGGCGCTCGGCATCAACCTCGTCAAGGTGAAGCTCCTCGCCTACGGGCTCGGCGCCGCCTTCGCGGGGCTCTCGGGCTCGATCTTCGCGGTGATGCTGACCTCGATTTATCCCAGCAGCTTCCAGCTCCTGGTCTCCATCAACGTGCTCGCGCTCATCATCGTCGGCGGCATGGGGAGCCTGCCCGGCGTCATCGTGGGCTCGCTCGCGCTGGTGGGGCTGCCGGAGCTGCTGCGGGAGTTCGGGGAGTACCGCTATCTCGTCTACGGCGCAGCGCTCATCGTGATGATGCGGATCAGGCCCGAGGGGCTTTGGCCCTCGGCGACCCGGCGGCGCGAGCTGCACGACGCCGCGGGCGATCTCGAGACCCTCGAGGCGGTGGCTCCCGTCGCCGCCCCCGAAGCATCGCCGCCGGGGCAATAGGAGGCGCTCCTGGACGCGCAACCCATCCTCGCCACGAAGCGGCTCACCATGCGGTTCGGCGGCCTCACGGCCGTGGGCGAGCTCGATCTCGACGTGCGCGAGCGCGCGATCCACAGCGTGATCGGCCCCAACGGCGCCGGCAAGACCACCGTCTTCAACTGCATCATGCAGAATTTCCGGCTGAGCAGCGGCCAGATCTGGTTCCGCGGCGAGCGCCTCGACGGGCTGACGCCCGACCGCGTCGCGAGCGCGGGGATCAGCCGGACCTATCAGAACATCCGGCTCTTCCGGAACATCACCGCGATCGAGAATCTGCTGGTGGGGATGCACCTCCACCTGAAATCGCACTGGTGGGGCGCGGTCTTCAACACCGGCCACACCAAGCGCGACGAGGATCGCGCGCACAAGGAGGCGCTGCGGCTCCTGCAGTTCATCGGGCTCAGGGGGCGCGGCGACGTGCTCGCGCGCAACCTCGCCTACGGCGAGCAGCGCCGGCTCGAGATCGGCCGCGCGCTCGCGACGCAGCCGGTGCTGCTGATGCTGGACGAGCCCACCGCGGGCATGAACCCGCGGGAGACGTTGGACATGATGGATTTCATCCGCCGCGTGCGCGACGAGCTCGGCATCACCATTCTCCTCATCGAGCACCAGATGCGGGTCGTGATGAGCATGTCCGACCGGGTGACGGTGCTCGACCACGGCACCAAGATCGCGGAGGGAACGCCCGCGGAGGTGCAGCACGATCCCAAGGTGATCGAGGCCTATCTCGGCTCGCCCTCCGCGACGCCGGCGGAGGCGCGCCGGCACACGCTCGAGCACCTCACCGAAGAGCGGCCGCGCGGCAACGGCAAGGCCTGACCGACCATGGCGATTCTCGAGATCGACGACATCCGCGTCTTCTACGACAACATCGAGGCGCTGAAGGGCGTCTCGATCGCGGTCGAGGAGGGCCAGATCGTGACCCTCATCGGCGCGAACGGCGCCGGCAAGACCACGACGCTACGCGCGATCAGCGGCCTCCTGCATCCCCGTTCCGGCCAGATCCGGCTCGACGGCGAGAGCCTCGGCAACATCCCTCCGCACGAGATCTCGCAGATGGGCGTGGTGCAGGTGCCAGAAGGACGGCGCATTTTCGCGCGCCTCACCATCGACGAGAACCTCGAGATGGGCGCCTTCGCGCGCAGCGACCGCAAGGCCATCGCCGAGGACAAGGAGCGCATGATGGCGCTCTTCCCGCGCCTCAAGGAGCGCATCAAGCAGGTCGCGGGTACGCTCTCCGGCGGCGAGCAGCAGATGGTCGCGACCGCGCGCGCGCTCATGGCGCGCCCGCGCGTCCTCCTCATGGACGAGCCCAGCATGGGCCTCTCGCCGCTCCTGGTGGAGCAGGTCTTCCAGACCATCCGCGAGATCAACAAGCAGGGCGTCACGATCCTGCTCGTGGAGCAGAACGCGCTGATGGCGCTCAACATCGCCGACTACGCCTATGTGCTCGAGAGCGGCAGGGTGGTGCTCGTCGGCAAGGGCGCCGATCTCGTCGACGATGAAAAAGTCCAGCGGGCATATCTCGGCTGAGCCGAGGAGCCTCTCCGCCGCCGCCTACACCTCGGCGGCCTTCTTCGGCGCGGAGATGGAGCACGTCCATCGCCGCAACTGGTTCTTCGTGGGCCGCGCCGACGAAATCCCCAGCGGCGGCGACTTCCGCGCCGTCGACACGGTGGCGGGGCCCGTCCTCCTCGTGCGCGACCACGCGGGCGAGCTCCGGGCGTTCGCGAATTGCTGCCGCCATCGCGGCTCGCTCCTGCTCTCCGGGAGCGGCAACCGGCGCGCCATCGTCTGCCCCTATCACGGCTGGGGCTACCGGCTCGACGGCAGCTTAGCGGGCGCGCCCGAGATGGAGAGCGCCGCGGGATTCCGACCGGAGGAGCACGGCCTCGTCCCGATCCGCATGGAGGCCTGGGAGGGCTTCCTCTTCCTCACCCTCGATCGCGAGGCGCCGCCGCTCCTCCAGCATCTCGGTAATCTGCCGAAGGTCTTCGGCTCGCATCGCCTCGGCGAGATGGTCTGCACCTGGCGAATCGAGTTCGACGCCGCCTGCAATTGGAAGCTCCTGGTCGAGAACGCCATGGAGGCCTATCACACCGGCTACATCCACCGGGACTCCGTGGGCGCGCAGAAGGCCGCGACGATTGCCACCACCGGCGAGTGGCAATGCATCCAGGTTCTCGACGAGCGGAGCGTCGCCGTTCTCGGCGCAGCACCGCCCCCGTTCCCGCCGCTCGCGGACCTCTCGGAGGAGGCGCAGCGCGGCACCTACTTCTCGATGATCCTGCCGACGACCCAGTTCGCGGTCGCGCAGGACAGCATGTGGTGGCTGCAGATGCGACCGGTCGCGGCCGATCGCACGATCCTCTCGATCGGCGGCTGCTTCCCGCGCGCGGTCGTGGCCCGGCCGGATTTCCAGGAGAAGGCGCGCGCCTATTACGAGCGCTGGAAGCGGGTCGGAGAGGAGGACGTGCGGATGCTGGAGCTCCAGCAGCGCGGGCTGGCGTCGCCGCTCTACCGGCCGGGTCCGCTCGCGCCGCGCGAGGGCGCGGTGCACCGCATCGACCGCTGGGTCCTCGACCGGCTGCCTCCGGAAGCGCTGCCGTAGCCCGCGCCTACTGCGCCGTCAGTCCCGTGGTGTCGATCGCGGGCTTGCGTCCCGCGATCATGTCCGCGAGCACGCGCGCCGAGCCGTGCGACATGGTCCAGCCCATGTGCCCCTGGCCCGCATTGAGATAGAGGTTGCGGTACTTCGTCGGGCCGATCCGCGGCGTGCCCTCGGGCGTCATGGGCCTGAGCCCCGCCCAATACTGCGCGCGCGAGAAGTCGCCCGCGCCGGGGAAGAGGTTCTCCGCCACCTCCATGGCGGTGCGGAAATCCGCGGGCTTGTGGCTGGTGTCGTAGCCCGTGAACTCCGCGGTCGCGGTCATGCGGATGCGGTCGCCCATCGGCGTGTAGGCCACGAGGAAATTCTCGTCGATGCCGGGGAGGCGCGGGGCGGCGTCGCGGTTCTTGATCGGCATGGTCACGGCATAGCCCTTGACGGGATAGACCGGCAGATCGATGCCGAGCTTCCGCGTCAGGAACGGCGCATAGCTTCCGAGCGCCATCACGACGGTGTCGCCGGTGAGGTCGCCTTTGTCGGTGCGCACCTTCGTGATCCGGTCGCCCTCGGCGTCCACCGCGGTGATGGTCGTGCCGAAGCGGAACTCGACGCCGCGCTTGCGGCAGGCCTCGGCGAGGGCGTTCGTGAATTTGTGGCAATCGCCGGATTCGTCGGTGGGACCGTGCAGCCCGCCGTGGATCTTGCCGCGCGCGGCCGCGAGCGCGGGATCCACCTGGATCACGCCCGCGAAATCGAGGACGTGGAATTTCTGCCCGCCGTCCTCGAGGATCTTCATGTGCTTGACGCCGGCGTCGAAGGATGCGGCATCGCGATAGAGGAAGAGGATCCCGCGGGTGTTGCGGTCGTACTCGATCGCGGTCTCCGTGAGGGTCTCCTGCAGGACCTTCTGGGAGTATTGGCAGAGCCGGAGCTTGTTGAGCGTGTTGGTCTTGGCGCGCTCCGCCGTGCAATTCCGCAGGAAGCGGAAGCACCACGCCCACATGTGCGGGTCGGCCCTGAGCGAGAGCCGGAGCGCCTGGTCGCGCTGGAAGAGCGAGCGGAATAGAATCCCCGGCGCCTTCGGCGAGGCCCAGGTGTAGGAGTGGCCGGGCGCGATCATCCCGGCATTGCCAAAACTCGTCTCGTTCGCGGCGAGCGGCTGGCGGTCCACCACCGTGACTTGGTGGCCGTCCTTCGCGAGCTGATAGGCGGTGGTAACGCCGACCACCCCGGCGCCAAGGACGATGACATGCATGGCGTGCCCCCGTGCTATCTTCCGGCCTGGAGCGACTTCATCACGTCTCTCCCGCCGCCATCAAGAGAAGAAGTGCCCATGGGCAAGCTGCTGACCGACGCGCAGATCGCCTCCTTCGTCCGGGACGGCTTCGTCTCTCCGGTGCCCGTGCTCGACGCGGACGAGCGCCGCGAGCTCGAGCGGCACATCGAAGCCTTCGAGGCGCGATATCCGCGGGAGCTCCTCTGGGCCTTCGACATCAAGTGCAATCTCCTCCACGACTGGGTCGTCGCCGCCGGCACGCGGCCGCGGCTCCTCGACGCGGTGGAAGATCTGATCGGGCCGGACATATTCCTCACCGACGCCGTCTTCCGCATCAAGGAGCCGGGCTCCGCCACCGAGTACGGCTGGCATCAGGATTCCGCGCGCATCCAGGTCGAGCCCTGCTTCATCATCGTCTACCTCGCGGTCACTCCTGCTACGCGCGAGAACGGCTGCCTGCAGGCGATCCCGGGCTCGCACGGCGAGGTGCTGCCTTTCTCGGTGGTGGAGAATTCGGCGGGTCAGGCGGAGCGGCGCGTGGCGCGGGTCGTGAGCCCGGATATCGCGAAGGCCGTGCCGCTGGAGCTCGCGCCGGGCGAGGCCGCGTTCTTCTCGGCCAATGTGATCCACGGCTCGGCGCCGAACCTGTCGAGGAGCCGCCGTATCGCCATTCTCTACGACTACACCGCGGCGAGCGCGCGGCAGAGCGTCGGCCGGGGCTCGGGCCAGCTCGTGCGCGGGACCGACCGCTGGGGCCATTTCGGGCACGAGCCGTTCCCCGAGCCGGGATTCACGCGCGCCAATGCGGAGATGCGCCGGCGAATGCTGCGCACCTATCCCGAGAACCCGCTGATGGGTCCGCTCGAGCGCGGGGCGTCTCCGCGCTTCCCCGATGCGGCGAGCGGCCCCTATGCGGCCTCGGCCTAGCGCGCTATCGCCGGTACGGCACTCCCGGCAGCACGCAGAGCATCTCGAACAATAGGCCCGCGCCGAGCAGCGCCGTATTCCCCGAGGGGTCGTAGGGCGGCGCCACCTCCACGAGATCGCAGCCGACGATGTCGAGGCCGCGGCAGCCCCGGATGATCTCGAGGCCCTGCGAGCCCGTGAGGCCGCCGGGCTCGGGCGTGCCCGTGCCGGGGGCGACCGAGGGGTCGAGGCCGTCGATGTCGAAGGTGAGGTAGACCGGGCCCTTGCCGAGCTGCTCGCGCACCTCCGCCATCAGCGGAGTGAGAGAGCGGTACCAGCACTCCTCCGCCTGCACCACGCGGAAGCCCTGCTGGCGGGGCCAGTCGAAATCCTCCGCGGCGTAGCCCGTGCCGCGCAACCCGATCTGCACCACGCGCCGGCAGTCGAGGAGGCCTTCCTCGACGGCGCGGCGGAAGGGCGTGCCGTGCGCGACGGGCTCGCCGAACATGTGCTCGTTGATGTCCGCGTGCGCATCGACGTGCACCATGCCCACGGGCCCGTGCTTCGCCGCGATCGCCCGCAGGATCGGCAGCGCGATCGTATGGTCGCCGCCGAGCGTCAGCGGCTTGCAGCCGGTCGCGAGCACCTTCCCATAGTGCTCGGCGATGATGCGCATGCTGTCGGAGAGGTTGTAGGGATTGATCGCGACGTCCCCGATATCGGCGACCGCGAGCGCATCGAAGGGCGCAGCGCGCGTCCCCATGTTGTAGGGCCGGAGGTGCGCGGACTCCGCGCGGATCTGCCGGGGTCCGAAGCGCGCGCCGCTGCGGTTCGAGGTGCCGATGTCGAAGGGCACGCCGATGAAGCAGGCATCGAGCCCCTCGGCGCTCGTGCGCGCCGGCAGCCGCATCATCGTCGCGGGGCCGCCGAAGCGCGGCATCACGTTGCCGCCGAGGGGTTGAGCGAGTTCCTTTGCCATTGAGCCTCTCCCTGGAGGCGGCCTAGAGCAGCCGCGGAAGTTGTGCGATCCTAGCGCGCCCGTTGCGAGTTTGCCTCAGCCGAATCCTGGCTAGGGGCGGCCAGATCATGGGAGATGCGATGGATCGGCCCACGCCGCGCTGCCCCTGCCACGGCAGGTCCCGGGCTCTCGACGCCATGACGGCGGGATTGGGCTGACGCGCCATGCGCATTGCCGTCACCGGCGGCCGCGGCCGGCTCGGGCGCTACGTCGTGCGCGAGCTCGCGCGGCATCACACTGTGCGGGCGATCGATCGCGGCCCTCCCGATCGAGACGACGACCTTGCCGCAGTCGACGTGCTCGACGGCGACGCTTTGGCAAAAGCGCTCGCGGGGCAGGAGATCGTGGCCCACCTCGCCGCGATCGACCGCTCCGTCGCTCGTTCGCCGGAGGAAGTCTTCGAGACCAACGTGCGCGGCACCTGGAACGTCTTTCATGCCGCGGCGCGAGCGGGCGTGCGGCGGATCATTCTCTGCTCCAGCAGCTCCGCGCTCGGCCTCGACGACACCAACCCCGAGATGCCGCCGCTTTACCTTCCGATCGACGAGAGCCATCCCGCACGTCCCACCGCGACGTATGGCCTGAGCAAGGTCATCGGCGAGCAGATCGCCGCCGCCTTCGCCCGCACGGGCGAGATCGAGGTGCTGGTGCTGCGGCCCGTCTATGTGGCCTTTCCCGAGATGATTCCGTTCTTGCTGGGAAAGCCCGGCCGAGAGCCCGGGCGCGAGGCGGAGCCGAGGCCCTACCTTCGTGCCTATGTCGGGCCCGAGGACGCGGCGCGCGCCTTCCTGCTCGCCGCGGAGCGCGCCTATGCCGGCATCGAGACCTTCCACATCGCCGCCGCCGACACCTTCATCGACGAGCCCACCCTCGACCATATTCGCGGGCTCTACGGCGCGGTGCCGCCGCTGCACAAGCCCGAGATTTACGGGGCGCAACCAAGGGCGAGCGCCTGGGACATCGAGCATGCCCGCCGCGCGCTCGGCTGGCGCCCGAGCACGAGCTGGGCGGACTTGCGCAGGAGGATCGTCTGAGCGCGCCCGATCTCTTGCTTGGGCATGCCGGTATGATATCCCTGTCGGAGAACGATAAAGCGGGGGCAGCGATGGTGGCGCAAGAAAGCCTGCGCGAGCATGAGGAACGCTCGGCGAGCGGCGTTGGCGCGAAGGTCCGGCGCAAGGAAGACGACCGCTACCTCCGCGGCAAGGGCGAATTCATCGGCGATATCCGCCTGCCACGGATGCAGGAGCTCTGTTTCCTGCGCAGCCCCGTCGCGCACGCGCGCATCCGCTCCATCGCAAAGCCCGCGGGCGCCGAGGCCTCGGTCTTCACCGCGGCCGACCTCGTGGGCGTCAAGCCCATCGTCGCGAACTCGCGCTTGCCGGGATTCAAGCCCTCGGAGCAGCCGGTGCTCGCCTCCGACAAGGTCAGATACGTCGGGGAGCCGATCGCGGTCTGCGTCGCACCGACCAGGGCGGCCGCCGAGGACCTCGCCTCCGCGATCGAGGTCGAGTTCGAGGAGCTGCCGGCGGTCTCGGACATGCTGGCGGCGCGGCGGCCGGATGCGGTGCTGCTCCACGAGGAGTGGGGCGACAACGTCTTTCTCGAGACCGTCGTCGATGCCGATCTCGATGCGATCCGCCGCAGCGCGCCGGTGACGGTGCGGAGGACCTTCCGCACGGCGCGCCAGTGCATGTCGCCGATCGAGGGCCGCGGCGTCGTCGCTCTCTGGGACCGGCGGCTCGAGCAGATGCTGCTCTACACCGCAACGCAGATACCGCACATCGTCCGCACCGGCCTCAGCGGCTGCCTCGGCCTCGACGAGGGGCGGGTGAGGGTGGTCGCGCCGGATGTCGGCGGCGGCTTCGGCTACAAGGGGATTCTCCTCGTCGAGGAGGTCTGCGCGGCCTACCTCGCGCGCAAGCTCGGCCATCCCGTACGCTGGCTCGAGGACCGGCGCGAGCAGCTCACCGCCAACGCCAATTGCCGCGAGCACTATTACGAGATCAGCGCCTACGCCGATCGCGATGGGCGCTTGATCGCGATCGACGCGGAGGCGACCGTCGATGCCGGCGCCTATTCCGCCTATCCCTTCTCTGCATGCCTCGAGGCGGCGCAGGTCGCGAGCATCCTCCCGGGCCCTTACAAGTTCGACGCCTACCGCTGCCGCACCTGGTCCGCCGCCACGAACAAGCCGCCGATCCTGCCCTATCGCGGCGTCGCGCGCTCCGGCGTCTGCTTCGTCATGGAAGCGATCATGGACGCGATCGCGCGCGAGGTCCGGCGCGAGCCGCACGAGGTGCGGCTCCTGAACCTGATTCCGCCGGAAGCAATGCCCTTCGACAACATCACGAAGAAGCACTTCGACAGCGGCGACTATCCCGAATGCCTGCGGCGCGCGGTCAAGGCGATCGACCTCGCGGCGGTGCGCGCGCGCCAGAAGCGCGGCGAGCCCGACGGCACGCGCATCGGGGTGGGCTTTTCGATCTTCTGCGAGCAGGCCGCGCACGGCACCGCCGTCTATGCGGGCTGGGGCATTCCGATGGTGCCCGGCTTCGAGCAGGCGGAGGCGCGCCTCACGCCCGATGGCGGGCTCGAGCTCCGCGTCGGCATCCAATCGCACGGACAGGGGCTCGAGACCACGCTCGCGCAGGTCGCGCACAGCGAGCTCGGCATTGCGCTCGATCGCATCAAGGTCGTGCACGGCGACACCGCGATCACGCCCTATTCGACCGGCACTTGGGGCTCGCGCTGCATGGTGATGGCGGGCGGCGCTGTCGCCTCTGCCTGCCGCGAGCTCGCGGAGCGCATCGCCCGCATCGGCGCGCATCTGCTTCAGGTCGCGCCGGATCAGGTGAAAGTGCGCGACGGGAAGGTGATCGGTCCCGGCGGCTCCGTCGACATCAAGGAGATCGGCGCGACCTGGTATCTCCGGCCGCAGGATCTCCCCGACGACGTGGCGCCGGGCGGGCTCGACGTGACCGCCGGCTACAAGCCGCAGCGCGACAGCGGCACCTTCAGCTACGCCGCGCATGCCGCTGTCGTCTCCGTCGACGTCGAGCTCGGCGAGGTGCGGATTCTCGACTACGCCGTGGTGGAGGATGGCGGCGTGCTCGTCAATCCCATGATCGTCGACGGCCAGGTCTATGGCGGCGCCGCCCAGGGCATCGGTACCGCGCTCTACGAGGAGATGACATACAGCGAGGAGGGCCAGCCCTTGGCCTCGACGCTCGCGGATTACGTGCTCCCGGGCGCCACCGAGGTCCCGCCGATCCGCATCGAGCACATGGAGACGCCCTCGCCTTACACGATCTTCGGACAGAAGGGTCTCGGCGAGGGCGGCGCCATCGGCCCGCCCGCGGCGATCGCGAACGCCGTCAACGACGCGCTCGGTCCGCTCGGCGTCGAGCTCACGGAGCTGCCGATCACGCCGCGGCGCATCGTCGCGGCGGTTGCCGCGGCGAAGCGGGGGCAGAGTCGGACATGAAGCCCTTTGCCTTCGATTACGCCCGGCCTACCGACGTCGCGGAGGCGGCGGAGCTGCTCGTTGCGGGCGGCGGAGAGGCGCGCCTCCTCGCGGGCGGGCAGTCGCTGGGCCCGATGCTGAATTTCCGCCTGGTCCGGCCGGGCCTCCTGGTGTCGATCGCGCAGTTGCGGGAGCTGCGGGTCGCGCAGGAATCGCCGGAGGCCGTGACCATCGGCGCCTGCGTCACGCATGCGGAGATCGCGGACGGCCGCGTCCCCGACATCGGCGGCGGCGTGCTCCGGCGGATCGCCGAGGGGATCGCCTATCGCGCCGTGCGCAATCGCGGCACCATCGGCGGCAGCCTCTGCCACGCCGATCCCTCCGCGGACTGGCTCTGCACGCTGACGGCGCTCGGAGCTTCGGTGCATACGCACCGCGCCGGCGGCGAGCGCGCGATTCCATTGGGGCAGTTCGTGACTGCAGCCTTCCGCACCGCGCTCGAGCCCGGCGAGATCGTGAGGGCCGTCAGCATCCCCCGCCTCTCCGCGCGGGCGCGCTGGGGCTATTTCAAGGCAATGCGCAAGCCCGGCGAATTCGCCTATGCGATGGCGGCCGTGCTCGACGATCCCGGACGCGGCATCAAGCGCGCGGTGATCGGCGCCGTGGGTGGAGCGCCTGTCGTCCTCGAAGGCGAGCGCGCCGCGCCGGAGGCGGTCGAGGCGGCGCTCGCCGGCAGCGGCCTCGACGAGATCGACCGCCGCATGCAGAGAGTGGCACTGACCCGCGCGCTCGCGAGGGCCGCATGACCCGCGTCTCCTTCACCGTGAACGGCTCACCGGTCGAGGCGGAGGTCGAGCCGCGCACGCATCTCGCGGACTTCCTGCGCGAGGACTTGTCGCTGACGGGGACGCATATCGGCTGCGAGCACGGCATCTGCGGCGCCTGCACGCTCCTCATCGACGGCGAGCCCGCGCGCTCCTGCATCGCCTTCGCCGCGGATTGCAGCGGACGGGACATCCGCACCATCGAGGGTCTCGACGCCGATCCCGTGGCGGAGGCGCTGCGCGAGGCCTTCTCGGCCGAGCATGCGCTGCAATGCGGCTACTGCACGCCGGGGATGCTGGTGACGGCGCGCGACATCGTCCTGCGCCTCCCCGATGCCAACGACGACCGCATCCGCCTCGAGCTCGCGGGCAATCTCTGCCGCTGCACCGGCTATGTCGGCATCGTCCGCGCCATCCGCCGCGTGCTCGACAACCGTCCGGCGATCGCCGTGCCGGAGCGGACGGCGCTGCCGGTGGGTCCGGCGCCAGTGGCGTCTCCGGCCGCTGCCGCAACGCCCAAGCTCGAGCCCGCTTACGCCGCGCCCGCGACGGCGGCTCAGTCGCCCAATCTGCTGCAGCAGACGATCCGGATCGGGCTTCCGAGCGAGGCGGTCTGGCGCGCCGTGCAGGATCCCGCGCTCGTCGCGGGTTGCGTGCCCGGTGCGCGGCTGCTCTCGGCGGAGAACGGGCGCATCAAGGGCGAGATGCTCGCCGCCCTGGGGCCGATCCGCACGCGCTTCGTGGGCGAGGCGACGCTTTCCTACGATGCCGCCAACCGGTCCGGAAAGATCGTCGGCGAGGGGCGCGACGGCTCGAGCGGCACTCGCCTCTCCGCGGAGGCGACGTTTCGCGTGACGCCC
>DATKNV010000041.1:0-50137 GCA_035541215.1 Allostellaceae bacterium | reverse complement strand
CGAAGCGGATGACCTGGTTCAAGCGGCTTGCGAGCGGGCACTCACCCGCGAGCACCAGTTCCAGGAAGGCACCCGCTTCGACAGCTGGATGTTCCGCATCGTGCAGACGATCTGGATCGACCAGATCCGCGCGCGGGACGTTCGCAAGGAGGAGCCTGAGGCGGAAGGGGAGCGTGTCGGCACCAACGAGCCGATGCGCCGTGTCGAGGCAAGGCTGGGGCTCGCCGAGGTATCGGAGGCGCTCAAGCAATTGCCGCCGGAGCAGCGCGTGGCACTGCTCCTCGTGACGGTGGATGGGTTGAGTTACAAGGAGGCGGCCGCGGTCGCCGAGGTGCCGGTCGGCACCATCATGAGCCGTCTTGCACGGGCGCGGGTTGCGCTGCAGGCACGGCTCGAAGGCGGCGGCTCCTCCGGGAGTAGGGACGATGCAGAGGCCGACTGACGAGCAGCTGATCGCCTATCTCGACGGCGAGACCGATGCCGCGACCTCGAGCGCGGTGGCCGCGGCGATCGCGCGCGACCCAGCGCTCGCGCGCGAGGCCGAGGCGCTCCGGCGAAGCGCTACCGCGCTCCGAGCCGCCTTCGACGACGTCTTGCGCGAGCCGCTGCCGGAGCGGCTCGTCGCTGCCTGCCGCGGCGAGGAGAAGGTGATACGCTTCCCCGAGCCGCGTCCGGCCCAGGCCAAGCGCGCGGCGAGGGGCTGGCGCGAGTGGGCCTCCGTGGCCGCGGCGGCGGCGATCGCCGGCCTCGTCCTCGGCGGCACGCTCGGCTATTTCCTGGCGCCGAAGCAGACCCCGCAGATCGCCAACAATCCGCCCCCGGCGCCCAATCTCACGGTCGCGAGCTCCAACTGGCTCGACAACGCCGCGGGCTATCACAAGATGTTCGTGACGGCGGGCCCGGACGACCGGCGGCTCGTCGACATCCCCGCCAATCCCCAGAGCGAGGCCGAGCGCAAGCTCGCGAACCAGCTCCCGCAGGGCTTCCGCACGCCGAACCTGCAGCCCTGGGGCCTCGTCTTCGTGGGTGCGCGGCTCCTCTTCATCGAGGGGCGCGCGGGCGCGCAGCTCTTCTACACGACCGACAACAAGGCGCTGGGGCCGATCACCGTCGTCGTGGCCAGCACCGCCGCGCCCGATCTCGCCCCCACCTTCGACCGCCGCGGCGATCTCAACGTGCTTTATTGGCGGCACGGCGGCCACATGTACGCGATCCTCGGCACGCCGGACATCGGCTACCTCTGGAACATCCACAACGATCTCGCCTGGCAGTTCGACGCGATCTAAGCGAGCTGTCAGCCGTTAGGTATCAGCTGTCAGCTCCCTTACGCCGCCCCCCGGAACTGCGTCGCGTAGAGCTCGGCGAAGGCGCCGCCGCGCTTGAGAAGCTCCTGAAAAGCGCCGTGCTCGACGATGACGCCGTCGCGCAAGACCAAGATCAGGTCGGCGTCGCGCACGGTCGAGAGCCGGTGCGCGATGACGAAGGTCGTCCGGCCCGCTGTGAGACGACGGATGCCCTCCATCACCATCGCCTCCGTCTCGACGTCGAGCGCTGAGGTGGGCTCGTCGAGGATCAGGATCGGTGCGTTGCGCAGGATCGCGCGGGCGATGGTGAGGCGCTGCTTCTCGCCCTCGGAGAGAGTTCCGGCGCCCTCGCCGATCACGGTGTCGTAGCCCTGCGGCAGCTTCCGGATGTGGTCGTCGATGCGCGCGAGGCGCGCCGCGGCCTCGATCTCGGCATCGCTGGCGCCGGGCCTGCCATAGGCGATGTTGTCCTTGACCGAGAGCGGGAAGACCAGCGGCGGCTGCAGCACCATCGAGATTTGCCCGCGCAGCGCCGCGAGGCGATAGTCGCGCAGGTCGATACCGTCGATCAGCACCGTGCCGGCGCTGGGATCGAAGAAGCGCGGCAGCAGGCTCAGGAGCGTCGACTTGCCGGCGCCCGTCGGGCCCACGATCGCGACCTTGGTGCCGGGGGCGACCTCGAGGTCGATCTGCTTCAGCACCGCCATCTCCGGCCGGTAGCGGAAGGAGACGCCGCGCCAGGCGACCGCGCCGCGCGCCCCCTCCGGCCGGAAGTCGCGGGTGCCGTCCTTGAGATCGGATTCGATGTCGAGCACCTCGAAGCAGCGCCGCGCGCCCACCCGGGCGCCCGCGATCAAACCCCAGCTCTGGGTGATCTGATTGACCGGCGCGTAGAGCTGGGCGAGGTAAGAAATGAACACCACGAGCTGGCCGATGCTGAGCCGGCCGCTCAGGACCGCGCTCGCGCCGACGTAGAGCACCAGCGCGGTGCCGCCGGCGATCACGCCGTTGACCACCGCCGAATAAAGCGTCTGCCAGCCGTAGAGCCTGAGCGTCGCCGTGAGGCTCGCGCGGCTCGCGCCCATGAAGCGCCGGTGCTCCTCCTCTTCCTTGGTGAAGGCCTGCACGACTTTGATTGAGCTCATGGCCCATTGGACGAGGCTGTAGACGAGGCTCTCGCGCTCGCGCACCTCGGTCGCGACCGCCGTGATCTTGCGGTTGAAGAGCGCGATCAGCACGAAGAGCGCCGGCACGACCGTGAGCGCGATCACCGTCAAGAGCCAGTCCAGCGGGAACAGCACCGCCAGCATCCCCGCGAGCTGGATCAGGGCCGAGAGGATTGGCAGCGCGCCGTTCATGATCATGGTCTGGACGGCGAAGCTGTCGGCGGTCACGCGATACATGAGGTCGCCGACCTTCTGCCGGCTGTGAAAGGCGAGCGAGAGGCGCTGCAGATGCGCCATGAGCGCGCCGCGGAGGTCGTTCACCATCCGCTGCCCCACGCCGATGGTGGTCATGTTGTGGAGGAGCGTGAGGAGCCCGCCGCCGACGTGCACCAGCACGAGCGCGATGCACGCGCCCGCGAGCAGCACCGGGGGCGGCCAGCCTTGGAGCCACGCGAGCCCCACGGGCTTGCCGCCGAGCACGTGGTCGATCACGACCTGGAGCGGCCAGGGCTTCAGGAGCTCGAAGCCAGCGATCGCGAAGATCTGGACGAAGGCGAAAATGAGCCGCCAGCGATATGGCCGGAGAAACGGCAGCAACCGGCGCAGCATCGGCGCCGTCCCGTCCTCAGGCAGCGCTCGGCGCCAGCGCCGGCTCCGCGCGCTCCTTGCGGATGGGCGTGACCGGCGTCAGTCCCGCCTGCCGCGCGACGCCGTCGGTGATCTCGTGCATGATCCGCCCGAGCTCCACCGTGTGGTGCGCGACCAGCACGCCGTGCACGAGGCCCGCGAGCCCGATCGCCGCGGCCACCACAGGCGCGCCCAGCACGAGCGCGAGCACGGCGGCTCCGAGATAGCCCTTGAGCACGAGCCTCGCGAGTCGCGAAAAGGCGAAGGTGCAGCGCACGTGCAGGAGGCGCCTGTTGCCGCCGTGATTCTCGACGCAGCAAAGCACCAGCGCCCGGCTCCAGAGGCCGCGGGAAATCTTGAGGTCCCAGTCGCTCCAGCCGGCATCCACCACGACGAAATACTTGAGCGGCGCCAGCACGCGCATGAGTCCCGCGAGGATCGTCTCCTTCTCGTCGCCGCGCTCGCTCCAATAGGAGAGGAAGAGCGCATGGCTACGCCAGGAGACGCGGGCCTTCTGCTCGATGCGGCCCACGGTCTCGAGCCGCTCCTCGGAGCTCAGCCCCTTGAAGCGCCACTTGAGCCGTTCCCAGCCGCGCAGGAAGGGGCCGACGTAAATCAGGAGCGCCACCAGCGCCCGCGCCTTGACGCCGCGGAAGCGCTTGTCGATCGGCGCCTTGAGGCCGCCGTTGACCGCGAGCGAGAGGCTCAGCAGCAGCGGCGCCAGCAGCAGCCAATACCAGCCGCCGAGCGCCCCGCCGAGGATCGCGAGGAGGAGCGAGGCGACGTTCCACTCGAAGCTCAGCGGCAGCACCGCCACGAGCGAGGACGGCGGCTCGTACATGGTCTGGAAGAGCCCGCGGCCGAAGACGCCGGAGTAGATCAGCGGCTGGCGCGAGAGCAGCAGCGAGGCCGAGAGGTCGCCGTAGATGCGGCCGAGCCACTTCGCCTGGCCGAAGAGGTTGAAGCGGAAGGGGTGCTTCGCGTAGACGAGCGCCTCCGCCTTGCCGTAGCCGCGCTGCTGGCCGATATAGGCGCGGACGGTGTTGCGGCGGAAGTGCCAGACCGTCGCCGCGGGGCTGAAGCCGATGGTGTGGCCCGCGTCCTGGAAGCGCCAGCAGATGTCGACGTCGTCGCCCGCCGCGCGATAGAGCGGATCGAAGCCGCCGAGCGCCAGGAGCGCGTCGCGGCGGAAGGCCATGTTGCAGCCGGCGATGTGCTCGGCGGTGTCGTCGGTGAGGAGCACGTGCGTGGGCCCGCCCGGCGAGACCGCGACCGCGGAGGGAACGAGGCTGTCCTCCGGCGGCGGGAAGTTCGGGCCGCCGCAGGCGACGAGGCCGCGGCGCTCCATGGTCGAGACGAGGTAGGTGAGCCAGTCGGGATCGGCGACGCAGTCGCTGTCGGTATAGGCCACGATCTCGCCGGTCGCTGCTTCCGCGCCGACGTTGCGCGCGACGCTCAGGCCCTTATTGGGCTGGCTGATGATGCGGCAGTATGGGAAGCACCGGGAGATCTCGAGCGTGCGATCCGTCGAGCCGTCGTTGACAACGATCACTTCGTAATTCGGATACTTCAGCACCTCGAGCGAGGCGAGGCAGGCCTCCATGGTGCGCTCGGCATTGTAGGCGCAGACCACGACCGAGACGCGCGGGGAAAGCGCCAGCTGCGGCGGGATCGGCTCCCGGAAGCGCCGGGCGACCGCGGCGAAGGCGGGCTTCGGCGCGCGGTCACGGTCGACGAGGCCGAAGGCCCAGTTCTCGATGAGATGCCCGCCCGTGAACCACTCGTCGGTCCAGGCGAAGACGAAAGTGCCCGCGACGCCCATGTCGAAGGCCGCGCGGATCTGCCAGGAGAGGATACGTGCCTGCTCGCCCTGGCCCTCGCGAAAGGAGTCGATCCCGAATTCCGTCAGCACCAGCGGCCGGTCGACCGCGAGGTTCTGCAGCTTCGAGAGATAGCGCCGGAACGCGTCTTCGTCGTGCAGGTAGACGTTGAAGCAGAGGAAATCCGTGAAGTCGATCGTGAGGTATTCGGTCGAGGGGAAGTTGGCATAGCTCACGAGGCCCGCGGGGTCCTCCGCCTTCACCGCGCGCATGAGCCGCATGAGGAAGGCGCGCACGCGCTTCGGACCGTGCCAGCGCACCATGTCCGGCGGGATCTCGTTGCCGATGAGGTAGGCGAAGATCGCGGGATGGCGCTTCAAGCCGCGGACGGCCTCGCTCACGCCCTTCACGATCTCATTGCGGAGCTTGCGGCTCTCGAGGAAGGCCACGTGCTGCGACCACGGCAGCCCCACCAGCATGCGTAAGCCCGCCGCCGCCGCCATGTCCAAGAGCCAGAGCGGCGGAACCGTGAAGACGCGGACGACGGTCGCGCCCATCTCCGCCATCATCGCGAAATCCTTGGCGACGACCTCGCGCTCCGGGAACTGGCCGCCGTGCGAGCCGATGGGGAAGGGGCCGTAGGTCACGCCCTTCACGTGGAACTTCCGCTCGCCCACGAAGAAGAATTTGCCGTAGACGCGGACCGGCTCGAGGGTCGCGGCGGCGCTCGCCTCGCCGACGCGCGGCAGTGCCGGCAGTATTACTGCGGTCTCGTTCATAGTCCCTGCCTCCGTCGTGCTACCGGCGCCTCAGGCTCCGGCAGCCGTCTGCCGCTCATTGGGGCCCCGGCTGTGCCAGGCCCAAGCGGTCTTGATGATGGTGTCGAGATCGGAAAGCCGCGGCACGAAGCCCAGCACCTCGCGCGCGCGGCGCGCGTCGGCGACCAGCACCGGCGGATCGCCGGGGCGGCGCGCGGTCTCGCGGCGGGGGATGCGGCGGCCGGTGATGCGCTCGGCGGCGGCGATCACCTCGCGCACGGAATGGCCGGCGCCGGTGCCGAGGTTGAGGATCTGGCTGAGGCCGCCGTTCAGCAGGAGCTGCAGCGCCACCACATGCGCCTCGACGAGGTCCTGCACGTGGATGTAATCGCGGATCGCGGTGCCGTCTGGGGTCGGGTAGTCGGTGCCGTAGATGTCGATCTGCGGCCGGCGCCCCATTGCCGTTTCCAGGATCAGCGGAATGAGGTGCGTCTCCGGTCGGTGGTCCTCGCCGATCTCGCCCGCGGGATCGGCCCCGGCCGCGTTGAAATATCGGAGGCTCGCATAGGTGAAGCCGTGCGCGGCGCCATACCAGTGGAGCATGCGCTCCACCATGAGCTTGGTCTCCCCGTATGGGTTGATCGGGCGCTGATGGGTGCTCTCGGCAATGGGCATCCGCTCGGGGTGGCCGTAGGTTGCGCAGGTCGAGGAGAAGACGATCCGCTTGAGGCTCTGGGTCCGCATCGCCTCCAAGAGGCCCAGGCTGTTGACGACGTTGTTGCGGAAGTAGAGGTCGGGCTTCGCCACGGACTCTCCGACATAGGCGAAGGCCGCGAAATGCATGACTGCGGCCACGTCGTAGCGCCGGAGGGTGTCGGCGAGGCGCTCGGTATCGGCGAGGTCCGCTTCGATCAGGGGCCCCCACTTCACCGCCTCCCGATGGCCGTTCACGAGACTGTCGTAAGCCACGGGCCGAAACCCCGCCTGTGCCAGTGCCTTGCAGGCATGGCTGCCGATGTAGCCGGCACCGCCGGTCACCAGGATGGTGTGGCTCATTGTCGCGTGTCTGACAGCCGTTCGGACGAGGGACCCAGTATTCGCCCCCGAGAACGGCCGCCGGTGCCCCCTTCTTCCCCCGCGACCCCAATTTTTTGGCCGCCCGTCATCTACTGCGAACGGGGCCCGAGAACAAGGGGCGGGAGGCCCAAAAGCCCGGCGTTAACCGATGGATCTCCCCGCCTTTCTTGACGAGAGGGGGAGCTTGGTGAGATTAACGGCGGGCTGAGCCGCCGTGCCGCTTCCGGGCGGAATTTTCGGGCGGGGATCGCGTTATCACGGGCCATCATCGGGAGCTTTCATGCGCATTGCCGTCATCGGCACCGGATACGTGGGTCTCGTCTCCGGCGCCTGCTTCTCCGAATTCGGGGTATCCGTCACCTGCGTCGACAAGGACGCGAGCAAGATCGAGCGCCTGAAGGCCGGCGAGATCCCGATCTACGAGCCCGGCCTCGACGGCCTCGTGGCGAGCAACGTCCGGGCCGGGCGCCTCGCCTTCACGACCGACCTCCCCGCAGCCGTCGCGGGCGCCGATGCGGTCTTCATCGCCGTCGGCACGCCCTCGCGCCGGGGCGACGGCCATGCCGACCTCTCCTACGTCTACGGTGCCGCCGAGGAGATCGGGCGGGCGCTCACGGGCTATGCGGTGGTCGTGACGAAATCGACGGTGCCCGTGGGCACCGGGCGCCACGTCGAGCAAATCCTGCGCAAGCTGCGCCCCGAGGGCGCCTTCGACGTCGTCTCCAACCCCGAATTCCTGCGCGAGGGCTCCGCGATCGGCGACTTCATGCGGCCCGACCGGGTCGTCATCGGCGCCGAGAGCGACCGTGCGCGCGAGGTGATGCGGGCGCTCTATCGCCCGCTCTACTTGATCGAGACGCCCATCGTCTTCACGACCATCGAGACCGCCGAACTCATCAAATACGCCGCGAACAGCTTCCTCGCGACCAAGATCTCCTTCATCAACGAGGTCGCCGACCTCTGCGAGAAGGTGGGCGCGGACGTGCAGGACGTGGCGAAGGGTATCGGCCTCGACGGGCGCATCGGCGGCAAGTTCCTGCACGCGGGCCCGGGCTATGGCGGCTCCTGCTTCCCGAAGGATTGCCTCGCCCTCGTACGGACGGCGCAGGAGTCGGGAGCGCCGATCTCGATCGTCGAGCAGGTCGTGCGCGTCAACGACGCGCGCAAGCGCAAGATGGCGGAGAAGATCGTCAAGGCCTGCGGCGGCAGCGTCGCCGGCAAGACGCTCGCCGTCCTCGGCCTCGCCTTCAAGCCCAATACCGACGACATGCGCGAGGCGCCGAGCCTCACCATCGTGCCGGCGCTCCAGGAGCTCGGCGCCGAGATCCGCGCCTTCGACCCCGAGAGCATGGCCGAGGCGAAGAGGCTGCTCCCGGGAATGGTCTTCGCGGCCGACGCCTATGACGCGATGCGCGGGGCGGACGCCGCGGTGCTGCTGACGGAGTGGAACGAGTTCCGCGCCCTCGACCTCGAGCGCATGAAGAGCCTCCTCAAGACGCCGACGCTCATCGATCTCCGCAACGTCTACAAGCCCGCTGAGATGGCGGCGGCGGGGTTCTTCTATTTCAGCATCGGCCGCCGGCCGGTCGAGCCCGGGCGCGCGGGGTTGCGCGCCGTCGCCAACAGGACCTGACATGAGCCTCAACAAGAAACGCATCCTCGTCACCGGCGGCGCCGGCTTCCTCGGCTCGCATCTCTGCGAGCGGCTCGTGGCGCAGGGCCACGACGTCCTCTGCGTCGACAACTACTTCACGGGGCGCAAGGAGAACATCGCTCACCTCATGCAGGAATCGAACTTCGAGGCCATGCGCCACGACGTCTGCTTCCCGCTCTACGTCGAGGTGGACGAGATCTACAACCTCGCCTGTCCCGCCTCGCCCGTGCACTACCAGTTCGACCCCGTTCAGACCACCAAGACCAGCGTCTCCGGGGCGATCAACATGCTGGGGCTCGCAAAGCGCGTCCGCGCCAAGGTGTTCCAGGCCTCGACCTCCGAGGTCTACGGCGACCCCGTCGTCCATCCGCAGACTGAGGAATATCGCGGCAACGTCAATCCCATCGGACCCCGCGCCTGCTACGACGAGGGCAAGCGCTGCGCGGAGACGCTCTTCTTCGACTATCACCGCCAGCACAATCTCCGCGTCAAGGTCGCGCGCATCTTCAACACCTACGGGCCCCGCATGCACCCCAATGACGGCCGCGTGGTCTCGAACTTCATCGTCCAGGCCTTGAAAGGCGAGCCCATCACCGTCTACGGCGACGGCAAGCAGACCCGCGCCTTCTGCTACGTCGACGACCTCGTCGAGGGCTTCCTGCGCCTGATGGCGACCGCGGACGAGATCACCGGCCCGATCAACCTCGGCAATCCCGTGGAGACGCCGGTGATCGTGCTCGCGGAGAAGATCATCGAGCTCGTGGGCTCGCGCTCCAAGATCGAGAGCCGGCCGTTGCCGGTCGACGATCCCGTCCAGCGCTGCCCCGACATCAGCCGTGCGCGCAACCTCCTGGGCTGGGAGCCGAGGGTCCCGCTCGCGACCGGCCTCGAGCGCACCATCGCCTATTTCGACCGCCTCCTTTCCGGCTCGAAAGACGGCACGGTGTTGCGCCTCCGGGCCTGATCGCCACGACGCTGCTCAAATCCCCGTGACGGAGGACCGCTCTCGCAGTTGCGAGAGTCGGTGAGGCCGCGGCCGTGCTATGGTCCGCCGAGCAAGCCTAGATTCTGGGAGCAGTGGCCATGGCGGCGGAGCGGGTCGTGCGGATGGACGGGCCGGTGCTCGTTTTCGGCGGACCCTACAGCAATCTCGAGGCGACCGAGGCGGTGCTGGCCGAAGCGCGGCGCCTCGCGATCCCGCCCGAGCGGATCGTCTGCACCGGCGACATCGTCGCCTATGGCGCGGACGCGCTCGCAACCGTCGCGGCCGTCCGCGCGGCGGGGATCGCGGCGATCATGGGAAATTGCGAGGAGTCCCTCGCCGCCAATTCCGGGGATTGTGGCTGCGGCTATGCCGAGGGCAGCGCCTGCGAGCGTCTCGCGAGCGAGTGGTACGCGCATGCCGACCGCACCCTCGACGCCGAGAGCCGCCGCTGGATGGGCGCGCTTCCGCGCCGCCTCGTCATCGAGGTCGGCGGCAGGCGGCTTGCGGTGGTCCACGGCGGCACGCGCCGGATCAACCGCTTCCTCTTCGCCTCGACGCCGGAGCCCGTCCTCCGCGAGGAACTCGCGGCCTCCGCGGCGGATGGCGTCATCGCGGGACATTCCGGCATCCCCTTCTCCGAGATCGTCGGCAGCAAGCTCTGGCACAATGCCGGCGCCATCGGCATGCCCGCCAATGACGCCACGCCGCGGGCATGGTTCAGCCTTCTGATCCCCACGGGCCAGGGCCTCCGCATCGAGCACCGC
Organism: Allostellaceae bacterium; assembly: GCA_035541215.1. Lineage (GTDB taxonomy): Bacteria > Pseudomonadota > Alphaproteobacteria > ATCC43930 > CGMCC-115725 > DASZHJ01. The sequence goes on along the minus strand of DATKNV010000041.1, from coordinate 39,982 downwards.
GCGCTCTCCTACGACCACCGCGCTGCCGCCGGGAAAATGCGCGCGGCGGGGCTGCCCGCGGGCTATGCGGACGCGCTGGAGACGGGCCTGTGGCCGAGCGTCGACGTGCTGCCGGCGGCCGAGGCGGCGGCAACGGGGAAGCCGATCGAGCCGGGCACGCTACTGTGGCCACGCGTCAATGGCCACGATCTCCGCCTGCGCTGGCCCGCGGAGCCGATCCGGGTCCCCTCGCCCGCTCCGCTCGCGCCGGAGAAGTTCCGCGACCCCGCAACCACCGTCACCGGCGAGAAGCGCGCGACGGTCGAGCTGAAGGCGCTCGAGACGCTCTGGTTCAACACGGGGACGCTCTGCAATATCGCCTGCAAAAACTGCTACATCGAATCGAGCCCGCGCAACGATCGCCTGGAATACCTCACGCAGTCGGAGCTTGGCGGCTACCTCGCGGAGATCGCGCGCGACCGCCTCCCGACGCGGGAGATCGGCTTCACCGGCGGCGAGCCCTTCATGAACCCCGAGATCGTGGGCATGCTCGAGGACTGCCTTGCCGCCGGCTTCAAAGTGCTCGTCCTCACCAACGCGATGCGGCCGATGCAGCGCCTGAAGGCTCCGCTCCTGGATTTGCGCGAGCGTTTCGGATCGCGGCTCGCGCTGCGCGTCTCGCTCGATCACCACACGCGCGAACTGCACGAGGCCGAGCGCGGCGCCGACACGTGGCAGCCGACCCTCGACGGCCTGCTCTGGCTCGCGCGAAACGGCTTCGAGGTGTCGGTCGCGGGCCGGCTCATGTGGGGCGAGGGGGAGACGGCCGCGCGGCAGGGCTTCGCCGCACTCTTCGAGCGGCAGAGCGTTGCGATCGACGCCGAGGACCGCGACCGTCTCGTGCTCTTCCCGGAGATGGACGCGCGGCTCGACGTGCCCGAGCTCGGCGAGAGCTGCTGGGAGATGCAGGGCATCGCGCGCGAGAGCCTCATGTGCGCAACCTCGCGCATGGTGGTGAAGCGCAAGGGTGCCGCGCGCCCAGCTGTCCTCGCCTGCACTCTCGTCCCCTACGATCCCGCCTTCGAGCTCGGCACGAGCCTCAGCGAGGCCGCAGGTTCGGTTGCACTCAATCATCCGCACTGCGCCAAGTTCTGCGTCCTCGGCCGCGGGGCGTGCAGCCCCCTCCCCACCTGAAGGGGGAGGCCGGCGACGCGCAGCGTCGCCGGGTGGGGGGCGCGCCGCGGCAGCGGCGGAAGAATCGTGCGGGCGGCCATCCCCCTCCTACCCTCCCCCTCAAGGGGGGAGTGGCGTTTCGACGACCCGCTCCCCCACCGCAACAGCCGCCCCAAGCGTGTTCTCGCGCGGGGACAGGGGGCAGAGCCAGCGTGCGGAGTAGGCGCAGGAGGGGTTGTAGGCAAAATTGAAATCGAGGAGCGTGCGGCCGCTGCTGTCGCGGCCAAGATCTGCGCCCTTGGCAGTGTCGAGGAGATAGCGTCCGCCGGCGTAGCTCGAAACGCCGGAGGTGGCGTCGCGGAACGGCAGGAAGATGCTCCCGGCATAGCCCTCGATCCAATAGAGCGTGAGCTCGCGGCCGAGGCTCGCGGCAAGACCCTCGGTGCGCGCGAAGGCCGTGAGCAGCAGCGCGCCGTCTCCGCCGCCGTCGAACCGGTCAGCCGACATCTCATCGATCGGCACCAGCTCGACCGCAAAGCGCAGGCGAGGATCGTAGTCGCCGTAGGCAAGCCCCTTGAAGGAGCCGCGGCTTGCCAGCTCCAGAGGCGTCTGCGGGTGAGTACGGAAGAGCGCGTCGCGGGTCTCGCGCCAATGCCGCCAGGCGCGTGCGGGATCGGGCTCGGCGCGCACCTCGCCATAGAGCGCGGAGACGCGGCGGCGCCAGTCCCAGAGCGCGAGACGGCCGCCGTCCCCGGCGCTCATGCCGCCTCGTCCGCCCGCGCGGGAACGCCCGCGGCCTTGAGCGCCCTCTTCTGCCGTCGCGCCATCGCCTCCGAGTCGAAGTCGCGGATGAGATCGTGGAACAGCCGATGCCAGTTGATCTCGGCCTTCAGATGCATGAAGACCGAGCCCAGGCCGATCGCTGCGCGGTCCATGAACACGAATTCCCGCGGCGGGCGCACGCCGCCGAGGCGGCGCAGCTCCGCGTGCACTTCCTCCGCGACCTCGCGGCCGTAGGCGCCGCTCTCGGTCTCCTGGATGCGGCGCTTGCGGTCGTCCATCAGCGGCGCGTAGAGGAACCGCGCCCAGCGATTGAGCACCTCGATCATCTCGCGGCTCTTGAGCTTGAAGCCCCAGCTCTCATAGGCCGCCACGGCGAGCGCCTCGTCGTCGCGGTCGAGCGCGTGATAGAGATCGATCACGCCCTTGACGAAGCTCGCGGGGAAGACGCGGACGCAGCCGAAATCGAGGAGATTGACCCCGCGGTCGGGGCGCACGGTGTAGTTCCCGAGATGGGGATCGCCGTGGATGGTGCCGTAGTCGTAGAACGGCACGTACCACGCGCGGAACATGTTGCGCGCGATCTCGTTGCGCTCCTCGAGCGAGGCCTTGGCGGCATCGAGGAGCGGCGTCCCCTCGAGCCAGGTCATGGTGAGGAGCCGCCGCGTCGAGAGCGCGGGCACCACTTCCGGCACGTGCACATGATTTTCGTGCTTCAGGGCGGCGCCGTAGAAGCGCAGATGCGCGGCCTCCCGCGTGTAATCGAGCTCCTCGCGGAGCCGCGCGCTGATCTCCTCGCGGATCTCCGAGAGCGAGACCGCGCGGTCGTAGCGCTCGTAGATCGAGAGGATGAGGCGAAGCTGGTTGAGGTCCGCCTCCACCGCGGATTCCATGTCCGGGTATTGGAGCTTGCAAGCGAGCTGGCGGCCGTCGAGCCCCTCCGCCCGATGGACCTGGCCGAGCGAGGCGGCGCGCGCGGCCTCGTGCTCGAAGCGGCGGAACTTCTTCTGCCAGTCGGGCCCGAGCTCGCCCGCCATGCGGCGTTTGACGAAGGCCCAGCCCATGGGCGGCGCATTCGCCTGAAGCTGCGCGAGCTCGCCCGCATATTCCCGCGGCAGTGCGTCGGGAATGGTCGCGAGGAGCTGCGCCACCTTCATGAGCGGACCCTTGATCCCGCCGAGCGCGGCCTTGAGATCGGCCGCATGGCGCGCGCGGTCGACGCTCAATCCGAGATAGCGCTCGCCCGCGAGCCGCGCCGCGAGTCCGCCCACGGTCGTCGAGACCTGCGCGTAGCGCCGGACCCTGCCGGCGAGGCTGTTCCGCTCGGCCATCGCCGCCTCTAACCCATCGCCTCGAGCTCGTCGATGAAGCCCGCGATCACCGCGAGCCCCTTGTCCCAGAACTTGGGATCGCCGGCGTCGAGGCCGAAGGGCGCGAGCAGCTCGCGATGATGCCGCGTGCCGCCCGCGCGGAGCATGTCCAGATACTTCTCCGCGAAGCCGCGCTCCGCCTCCTGGTAGACCGCGTAGAGCGAGTTCACGAGGCAGTCCCCGAATGCATAGGCGTAGACGTAGAAGGGCGAATGGATGAAGTGCGGGATGTAGCTCCAGTAGTGCCGGTACTCGTCCTCGAAGGCGAGCGCGGGGCCGAGGCTCTCGCCCTGGACGTCGAGCCAGATCTGCCCGATGCGTTCCGGCGTGAGCTCGCCTTCGCGGCGCTCGTCGTGGAGGCGGCGCTCGTACTCGACGAAGGCGATCTGGCGCACGACCGTATTGAGCATGTCCTCGACCTTGCTCGAGAGCATGACCTTGCGGCGCTTGGGATCGCGCTCGGCGCCGAGGAGCGCGCGGAAAGTCAGCATCTCCCCGAAGACCGAGGCGGTCTCCGCCAGCGTGAGCGGCGTCTGCGACATGAGATGGCCCTGCCCGCCCGCGAGCACCTGGTGCACGCCGTGGCCGAGCTCGTGCGCGAGCGTCATCACGTCCCGCGTCTTGCCCTGATAATTCAGCAGCAGATAGGGATGCGCGCTCGGCACCGTCGGATGCGCGAAGGCGCCCGGCGATTTCCCCGGCCGCACCGGCGCGTCGATCCAGCGGCGCTCGAAGAACTTCCGCCCGACCGCCGCGAGCTCGGGCGAGAAGGCGCCGTAGGCGCGCAGCACCATCGTCTCCGCCTCGCTCCAGGGGATGATCCGGCTTTCCTCCTCCGGCAGCGGCGCGTTGCGGTCCCAATAGGTAAGCCGCTCGACGCCGAACCATCTGGCCTTGAGGCGGTAGTAGCGGTGCGAGAGGCGCGGGAATGACGCGCGCACCGCGGAGATCAGCGCGTCGACCACCTCGTCCTCGACGAAATTCCCGAGGTTGCGCGAGGAGATCGGCCGCTTGTAGCCGCGCCAGCGGTCCTCGATCTCCTTGTCCTTCGCGAGCGTGTTCGTGACGAGCGCGAAGAGTCGGACGTTGCGGCCGAGGACGGCGCCGATCGACTTCGCGGCTTCCCGGCGGAGCCGCGCATCGGGCTCGGAGAGGAGATGGAGGGCCTCGGCGCTGGTGAGTTCCTTGCCGTCGATGGGGAAGCGCAGCCCCGCCATCGTCTCCTCGAAGAGGCGGATCCAGGCGGCGCGTCCCGCGACGTATTTCTCGTGCAGGAGCTTCTCGACCTCGTCGCTGAGCTGATGCGGCCTGAAGATGCGGACGTCGCGGAGCCACGGGCGGTAATGCGCGAGGGCCGGTGCATCGAGCTTCGCCTCGAGGTCGGCGTCCTCGAGCTTGTTGAGCTCGAGCGTGAAGAACAGCAGGGTCGAGGCGATGTCGTTCGTCTTCTCCTGCATGAGCTGATAGAAGCGGCCGATCTCGGGGTCGCTGACGTCGCCGGAATAGATCAGCGAGGCGTAGCTCATGATCCGCTCGAGCAGCTCCTGGAGCCGCTCGTAGGCGGCGACGGCGGCGCCGAGCTTTTCGCCCGAGAGCGCCGGGAGCTTGCCCTTATAGGCGGCGGCGAAGGCGGCGGCGTCCTTGGCGGCGCGCTCGAGATCGCGCGCGAGCTCGGGGCTGTCGCGGCCGGGGTAGAGATCGCGCAAATCCCATTCCGGGAGCGCGCCCATTTCCGCGCGAGCGGCCGTGGCGTCCGTCGCAAGGTTCCTCGTCATGCCTCTCCGTCCCTCCGCCCGAAAGGGGCGCCCCCTGGATATAGGGGCGGCCGCGCCCCGAGCCAAGCGCGGGTTGCATATTCCTATGACACGGCAAAGGCCTTAGAAATGACGGGCGAAGCCGCGGCGACAGCGGCGGCAGGGGGAAGCCATGGACTACCGCAGGCACCGGAATCTCGCGGCCATGTTCTTCGAGCAGGCGGCCGCGAAGGGCGATCGGCCGTTCCTGTGGACGAAGCGCGGCGGACGCTACGAGTCGATTTCCTGGCGTGCGGCGGCCGAGGAGGCGAACGCGCTCGCGCGCGGGCTCGGCGCGATCGGGATCAAGCCGGGCGACCGCGTGACGCTCGTCTCGGAGAACCGGCCGAAATGGATGATCGCCGATCTCGGCATCATGGCCGCGGGCGCCATCACGGTTCCCGCCTACGTCACCAATACCGTCGACGACCACCGCCACATCCTCGCCAACAGCGGCTCGCGCGCGGTCATCGTCTCGACCAACGCGCTCGCACATCGCCTAATACCGGCGGCCGATCAGGTCACGACCATCGAGAGCGTCATCACCATCGATCCCCTGACTCAGGGCCAGGTCTCGCACGTGGAGATCCGGAGCTGGGAGCAGGTGCTCGCCCTCGGCAGGGCCGTGCCCGACGGGGTCGCGGCGACGGTCGGGCGCATCGCCCGCGACGATGTCGCTTGTCTCATCTACACCTCCGGCACCGGCGGCGTCCCCAAGGGTGTGATGCTCACCCACGCCAACATCCTCGCGAACTGCCGCGGCGCCTATGTGCTCCTGGAATCGATCGGCTTCGGGGACGAGGTGTTCCTCTGTTTCCTGCCGCTGTCGCACTCCTACGAGCACACCGCGGGGATGATGTTCCCGATCTCGCTGGGCGCCGAGATCTACTTCGCGGAGGGCGCGGAGACGCTGGGCGCCAACATGCAAGAGGCGCGGCCCACCATCATGACGGCGGTGCCGCGGCTCTACGAGACCCTGCACCGGCGCATCCTCCGCGGCGTCGAGCGCGAGGGCGGGCTCAAGGCGAAGCTCTTCATGAAGACGCTGGCGCTGGGCCGCAAGCGCTACGACGACCCCGGAAGTCTCGGCTTCGCCGAGAGGCTGCTGGATTGGCTCCTCGACCGGCTCGTGCGCGGCAAGGTGCGCAAGCGCTTCGGGGGCAGGCTCAAGGCGATGGTCTCCGGCGGCGCGCCGCTCAACCCGGAGATCGGCAAGTTCTTCCTCGCCCTCGGCGTGCCGCTGCTCCAGGGCTACGGCCAGACCGAGGCCTCGCCGGTCGTGAGCGCCAATCCGCCCAATCGCATTCGCATCCACACGGTGGGACCGCCGCTCGAGGGCGTCGAGGTCAAGATCGCCGAGGACGGCGAGATCCTCGTGCGCGGCGAGATGGTGATGAAGGGCTATTGGAACGATCCCGAGGCGACGCAGCGCGCGGTGCAGGACGGCTGGCTCCATACCGGCGACGTCGGCATGCAGGATGCCGGCGGCTACATTCAGATCACCGACCGCAAGCGCGACTTCATCAAGAACTCCGGCGGCGACATGGTCTCGCCCGCGCGCGTCGAGGGCTACCTCACGCTGCAGCCGGAGATCGCGCAGGCGATGGTCTTCGGCGACCGGCGCCCGCATCTCGTGGGCGTGCTGGTGCCGCACGCCGAGCTCGTCGAGCGCATCGCGCGCGAGGCCGGCGCCGCGCCGGACCTCGCCGCCCTTCACGAGAATGCGGAGCTGCTGAAGGCCCTCGGCGAGGCGGTTGCGCGGGTCAATGCGGAGCTCTCGCCGATCGAGCGCGTGCGTCGCTTCATCGTCGCCCGCGAGCCCTTCACCACCGCCAACGGCCAGATGACCCCGACGCTCAAGATCAAGCGCCACGCGATCCGCCAGGCCTATGGGGATGCGCTGCTGAAGCTCTACGAGACGAAGGGCTGAAGCCGCGCGCGCCCGAAATGGGGTTCTGAACCGCCAGGACGCCAAGGCGCCAGGAAATAGGCTTCACCACGGAGACGGTGAGGCAGTGAGAGATGGCGCCCCGCGGTGAAGCCGCAACCACGCTTCTCATTGCCTCACCGTCTCTGTGGTGAACTACGTGCGGCTTCGCCGCGACAAGAACTTGGCGTCTTGGCGGTTCAAATCCCCCGATACTGCCGATACCACGCGACGAAGCGCGGCAGGCCCTCGTCGATGGGAGTCTTGGGATCGAAGCCGAAGTCGCGGCGCGAGGAGTCGATGTCGGCGTAGGTCGCGGCGACGTCGCCGGGCTGCATCGGAAGCAGCTCGCGCTGCGCCTTCCGGCCGGTCGCGCGCTCGAGCACGGCAACGAAATGCTCGAGCTCCTCGCAGCGGTGATTGCCGAGATTGTAGAGGCGATAGGGCGGCGCCGACCCGTCGTCGGCGGGCGGATTCGCAAGACAGGCGAGTGTGCCCGCGACGATGTCGTCGATGTAGGTGAAATCGCGCTGCATCTTGCCGTGATTGAAGAGCCTGATCGGCCGGCCCGCGAGGATCGCCTCGGTGAAGATCCAGGCCGCCATGTCCGGCCGGCCCCAGGGCCCATAGACCGTGAAGTAGCGGAGCCCCGTCACGGGGATGCGGTGGAGATGGGCGTAGCAATAGGCCATCAGCTCGTCCGCCCGCTTCGTCGCAGCGTAAAGCGATTGCGGCGTCTCCACGGGGTCCGCGACCGAGAAGGGGAGCTTAGTGTTGCCGCCATAGACGGAGGAGGTGCTCGCGAAGACCAGGTGCTTGAGGCCGCGGATTTGCCGGCACGCCTCGAGCACCTCGACCTGGCCCACGAGATTGGCGCTGACATAGGCGCGCGGCTCCTCCAGCGAATGGCGCACGCCCGCCTGGGCCGCCAAGTGGACGACGCGGTCGATGCCGGGATTGCGCTCGACGAAGCGGAGGAGCGCGCGCTCTTGCGCGAGCTCGAGCCGCTCGAAGGAGAATCCCGCGCGCTTCCTGAGCTCGGCGAGCCGCGCTTCCTTCAAGCGAACGTCGTAATAGGGGTTGAGATTGTCGATGCCGATCACGCTCTCGCCCGCTCGGAGGAGCGTGGCCGAGACGTGAAAGCCGATGAAGCCAGCGGCGCCGGTGACGAGGACGGTCATGGAAATCCGCGATTTGCCCCTCCCCGGCGCTTATAGCCTGTGCCGCGAGGGAAGTCATCCGGAGCGGTTGGCAAGTCCCTCCCCCTCACCTAAGCTTTCCCGGGAGCTCACGGAGAAAGGCAGACGGCCGATGAAAAGCTACGATGTCGCGCAATTCGGCGCCCCGCTTCAGCTCTTCGAGCGTCCGACGCCGAGGCCCGCGGGGAGGGAGGTGCTGGTCCGCACGCTCGCCGCCGGCGTCTGTCACAGCGATCTCCACCTCTGGGAGGGCGAGTACGATCTCGGCGGCGGCAAGAAGCTGCACGTGAAGGACCGCGGCATCACTCCGCCCTTCACCATGGGGCACGAGATCGTCGGCGAGGTGGTGGCGCTCGGCCCCGAGGCCGAGGGGGTGAAGATCGGAGACAAGCGCCTCGTCCATCCCTGGATCGGCTGCGGCACCTGCGCGGTCTGCCGCCGCGGCGACGAGCATCACTGCGCGAGCCCGCGCTTCCTCGGCGTGCAGAAGCCCGGCGGCTACAGCGACCACGTCCTCGTGCCGCACGCGCGCTATCTCGTGGAATTCGGGACGCTCTCCCCGGAGCAGGCCGCCCCCTTCGCCTGCTCCGGCGTCACCGCCTATAGCGCCCTCAACAAATTCGCGCCGGGCATCCTCAAGAGCGAGCCGGTCGTCGTGATCGGCGCGGGCGGCCTCGGCCTCATGGCGCTCGCGATCCTGAAGGCGATGGGCGGGGCCGGCGCCATCGTCGCGGACATCGACCCCAGGAAGCGCGAGGCCGCGATGAAGGCGGGCGCGCTCGCGGTCATCGATTCCGGCTCCGCCGATGCCGTCAAGGAGATCCAGGCGACGACCAAGGGCGGCGCCCACGCCGTCATCGATTTCGTGGGCGCGAGCGCCACCGCGCGGCTCGGGACCGACGCGCTGGCCAAGGGCGGCAGATACGTGATCGTCGGCCTCTTCGGCGGCGATCTCACGCTGTCGCTCCCGATGATCCCCTGGCGCGCGATCTCGATCCATGGCTCCTACACGGGGAACCTGCGCGAGCTCAAGGAGCTGATGGCGCTCGTCGCGACCGGCCGCGTCCCGCCGGTGCCGCTCACGCGCCACCCGCTCCACGAGGCAAGCCGCGCGCTGGAGCGGCTCAAAGCAGGCCAGGTGATCGGCCGCGCGGTGCTCGTGCCCTGATCGGGAAAAAGAATCGCGCGGAGGGCGCGGAGGATGCGCTGAGGACACAGGGACTATCCCATTGTAACTTGCCTCTGCGTCCTCTGCGTAGCCTCCGCGCCCTCCGCGCGAAATCCTATTTTCTTTGAAATCTCACCGGCAGCGCCTTCACGCCGCGCAGCACGAAGCTGTCGGTCCATTCCGGGCGGTGGATGGCGAGGCTCAGACCCGGAAGGCGCTCGACCAGCGCCGCGACGGCGATCCGGCCCTCGAGCCGCGCGAGCGGGGCGCCCAGGCAGAAATGAATCCCGAAGCCGAAGGAGAGGTGCCGGCTGTCGTCGCGCTTGACGTCGAAGCGGTCGGGCTCGGGAAAGACGGCGGGATCGCGGTTGGCGGCGTTCAACAGCGCGAAGACGCGGTCGCCGCGGCGGATCGCGGGGCCGCCCTCGTCGAGGCGGACGTCCTCGAGCGCGATCCGCGTCATCGCCTGGGTGGGGCCGTCGTAGCGCAGCATCTCCTCGACGGCGGAGACGGCGAGCGAGCGATCTGCGCCGAGGGCCTCGAGCTCCGCGGGATTGCGCAGCAGCGCGAGCATGCCGTTCCCGATGAGGTTGGTGGTGGTCTCGTGGCCCGCGAAGAGCAGGAGGATGCAGCTTGCGACGAGCTCGTCCTCGCTCAGCATCTGGCCGGCGTCGGTCGCGGCGATGAGCCCGCTCAGGATGTCGTCGCGCGGGTTCTTCCGGTGATCCGCGACCATCGCCCGGAAATAGGCGGATATCTCGCGGGCGCCCCGCTCGCCGCGCTCGCGCTTGTCGGGAGTCGCGAGCGCGCTTCCGACGAAAGTCGCGATGTCGTCGGACCAGCTCTTGAAGCGGTCGAGGTCCTCGATCGGAACGCCGATCATGCCGGCGATCACGCTCGCGGGGAGCGGATAGGCGAAATCGGCGATCAGGTCCATCTCGCCGCGTCCCGCCGCGCGCGAGATCAGGTGAGCGACGATCCGCTCGATCATCGGCGCGAGCGCCGCGACCGCGCGCGAGGTGAAGGCCTTGTTGAGGAGCGCGCGGCGGCGCGTGTGCTCCGGCGGGTCGTTGAAGACGGCCCAGAGGCCCAGCGTCTTCAGGAGTTCCGCGACGCCCGCGCGCGCGTCGGGGGCGAGATGGTCGCGGAAGGGCGTGATGCGGTCGGCGCTGAAGCGGGGGTCGTTCAGTACGAGGCGCACGTCGCGATAGCGCGTCAGCACCCAGCCCCCGAGGATCTCGCTCCAGTGCACGGGGTCCTCGGCGCGCAGCCGCGCGAAGATCGGGAAGGGATCGGCGATGTGCTGGGGTCGCCGCGGATCGTAATCGACGGTGGCGCCCATCCGAGGCCGCGGCGTCAGCGCGACGCCGCCACGATTCCGTCGGCGAGGAGGCGCGCGAGGCAGCCGTAGCTGCGGTCGTTCATGTGCAGACGGTCGTCGGCAAGCGCGAGGCTCTGCGGCAGGACCTGCGTCTCGTCCCAGGCCTGCATGATCTGGAAGCGGTGGAAGACCGGCGCGCCCTGGGCATAGCCCGCGGCGGAGATCGCGTGCAGCATGTCGCGGTAGACGGGATGGGAAATGACGCTCGGCGCGTACTGCATGTCCATGAGGATCACGTCCGCGCCCGCCGCCTTCATGCGCGCGACGCCGTCGCGGATGACGGCGGCGTCGTCGGCGGGATCGGCGTCGTGGATCGTGTCGTTCGTGCCGACCTGCCAGATCACTAGATCGGGACTCTCCGCAAGCACGTCGTCGTCGATGCGAGCCGACATCTTCTCGGCGGTATCGCCGCCCACGCCCTTGTTGAGGACGCGGACCTCGACGCCGGGGAAGCGTCCCTGCAGCTCCGCGGCAAGGCGGCTCGGATAGCTGAACTCGGGACGGCTCGCGCCGTGGCCTTCGGTCGAGGACGAGCCCAGCGCCACGATGGTGACGGACTCGCCCTTGGCGATGCGGGCGGCGACGTGCGGCAGCGTCGCGTTGAGACGCTCGGCTCCCACCGGCGCGCGGCAGGGATCGACTGCGGCGCCGCTACGCTCGGTCGTCAGCGATACCGCAAGCGCGACCGCGACCACGGCCGCTGCCGCGGCGCTCGCGAAGCGGTGCCGTCGGAGCAATCCGGGCAATGGGGGAGGCCTCATCGGGTTGCGTAGGCGATCGCGTCGGCGAGCCGCTCCCCGAGACACGCATAGACCCTCGTGGCGAGTTTCGGTCGCTCCTCCTTCGGCACGCCCGAGAGCTTGAAGCTCCCGGCCTCGCTCCAGTGCTGCATGATGGCATAGCGCTGAAACACGTAGGCGCCGGCGATGTCGCCGGCCTGATGCAGGGCGTCGAGGTAGGGAGCAAAGTTCGTCACGGTCTCGGTGTCGGGCGAATACTGCATGTCCATTAACATGACCTCGATCTTCGCCTCTTGCAACCGGGCAATCCCGGATTGCAGCGCGGCCGCGAATGCGTCGAGTTCGCTGCTGCGAACGGCGTCGGTGATGCCGACCTCCCAAATGACGAGATTCGGCTTCGCCGCAATAACGTCCTGATCGAGGCGGGCTTCCATCTGCGCGGCGGTGGCGCGCACCGTGCCGCGATTGAGGACCGTGATGCTCACGCCGGGATAGCGGTTGCGCAAGACCGTCTCTAGCTGATGGGGATAGGCCGCATCGGCATCTCCCGCGGCGGTCCCGGCGGTCGAGGAGCCGCCGATGGCCACGATCGTCACCGGCTCTTTATTTCTAAGCCTTTGAGCCAACAGCGGGAATCTCGCATCGTCCTGGATGAGTTCGGCCGGGGCGGCGCACTCTGCGCCGACGGTCTCCGCCGCTCCCGCAGAAGAGATGGGGGCGGCCGAGCCGAGCGCAAGGAAGAGAGCCGTGAGGATTGCCCGGTAGCGGAACCGAAGGAGCGTCATCGCCATCACAATCATCCCGCAGAGTCGAACGCCGCCGCTTTGGACGGCGCCCGGCCCGCCTTCTTGTACCACGCAATCATGAACGCGACCCCAATCATCACTGCCGCACCCGCGAGATTGACCGCGACCTGCACCGCGTACCGGTTGCTGATTTGAGCCAGCACGAAATGCCCGAGGACCGCGAGGAGGATGCCGAGACAGAAGATGTAGAGCGAGTTCTGCCCGCAGAGCACGATCGGCCGCGCGATCCTGCCGCCAAGGAACGCGGCATCGCGGGGAATCACGGAGGTCACGACCACCGTGAGCGCCAGGAAATTGACGAGCCGCACTGGCGAGAGATTGGTCTTGTCGATCGCGCCGCGCCAGAAGACCTGCGCAAGCAGCGTCGGAAACCGGTCGAAGAAGGAGTGCGCGAGCCAGGTCAGGCTCACGACCGCCGCGAAGCCCGCGATCACGAAGGCGAGTGGCCGGATCCAGGAGCCCTCGGGAAGCACGCGTCCGCGGCTCGCCCCCAGCTGCGCGCAGGCCGCGCCGATCGTGAACAGGAATTGCCAGGCGAAGGGATTGAAGTACCAGCGATGCTCGCCGGGATAGGCGTGGAGCGCCCAGCCAAAGATCTGCGTGCAGAGATAAAGCGCGAAGGACGGGATGAGCGCGAGGAGCAGGTGCCGGCGCAGCAGCACCAGCACCAGCGGAAACCCCGCGAGGAGCACGATGTAGAGCGGGAGGATGTCGAGGAAGGTCGGCTGGAAGCGCAGCAGCAATGCCTGCATCACCGCGATGTGCGGGGTCTTCAGGAAATCGCCGACGCCCATCTCCTCCGCGAACATGGGATTGTCGGCAACGCCCAAGGTGTAGGAGACCTCCGCCAGGTAGATCACAAAGAGGAAGACGTGCGCGACGTAGAGCTGCCAGACCCTTCGGTAGACCTGCGCGAGCGCCAGCAGGAAGCCGCGGTGGCGCATCAGATTTCCGTAGACCATCGACGCGGCGTAGCCGGAAATGAAGATGAAAGCCTCCGCCGCGTCCGAGAAAGCGATCGAGCGCAGCGTGAAGTAGGAGACGAAATTGCCGGGGATGTGATCGACGAAGATCAGGAAGAGGGCGAGCCCGCGGAAGAAATCGAGCCGCAGGTCGCGCGTCGGTCGCGTTCCGGCCTCGGCCACGGGATCGCTCTCTCGCCCGTCTCAGGCGGAGGCTGCGGCGACACGGACGAGCTGCTTGCCGCGGTTCTCGCCCGCGAGCATGCCCATGAAGGCGCGCGGCGCCGCGGCGATGCCCTCGGCCACGTCCTCCCGGTAGCGGATCTTGCCCTCGCGGAGCCACTGCGAGACGTCGCGGCGGAACTCTTGCGTCTGGTGCCGCCAATCCCAAACCAGGAATCCCTCCATCCTCGCGCGCTTCACCAGGAGCTGGCGGTTCCAGCGGATACCGGTGTCGGGCGTCTCCAGCCGATCGTAGATCGCGATCGCGCCCACGATGATGACGCGGCCGTGCAGCGCGAGATTCGCCATGGCGGCGTCGTGCACCGCGCCGCCGACGTTGTCGAAATAGACGTCGATGCCCTTGGGCGCGAGCGCCGCAAGCTCGGCGCCCAGCGCCTCGGCATCCTTGCCCTTGTAGTCGATGCAGTGGTCGAAGCCGAGCTCCTTGACGTAGGCGACCTTGTCGGGAGCGCCGGCGGTGCCGATGACGCGGCATCCCCTGAGCTTTGCGATCTGGCCCGCGACCTGGCCCACGGCGCCCGCCGCCGCGGAGATCAGCACGGTCTCGCCGAGCTTCGGCTGGCCCACGCCCAGGAGCGCGCAATAAGCGGTCTGGCCGGGCATGCCGAGGACGCCCAGGAAATAGGAGAGCGGCATGCCCTGAGGATCGATGCGCTCGAGCTCGGCGGCAGGCAGCACCGCCCATTCCTGCCAGCCCGCGCGCGCGAGGATCTTGTCGCCGGGCTTCAATGCCGGCGAGCGCGAGGCCACGACCTCCGAGACCGTCTCTCCCGTCATGACCTCGCCGATCTCGACGGGCTTCGCATAGGAGCGCGCCGAGCTCATGCGGCCGCGCATGTAGGGATCGAGAGAGAGCCATAGCGTCCGGAGCAGCACCTCGCCCTCGCGCGGCTCCGGCACCGCGGCGGTGTCGATCCTGAAATCGCTCTCGCGGACGCGCCGGTTGAGCGGGCGCTCGGCCAGGAGCACGCGGGTGTTGGAGGCGGTGCCGGTCATGTCGGGAGCTCTCGGCTCGGTGTTGAGGGGGCGGATCATACAGGCCGCCGCCGCCCGCGCGAAAGCCCCTGCCGGGTGCGCGACGATGGGTTAGACTTGGCGCGACAGGGGAAGCAACGGGGGACGGGATCGATGCGCCTCGGCCTGATCGCCTTGGCTTTGGGCTGCGTGACTGCCGGCGCGGGAACGGTTCAAGCGCAGCCGATCGAGCCCGCCATCGTCTACGACGTTGGCGGCAAGGCCGACAAATCCTTCAACGAGGCGGCCTATCGCGGCGCCCAGCGCTTCACCCAGGAGACCGGGATCGCCGTCCGCGAATTTGAGATCAGCAACGAGACCCAGCGCGCACAGGCTTTCGCCAACATGGCCCGGCGCGGCGCCACCATCATCGTGGGCGTGGGCTTCACCCAGCGCGCCGCGCTCGAGACCGTCGCGAAGGATTACCCCGACCGCAAATTCACCCTGATCGACGCCACGAGCGATCTCCCGAACGTGCAATCCGTCGTCTTCCGAGAGCAGGAGGGGAGCTTCCTCGTGGGGATGCTGGCGGCGCTCGCCTCGCGGAGCCGCAAGGTGGGCTTCGTGGGCGGCATGGACATCCCTCTCATCCGCCGCTTCGCCGCGGGCTATGACGCAGGCGCGCGCTATGCCGATCCCGGGATCGAGGTGCTCGTCAACATGACCGGCACCACGCCCGCGGCCTGGCAGGACCCCGCGCGCGGCGCCGAGCTCGCACGGAGCCAATTCGACCGCGGTGCCGACGTGGTCTATGCCGCGGCGGGGACCACCGGGCTCGGCGTGCTGCAGGCGGCGGCGGACGCCAAGCGGCTCGCGATCGGCGTCGATTCGAACCAGGACTTCCTCCATCCCGGGACCATGCTGACCTCGATGGTGAAGCGCGTCGACCTCGCGGTCTACGAGGCCTTCCGCACCGCGCGCGACGGCACTTGGAAGCCCGGCATCCGCTCGCTCGGCTTGGCGGAGGACGCCGTCGGCTACTCGCTCGACGAGTACAACGAGGCTCTCGTGACGCCGGAGATGCGGCGGAAGGTCGATGCCGCGCGCGCGGAGATCGTCGCGGGCACGATCAAAGTCCCGGATCAGCTCCCGCCGTGAGCGAGGAGCGGAGACCCGCCGCGGAGCTCCGCGGCATCGACAAGCGCTTCGGCCCCATTCGCGCCAACCGGTCGATCTCCCTGAGCCTCGCGCGCGGCAGCATCCACGGACTCATCGGCGAGAACGGCGCCGGGAAATCGACCCTGGCGCAGATCCTGTACGGCTATCTCCTGCCCGATGCCGGAGAGATCCGCGTCGCCGGCCGTCCGATCGCGTTTCGCACGCCGCGCGACGCGATCGCCGCGGGGATCGGCATGGTGCATCAGCATTTCATGCTCGTGGAGCCCATGACGGTCCTGGAGAACCTGATGCTCGGCTGCGAGGCGGGACCGACGCTCGCGGCGGGGCGAGCGGCCGCGCGCGCGACCCTCGCGCGCCTCGATCGCAGGGACGGCTCCTCCCTCGATCCCGAGGCGCCGGTCGAGACCCTGCCGGTCGGGCTGAAGCAGCGCGTGGAGATCCTGAAGGCGCTGCACCGCGGCGCCGAGATCCTGATCCTCGACGAGCCCACGGCGGTGCTGACGCCGCTCGAGACGCGGGCGCTCTTCGGCGAGCTGCGCAGTCTCGCGGCAAGCGGCAAGACGATCCTCCTGGTCACGCACAGGCTCCGGGAGGTGATGGAGGTGACCGACACGGTCACCGTGCTGCGCCAGGGCGAGGTCGTGGCGGAGCGTCCGACGCGCGAGACGACGCCCTCGGAGCTTGCAGCGTTGATGATCGGCCGCGCCCCGGCGCCGCCCTCGCGGACCCCCGCGCGGTCCGGACCGCGGCGGCTCGAGGTCCGCGATCTCACGGTGCGCGACGGCCTGGGCATCGCGAGGCTCGATCGCGTGAGCCTCACGCTGCGCGCAGGCGAGATCGTCGCGGTCGCGGGCGTCGCCGGCAACGGCCAGTCCGAGCTCATCGAGGCGCTGGTGGGAACGATGCCGCCGAGCGCCGGCAGCCTGCGCCTCGACGGGATCGAGCTCACCGGCCTGACCGTGGCGGAACGCCGGCGCCGCGGCCTCGGGCACATCGCCGAGGATCGCCTCCGGCTCGGCGCGATCGCGGGCTTCTCGGCGGGCGAGAACGCGCTGCTGGGTCGCCAGCAGGAGCGGCAATTCACGGGCGGCGGATTCATCCGCAAGGCGGCGACGGCGGCGGCAGCGGCGGCACAGATGGGCGCCTACGACGTCCGGCCGGTCGAGCCGGAGCGACGCTTCGCGCTCTTCTCCGGCGGCAACCAGCAGAAGCTCGTCGTCGCGCGCGAGCTGGAGCGCAAGCCCGCGGTGCTGATCGCGGGGCAGCCGACGCGCGGCGTCGATATCGGCGCGGCGGAGCTCATCCACCGCCGCCTGCTCGCGCTCCGCGACGCCGGCGGCGCGGTGCTCCTGGTCTCCGCCGACCTCGAGGAGATACGCCTGCTCGCGGACCGCATCCTCGTGCTCTGCGGCGGGCGGATCGCGGGCGAGCTCACGCCCGAGACGGCCGACGAGCGGCGGCTCGGTCTCCTCATGGCCGGCGCGGCCGCGGCATGAGCGCGAGCGCGGTACTCGCGCGCTGGGCCGAGCCCGTATTGGTGCCGCTCGTCAACATGGCGGCGGCGCTGCTGCTCTCGGGCGCGGTCGTGCTCGCCGCGGGCGCGGACCCGATCGCGGCGATGACGGTGCTGCTGCAGGGCTCGCTCGGCGATCCCGCGAGCCTCGGCTACACGCTCTATTACGCGACGAACTTCATCTTCACCGGACTTGCCGTGGCGCTCCCCTTCCACGCCGGACTCTTCAACATCGGCGGCGAGGGGCAGGCCTATATCGGGGGATTGCTTGCCTCGCTCGTTTGCCTCTTCCTCGGGCCCGCGCTCGGCTGGGTTGCGGTGCCGCTTGCCGTGCTCACGGCGGCGGCGGGCGGCTCGCTCTGGGCGCTGGGCCCCGCCTGGCTCCGCGTCGCGAGAGGGAGCCACGTCGTCATCACCACGATCATGTTCAACTTCATCGCCTCCGCGGTGATGACGTTCCTCATCGTCAATCTGCTGATCGCGCCGGGGCAGAGCGCGCCCGAATCCGTGCCCTTCGTCCCGACTGCCTGGATGCCGGGCCTCGGCGCCTTGCTCGGCCCCTCCCCGCTCAACCTCTCCTTCCCGCTCGCCCTCCTCCTCGCGGCTGGGGCCTGGGCGTTTCTCTGGCGCATGCGCGCGGGGTTCGAGCTGCGCGCCGCTGGCGCCAATCCCGAGGCCGCGCGCGCCGCCGGGATCTCCGTCGCTCGCGCGACGGTGCTGGCCCTCATGCTCGGCGGAGCGCTCGCGGGGCTCGTCGCGGTCAACGAGCTCATGGGCGCGCAGCATCGTCTCCTGCTGGAATTCCCCGCGGGATACGGCTTCATGGGGATCGCGGTGGCGCTCATGGGCCGCAATCACCCGCTTGGCATCGTCATCGCCGCGACCTTCTTCGGTGCGCTCTACCAGGGCGGCACCGAGCTCTCCTTCGACATGCCGCAGGTGACCCGCGACATCGTCGTGGTGATCGAGGGGCTCGCGATCCTCTTCTGCGGCGCGCTCGAGAATCTGTTCCGCCGGCGGATCGCGGCCTGGCTGGGCCGGCAGGCGCCGGCATGAACGAGACCGGCGCCGAGCTCGTCTCCATCCTCGCGGCGACGCTCCGCCTTGCGGCGCCGCTCGTGCTGGCGGCGCTCGGCGGGCTCTTCTCGGAGCGCTCCGGCGTCATCGACATCGGGCTCGAGGGCAAGATGCTCGGCAGCGCCTTCGCGGCCGCCGCGGCTGCGGCCGCGACCGGCTCCGCCTGGGCGGGTCTCGCCGCGGGAGTTGCGGCGTCGATGCTGCTGGCACTCCTCCACGCCTATGCCGCGGTGACACAAGGCGGCAATCAGGTCGTGACGGGCATGGCGATCAACATCCTGGTGGCGGGGCTGGCACCGGTGCTGGCGACGGCCTGGTTCCATCTCGACGGCACCACGCCAATGCTCCCGCCCGCCGCCCGCTTCGGCGCGCTCGCCTTGCCGGGCTCGGAGTCATTGGGCGCGCTCTACCGGAGCGCGCTCGGCGGCCATAACGGGCTCGTCTACACCGCGGCGCTCGCAGTACCGGCCGTGGCGCTGCTGCTGGGGCGGACGCGCTTCGGCTTGCGTCTCCGCGCGGCCGGCGAGAACCCCGAGGCCGTCGAGACCGCGGGCATCTCCGTCGCCGCCGTCCGCTATCGCGCGCTCCTGGTGACGGGTCTTTTCTGCGGTCTCGCCGGGGCCTATCTCTCGATCGCGGCAGGCGCGGGCTTCACGCGGGTGATGACGGCGGGACGCGGATACCTCGCGCTTGCCGCGCTCATCTTCGGCCGCTGGCGGCCAGTGCCCACGGCGCTCGCCTGTCTCATCTTCGCTTTCGCAGACGCCGCACAGGCGCGGCTCCAGGGCGCGGCGCTCCCGCTCCTCGGTGTCGTGCCGGTGGAGCTCGTGAGCGCGCTCCCCTACCTTCTCACGGTGCTGCTGCTCGCGGGATTTGCGGGCGTCGCTCGCGCGCCGCGCGCTCTCGGCATCCCCTACGGCAAGGACCGCTGAACGCGGATCAGGGGATGACGATCTCGACGCGGCGGTTCTGGGCCTCGCGCACGCCGTCGGGCGTGGGCACTCGCGGGCTCGACTTGCCGTGCCAGGCCTCGACGATCGAGGAATTCGGGACGCCGAGCTTGACCAGTGCGAGGCGCACCGTATCCGCCCGCCGCTTGGAGAGGGCGATGTTGTATTCCGCGGAGCCCGCGAGATCGGTATAGCCCGTGACCGCGATCCGCGCGGCGCCGACCTGCTTGAAGGTGCCCGCGGCCTCCTGGACCACGTGCTGTCCCGCGGGCGTAAGCACCGACTTGTCGAAATCGAAGAACACCAGGTACATGCGTACTTCCGGCGGCGGCGGCGCCTGGGGCGGCGCGGCGGCGGCAGGCGTCGGCGGCGGCGCCACCGTCGGCACGACCGGCGGCGGCTTGTGCGCGGGGAAGTGATAGGTGAAGCCCAGCATCGCGTTGTGGGTCGCGTAGGTCGTCTTGAACTTGATGCCGCCGAGGTCTTTGAAGTCGGGATCGGTGGTGGCGAAGTAGCGGTAGTCGAGATCGAGCGACAGGCGCTCGGTCACCTGGTAGCGCACGCCCGCGATGCCTTGATAGGCGAATTGAAGATCCGACTTGTTGACGAAATTCGTGTGGCTGACCTGAAGGTCGTTGAGCGCGATGCGCGCGCCGCCCACACCGCCGCCGAGATAAGGCGTCCAGCTCCGGTTCGGAAAGATGTCCACGATCGCGTTGGTCATGAGGGCGAGGGAGGTGATGTTGCCCTCGGGATGGGCGCCGCCGGAGAGGTTGGGGAAGCTGATGCTGCCGGGCTGCACGTTCAGGGACTCGACGCCGTGGCGACGGAAGACCAGCTCGCCCTCGAAGCGCACCCGCCCGAAATTGTAGCCGCCGACGCCGCCGCCGCCGAAACCCGGATCCGGGACCGTGTGAAACTGGATGTGGCCGGGCGCGCCCGAGCTATCGAAAGCCTGGAGCCCGGACCAGCCGACTTCGAAGCCGACGTACCAACCCCGCGTCTGGCCCGAATACTCGATCGCCCCCTGGCCGTGCGCCGCCGCGGTGCCGCACGCCCAGATGCCGAGCGCGGCGGCGATCATGCCCGGACGTGCCATCCTCCCCTCCCCCGCACACCGCACGAAAGGGCAGCCGACTCGGCTACCACCGAGATTTTCTACCACTTAGAGGTCGACACGCAAACCCTTTCGTTCATTATTCATTCCAAAGGGGTGGTTTTGCGTGTTGGACGGGCTGGCCCGACCCCTCGGCACCCAGGCACAGAAAAGCAAACGGCCGGAGGTCGCCCTCCGGCCGTTCGTGGTTGCCTTCCGCTCGGAGATTACGGCAGCACGATCTCCACGCGGCGGTTCCGCGGCTCCTTCACGCCATCGGCGGTCGGCACGGCCGGGTTCTCCTTGCCGCGCCAAGCCTCGACGATCGCGGGCCGGGGCACGCCCTCTTTCACCAGGGCGGCCGTCACGGTGTCGGCACGCCGCTTCGAGAGGCCCAGATTGTACTGCTGGGTTCCCGCGAGGTCGGTGTAGCCCGTGACCATGATCTTGGCCGAGCCCGTCGTCTTGAAGGCGCCCGCCGCCTCGTGCACGGTCCGTGCGCCGTCCGCCGTCAGGTTCGCCTTGTCGAACTCGAAATAGACGATGAAGAGCCGAGGCGCGGCCGGCGGCGGCGGCGCGGGCGGCTGCACCGCGGGCTGCACCGGCGAAGGCGGCGTCGGCGCGCCGAAGTGATAGGCCACCCCCAGGAAGACGTTGTGCGTGCTGTACTGCGTTTTCTGGGAGAAGTGCGTACCCAAGACACTGCCTGAGAAGGTCGGATCGGTCGTCGCGAAATACCGATAATCCAGGCTCGCCGACCACCGCGGATTGAACGCGTATTTCACACCGGCGATGCCTTGATACGCGAACTGCCAATCCGTGGCATCGACATTGATGCTCGTGCCGGCCGGTCCCGCGTCACCGATCGAGATCCGCGCCGCGCCGATGCCCGCGCCGAGATACGGCGTCCACACGCTATCCGGCATGAAGTCGTAGAGCGCGTTGGCCATGAAGGCCAAGCTCGTGATGCTGCCCTTCGCAGAAAACGTGGTGCCCGGCGTTAGAAGGGGCCCCGAAGTGTCGGTGACGCTTCCGATGCCATTATTGCGCACGGTGATCTCGCCCTCGAGCCGCAGGCCCGCCCAGCCAACGCCTTGATAGCCGAGCGACAGACCGGCACCGACGCCTTCGTTCGTGTTCGCGCGGAACACGTCGCCGTTGATCCTTAGACGGTTGCAGAATTCCGGCGAGGTGATCGCCGTACAGGGAATGTCGGTATCGGGGTCGTTGAGGTGGGTCCAACCCGCGTGCGGGCCGAGGTACCAACCCTGCGTTTGCTGCGCCTGCGCCCCCGTTGCAAGGCCGAGAGCCGTCCCCGCAAATAACAATGCGCTCAGTGCCTTCATGTGCTTGCCCCTCCGCAATATCAAAGCCGTGCCGCTGCCCGCAGCCGACGACACTGGGCACTTCTACCATCGCCCCGCATGCGTGTAATCGCCGAAGTCGCGCAGAAATAGCCGGAATTTGCGATTCCCCCTTTGCTGTTGCAAGCCAGCAACAATTCTAACTCATTAAGCCGACAGGGCTTTCCGCAGGTCTTGGGCTCACGCATGCGTGAGTATTTCCAGGGACCCCTCGTAGATCATCCGTAGGGCCACGAGCGCAACCACGGCGAGACCGAGCCAGGCGATCCAGCGAAACCTGCCCAAAAGCCGCGCCACGAGGTGCGAGGCGACGCCCATGAGGGCGACGGAAAGCGTGAGGCCGATGAGCAGGATCGGCCAGTGGTCGCGCGCGGCTCCCGCGACCGCCAGGACGTTGTCGAGCGACATCGAGACGTCGGCGACGACGATCTGCAAACTCGCTTGCCAGAACATCTTGCCGGTGGGCACCGGAGCCTCGCCGCTCGCTGCCGCCGTCAGATGGCCGCGGCGAATCTCGCGGAAGAGCTTCCAGGCGACCCAAAGCAGGAGAATACCCCCGGCGAGGGTCAATCCGACGATTTCCAACAGTTGCAAGGCGACCCCGGCGAAGGCGATGCGCAGCACCGTCGCCGCGACGACGCCCCAAAAGATCGCGCGCCGTCGATCCTCGGGATCGAGCCCGGCGGCGGCCATGCCCACGACGATCGCGTTGTCGCCGGCAAGCGCGAGGTCGATCAGCATGACCGAGACGAGGGCCCAGAGCTCTTGAAGTCCGAATCCGATCATCACGCTCCCTGCCGCGGCTTCGACACCTAGCGAGCCTGTAGCGCCGCGCGCCGCCGTTCAAGGACCTACTCGGGAGCCGACGGCATCGTTGCAAGCGCGCGCCTCACGCACCACACTCGGCCTCCCGGCCTCGGCACTCATGCAGCTTCCGCTCATCGCGCGCTTCGCGCTCTTCGCCTCCGCGAGCCACGTCATCATCGGCGTGCAGCTTGCGTTCTGGCCGCTCTTCCTCGCCGCGCGCGGCCTCGATGCCACGGAGATGGGGATCGTCGCGGGGATCGGGCTTTGGGCGCGCGTCGCCGCGCATCCCACCGTCGGCGTCCTCGCGGACCTCAGCGGCGACCGGCGGCGCATCATGCTGATCCTCGCGGTCTTCGCGCTCGTGAGCTTCGCGCTCTACATCCCGGCTTACGGGTTCTGGCCGATGCTCGCGATCGGCATCGCCTCCGGCACCGCCTTCGCAACCGTATTGCCGCTCGCGGACAACGCGGTCTTGCAGGCGGGGCTCGATTACGGCCGGTTCCGCATCTGGGCCTCGCTCACCTTCCTGGTGATGACGCTCGCGATCGGCGAGCTCCTGCAGAAGGCGCCACCCGACAGCCTCGTCGTGCTCTTGCTGGTGGGTAGCGCCCTCATGGTCCTGAGCATCTGGGCGATGCCCCGCGTCAGCGAGCCCCGCGCACTGCGGTCGGATGCCGGCGCCTGGCGGAGCCTCGTCGGTGGACGCAATCTCCTCTTCCTCGCCGCCGCGGCGCTCATCCAGGCGAGCCATCTCGTCTATTACGGCTACAGCTCGCTCTACTGGAAGAGCCTCGGCTACGGGACCGGCGTCATCGGCTGGCTCTGGGCCGAGGGCGTCATCGCGGAGATCGCGCTCTTCTATTGGGGGAGCCGGCTCTTCCGGCACGCGAACCCCGCCCACTTGATGCTCCTCGGCGGCGTCGCGGGCGTCGTGCGCTGGACCGTGCTCGCGAGCGCCACGTCGCTTTGGGCGCTCGCCGCCGTCAACTTCATGCATTGCTTCACCTTCGCGGCGGCGCATCTCGGCGCCATGTACTATCTGCTGCGGAACGCGCCCGCGAGCCACGCGGGCACCGCGCAATCCGCCTATTCCGCCTCGCAGGGGATCGGCTTCGGGCTGGTGGCGCTCTTCGCGGGTGCGCTCTACGACGCGATCGGCGGCAGCGCCTTCTACGCGATGGCGGGGATGTCGGCCGCGGGCGCCCTCGCGGCATTCCGTTTGGGGCGTCTGGCGACGAAATCTTAAGGCTTTGCCGCGACACTCGCGCGGGAGCTCCGCATGCGCACCAAAAAGCCACGTCCCCAATCGAGCGCGGCGCCGCAGGCGCCGGTCGTCGTCCGGCGCGGCCGCGGGCGGCTGCGCATCAAGCGCCCGCTCCCCGATAGCGTCTTCGACCTCACGACCCTCGCCGCGCGCGAGCCCCTCGATCCCGGCATGCCCGAGCCGAGCTGGCCCAGCGGCGACGCCGCCTTCCTCTCGGCGGTGCTGCGCGCGCAGCGCGTCCCGGAAGCGCTCGCGCGGCGGATCGCCGCGGCGATACCGGAGGGCGGCCCCAGCGACACGACGCTCGGCGATCGCCTCTCGCAGGCGCTCGGTGCCACCCTCGCCTTCGCGCCGGTCGATGATCTCCTGAGCGCGCGCTCCCTCCTGCTCGCGGGTCCGTCCGGCGCCGGCAAGACCACGCTTGCGGCGAAGCTCGCGGCGCGGCGCGAGCGC
The DNA here is from genome assembly GCA_035541215.1 of Allostellaceae bacterium. Taxonomy (GTDB): domain Bacteria; phylum Pseudomonadota; class Alphaproteobacteria; order ATCC43930; family CGMCC-115725; genus DASZHJ01. Next base: position 15,804 of record DATKNV010000041.1, on the reverse strand, counting down.
GGCACGACCCACCTCGTCACCGCCGACGGCCGGCGCGCGGGCGCGCTCGCACAGCTTCGCGAATACGCGGCCGCCCTCGGCGCCCCCCTCTTCGAGGCGGAGACGCCGGCGGCGCTCCAGGCGATCGCCGCCGACCGCCCCGAAGAGCCTCTCATCCTCGACACACCCGGAATCGATCCCGCCGATGCCGCCGCATGGGAAGCGCTCCGGCCCTGGATCGCCGCGGCTTCCGCCCTCCCGGTGCTGGTGCTCCCCGCCAACGCCACCGTCGAGGACGCGCTCGCCGCCACCAGCCATTTCCGCGCGCTCGGCGGCGGCCATGCGGTGCTCACGCGCTTCGACATGGTCCGCCGCATCGGCGGCGCGCTCGGCGCGAGCCTCGCGGGCGTGCCGCTCGCGGGCGCGAGCGTCACCCCGAGCTTCGCCTACGGCCTCAGGCCGCTCACCTCCGAGATCCTCGCCCACCGCCTGCTCTCGGGTGCGCTCGAGGCCGCGCGCTGGCAGGCGCCCGCCGCCTAGCTCCCGAGCTCCCTAGCGCCAGCGCAGCAGCCGGCGCTCGAGCGCGGAAAGACCCCAGCCGATGAGGAGGCCGAGCGCGGCAAGCACGACCACGCCCGCCATGAGCTGATCCGTCTGCATGAGATTGCCCGTGGTGAGCACGAAGGCGCCGATCCCCTGCTGCGCGCCGATCATCTCCGCCGCCACCACCAGCAGCAGCGCGGTCGCCGCGGAAATGCGGAAGCCCGCAAGGATGCTCGGAAGCGCGCCCGGCAGCACCACTTTGCGCAGGACGTGACCGAAGGGCAGGCCGAAGCTTTGCGCCATGCGCACGAGGCTCAAGGGCACGCCGTCGATCCCGCTATAGGTCGAGATCGCGGTCGGGAAGAAGACGCCCAGCGCGATCGTCGCCCATTTCGAGGGCTCGCCGATGCCGAGCCAGAGGATGAGCAGCGGCAGGAGCGCGATCTTCGGGATCGGAAAGAGCGCGGAGATCACGGGAACGCCGACGGCGCGGGCGAGCGAGAACAGGCCCATGGCGAGGCCCACGGCGAGGCCTGTGGCCGTGCCGATCGCCCAGCCCCCGAGAATGCGGCTCAGCGAGGCCGCGATGTCCCGCCAGAAGGCGGCGGTCGCGAGGAGATGGCCGAGCGCCAGCGCGATGCTGGAGGGACTCGGCAGGAAGACCGGCTTGATCGCGCCGAGCGAGACCAATGCCTGCCAGAGCAGCAGCACCGCCGCGAAGGCGATCCAGGAGGCCCAGCGCTTCGGGTGAAGCGCGAAGCCGCCGCCGCGGAAGGCGATCGCACGGCGTTCCGCCGCGGCGCGATCGAGGCTCCGCTCGCTAGGCATCGGCCATCTCGCGATCGGCGAGCTGCGCCTCGGCCTTGATCGACTCCCAGAGTCGGTCGTGGAGCGCCGCGAGCTCCGCCTGCGCCGCGGGCTCGGCGCGCTCGCGCTGCGGAATCGGCACGGGCACCACGAGCTTCACCCGCCCCGGCCGGCGCGACAGCACGACGATACGGTCGGCGAGCCGGAGCGCCTCCCAGAGATTGTGCGTGACGTAGAGCGCCGCCGTGCGCTCGCCGAGCCAGAGCGCCAGGAACTCCTCCATCAGGAGCTCGCGGGTCTGGGCGTCGAGTGCCGAGAGCGGCTCGTCCATCAGCAGCAGCGCCGGCCGCACGACGAGAGCGCGGGCGATGCCGACGCGCTGGCGCATGCCGCCCGAGAGCTGGCGCGGATAGGCATCGCGGAACTCCGCGAGCCCGATCCGCGCGAGCGCCGCCCGCACCCGCTCCCGCCGCTCGCCCCCGGAGAGCGGATGATGCTCGAGCGCCAGCGCCACATTGCCCTCGACCGTGCGCCACGGCAGCAGCGCGAAATCCTGGAACACGAAGGTGAAGGGGTTGAGGCTGTCCGCGGGCACCGCGCCCGCGACCGAGACCGAGCCGCGGGAGGGCCGCAGCAGGCCGCCCACGATCGAGAGCAGCGTCGATTTCCCGCAGCCCGAGGGGCCGATCAGCCCGACGATCTCACCCTCGCCCACCCTGAGGTCGACGCCGTCGAGCACCTCGAGCCCGCCATAGGCGTGGCCGACCTCGTCGAGGATGAGCTCCATGGCGCTACCGTCACTTCGGCACGTCGTAATGTCCCTCGACGAAAGTGAGATCGAGGATCGTCTTGGCGTCGACGTCCTTGTCCACGAGACCTTGCGCCTGATACCAGGCAACCTGGTTGTAGACGTCGCGCACGAGAAGCCGCGCGTCGGGATCGACGTAGGGAATGCCGGCGCCGATTTTCTCGGGCGCAAGGCCCGTGTATTTGCTGACGATCGCGAGGAGCGCCGGCGCCTCGGGGCCGGGAGCCGGCTTGCCGTCGGCCCCCTTCTCGAGGAAAGCCTCGTAGAAGTCGCGTGCGCCCTTCCGGTAGGCGCGGATGGCGGCGGCGACGGCCGCGCGGCGCGTGTCTATCGTCGATTGCAACGTGAAGATCGCGCCGAGCTGCCACGGCGTCTCGTCGCCGACCCAGCCGAGGACCTTGACGTCACCGGCGTCGATCAGCGGCTGCGCCGCAGTCGCGGGCATCACGGCGGCATCGACCTGCCCGCCCTTGAGCGCGCTCGCCATGTTCGGCAGCGACTGCAGCGGGACGAGCTTCAGGCTCGCGAGCGGGAAATGAAGCTTGTCCGCGATGAGGCCGAGACTGTAGTGGAAGGTCGAGCCGACCTGGGTGATCGCGACGGAATGTCCCGGCAGATCCGCGAGGCTCTTGAGTCCGGCGTCCCAGGCCTGTTTCGAGACGAGGTAGGCGTTGAGGTGATAGCCGGACTCCTCGCGGCTCTGCGCCGCGACGATCCTGAGCGCGGCCTTGCCCGCGAGATTGAAGAAGCCCGCGGTGAGCCCGGTGACGCCGACGTCGATGTCGCTGGAGACGGTCGCCACGGCGACCGGCTGCGCCGCATCGAAGAATTTGAGCTCGACCTCCAGGCCCTCGGCCGCGAAATAGCCCTTGTCCTCCGCAACGAAAACCGGGCCCGAGGAGGCGAGGCGGAGGACGCCGATGCGCAGCTTTTCTGCGGCGTGCGCTCCCGCCGTCCAGGACAGGGCCGCTGCGGCCAAGAGGGCCGCGATCCACCCACGCCTCATCCTTGCCTCCCCATGGCTTTTCTGACCCGCGGGAGCATGCGGAGCCGAGGCCTCCTTGGCAAGCCGCGCGGCGGCCCGCCTCACTCCTTGCAGGCGACGTAGCTCGCGCGGTTCGCGGCGGCCTGGGAGGCGAAATAGGCGCGCATCTCGTTGCTGCCGGTGAAGCTGTTGGCGAGCGGGATGAGCGCGCTGGTCTGGCAGTTCTCGACCATCGAGCGCTGGCCGGAGGCGAGGGCCTCCTCGTTCGCGAGATGCGTCATGTAGTTCTCGAACACCACGTCGGCGCGGCCTTTGCCCTCGCGGCGGAAGTGGTCGATCATCTGCTTCTGATATCTGATGATCGCGTCCTTGTTGCGCTGCGTGAAGAGGCCGTAGGTCGTGTCCCGGCAGACGTCGCTCAACACCATGAGCTTCGCCTGGAACTGGACCGCGAGCTCGGCCTCCACATCGGCGTTCGAGTAGCAATCGCGCTTGCTGGTCGCTGCCCAGGCCGCCGCCGCGACCAAGCTCACCACTGCCCCCAGCAACACTGCGCGCCGCATCGCTCCCCGCTCCGCTCCCCAGTCCCAGCCGAACTCGATCCTGGGTAATCCAACTCCAGGCCGGGAACAACTCAAAACTTTGTGGCATTCGCCTCAGGCGCGAGGAAGCGCCGAGCCGCTGCCGCGCGGACCGGGAGCCTTTACGTTTCGTTAAGGAGGGGCTGACCACTATGACGGGAGCCGGCGGCAGCGGTGCCTCCGGCCTCGGAGCGGAAGGTGGGCCGATGCTGGGCTGGACGTTGCGCGTGACCGCGGTCCTGATCGCCCTGACGGCCGCCGCCGCCTGGACCTTCTCGCCGGGCGGCCTCGCCTCTCTGCTGCCGCACCGCCAGAGCCAGAGGGCGGACGCGAGAGCACCGGCTGCGGGCCGCGCGGTGCCCAACGAGCTCGTCTACCGCCGCTCGCGCGACGGCCACTTTTACGTCGAGGCCGACGTGAACGGCGCGCTCATCCGCTTCGTGGTCGACACCGGCGCGAGCATGGTCGCGCTCTCGCCCGATGACGCGAGGGCCGCGGGGCTTCAAGTGATCGCGCAGGATTTCACGCTCCGCGCCAATACCGCGAACGGGATCGCGCGCGTCGCACCCGTGACGCTTCGCGCGCTGGGCCTCGGCCAGTTCACGGCGAACGAGGTGCCCGCGATCGTGGTCGAGCAGCCGATGCAAATCTCGCTCCTGGGCATGAGCTTCCTCGCGCGGCTTCAGGGCTTCGAGACCAGGGGCGACGAGCTCGTCCTGCGCTGGTGAGCCCGCCGCGCTGAGGCGCTATTCCCCGCGCCGGGCGCGCCGATGGCGGAAGTAGAGCACGGTCCCGATCCCGCCGACGATCACGACGAATATCCCGAGCATCATGAGTCGGAACTGGGAGGCGAGATCGCCCAGCACCGCCTCGGAGGCCTGCCCCGCGGCGTAACCGGCGCCGACGAACGCGCAAGCCCAGAGCCCCGCTGCGATGAAGTTGAAGACGAGGAAGCGCCGCCAGGCGATGCCGCTGATCCCGAGCGCAAAGGAGGAGACGTTTCGGACGCCGTAAATGAAACGGAAGGTCAGGATGAAGCCCGCGTCGAAGCGGCGCAGCCAGCCCAGCGCCTTGTCGACGCGCGCGCGCCAGGTCGGCCGGCGCTCCAGCAGCTTCAGCCCGAACCGCCGGCCCACCCAGAAGTAGAATTGATCGCCGCAGAAGCTCCCGAGCCAGGCGGAGGCGAGCAGGATCGGCGCACTCAGGAAGCCCTGCGCCGCCGCGAATCCCGCGAAGAGGACGAAGGTCTCGCCCTCGAAGAAGGTCCAGACGAAGGTGACGAGGTACGACCAGATCCCGTGCTCTTTGATCAGCTCCTGCAGGTCCATCAAGCGCTTCCATCCCCGCCCCCGGAGCCGGGTTCGGCGCGAGGGCCGCCGATCCTATGCTTTCGAGGCCGCGGCGGTCGAGCGGAGAGTTGCGCACGGCGCAGCCCGCGCACCCAGCCGCTTGACGTGGCTCTCCCGCATGCGATCCTCGCGGCCGTTCCGGCGCACATTCGGCTAGGGGGGATTCCGTGGAAGCACACGAGGCGCACGAGCTCGGCGACAAGATCGCCGAGAGCGCGGCAGAGCATCATTCGAACGAGCGGTTCCGGCGCGTCGCCGCGGTCATCCTGGGCGTGATGGCGATGCTGCTCGCGATCGCGAGCCTCTTCGGCGAGGCCGCGATGAAGGAGACGATCAATCTCAACATCGTCGTCTCCGACACCTACGCCTTCTACCAAGCGAAGAACGAGCGCCAGACCGCGACCAAGCTCGCGGCCGACGAGCTCGAGATCCTGCAGGCCGCGCATCCGGAATGGCCGCAGGCCGTGCGCGACCAGATCGCAAAGCGCCTCGCCGAGTATCAGGCGACGGTGCAATATTACGAGAGCGATCCCAAGGGCGGGGAAGGCAAGAATGAGCTCCTGGTAAAGGCGAAAGCCTATCAGGCGAAGCGGGATCACGCGCAGGCCCAGGATCTCAACTACGATTACGCCCGCGCCCTCTTCCAGATCGCGCTGGTGCTGGGCTCGGTCGCGATCGTGAGCCTCGCGCGCTGGCTCCTGTGGCTCGGCTGCGGCCTTTCGGGCCTGGCGACGCTGCTGGCCGTCAACGGCTACTTCCTGCTGGTGCCGCTGCCCTTCGACTGAGCCGAGCCCGCGGTCAGCGCGGGACGGCGCTCCCGCCGGCCTGCGCGATCGCCGTCGCCCGCGCCGGCGCGTGCCGCCACCAGCCCGCTTCGTTGATGGAATAATAGGGCCGGTAATGACCGATCCGAGAGGCCGGCAGGATCGCGTCGGTCTGGTTGTCGAGCACGAGCGCCTCGCCCTCGACATAGACCGCGAGCACGGCGTGATCGACCGCCTGCGCGAGATCGCGGACGACCACGAGCCGCATCAGCTCGTTCGGCACTCCCGCCGCGCGCAGCGCCATGAACTTGACGATCGCGTAATCCTGGCACTGGCCGCTCTTGCGGAAGAACTCGAAGGGCGTCTCCCAGTGATTGGCCGTGCCCCAATTGAGCTGCGAGGGAACGTAGGGATAGCGGTTGATCTCGGCGTTGACGCGCTCGATCTTGGCGCGGAGGTCGAGGCCCTGGAGCGAGGCCACCAAGGCGAGCCACTGCCGCGGCGCGCAGCCGTCGCTGACGCCGAGGGGACAGGGGCCGAGCGCGCCCGAGATCTCGCCGCGCGCGCGGCTCATCACTTCCGTCCATTTGTAGAAAGGCGCGATGTCGCTCGAGAAGGATTCGGCCGTGCCGAAGAGGCCCTCGCTGCCGCGCGCCGCCGGCGGCGGGGCTGCCGGCGCATAAGCGACCTGCAGCTCTTCCGCCGCCGCCGGAGCGAGCGTGCTCACCGTCAGCGCCAGGGACACCAGGAGTCCCCGAAGGTGCTTGCCGAGAACGTGCTTGCCGAAAACGTGCTTGCGTCGAATGTGCTTGCCCACCGCCACCCCCTCAGTAGGGCGAGGGGCTCGGCCTCCGAGAGGCCTGAGCCGCCGCCATGCCGAGTTCCCCCGGGCGTCTCGCCGTTCGCCGCGCCAGCCGGAGGCCGTTGCGCGGGGCCCGCGAGTTCGCGCGGAAACCTTCGTTCCCCGCTGGTTAAGCGCTTCTAAAGTTTCGCTGGAATGCGAGGTAATCCAGGCGCTTGCACAGAGGCGTCGGATCGATGACGCCGCCGGCGTTAACCAACTAAGCCGCTGATACCGCTATCGCGCGTCCGATCGCCCGCGCGGGCTTCCGCAGGGCCGCATCCGCCGAACTATCGTCGAGATATTGGCGAAAATCCGCGGCATCGACCCGTTCGGGCGAGGTGGAGCGGGCAAGGCGCCGCGAGCCCTCGCGCGCTTGACGACGTGCGAAGCGCGCTCCTAGGCTCGCTCGACCTGCCCAGGAACGACCCCGAGAGAGACTCATGGCAAAGCCTGCTCCGCTGCTGCTCACCGGCGCCGCCGGTGCCCTCGGCCAATACCTGCGGCCCCATCTTGCGAGGCGCCCGGGCGGCCTGCGCAGCTCCGACCTCCGCGATCCCGGCAAGCCGCATCCGGGCGAGGAGGTCATGGTCGCAGACCTCGCGAACGCCGCCGCCGTCGACCGCATCGTTGCGGGCACCTCCGCGATCGTGCATTTGGGCGCCATCTCCACCGAGGACGACGTCGCCAAGATCTTCGCGGCGAATTTCCACGGTACCTATCACGTCTTCGAGTCCGCGCTGCGCCACGGCGTCAAGCGCATCGTCTTCGCGAGCTCCAATCACGCGATCGGCTATCATCCCGTCACCGAGCGCCTCGATGCGAATTCCCGGCAGCGGCCGGACACGATGTACGGCGTGAGCAAGGCCTTCGGCGAGAATCTCGGCAGCTTCTTCGCGGACAAGTTCGGCTTCGAGGTCGCCTGCCTGCGCATCGGCTCGGCGCTGCCGGAGCCGCGCGAGCCGCGTCACCTCTCGACCTGGCTCAGCTACCCCGACCTGCTGCGCCTCGTCGAGGCCTGCCTCGACGCGCCGAAGCTGCATTTCGCGATCGTCTACGGCGCCTCCGACAACAAGCGCAGCTACTGGGACAATTCCAAGTCCGGCGTCGACTACCGCCCGCGCGACAGCGCCGACCGCTATGCCGCGCAGATCCTCTCGCACGGCGATACCCGCGACCCCGCCGACCCCGCGACCCGCTTCCAGGGCGGCTTCTACGTCAATCTCGGACTCGGCGAGAAGCCGCACTGAGGCTCGCGAGGACTCCGCCCATGGCCGTCGACGCCGCGCTCCCGCTCCGCTCCGCCAAGGTCCAGATTCCCGTGATCCTCACGGGGCTGGGCCACGGCGCCACGCATTGGACGGTCGCGACCTTCTATTTCCTGCTGCCGATGCTGCGCGAGAGCCTCGGACTCGACTACATCGCCGCAGGCTTCCTCGTCACCTGCTTCCACATCGGCTCGACCGCGATCAACATCCCCAGCGGCACCCTCGTCGATCTTACGGGGCGCCGGGTGCTGTTCCAGGTGATCTCGCTCGTCGTGGGGGCGGCGGCGCTCGCGGCGATCGGCATCTTCGGAGCCTATGGCGCGCTTTGCATCGCGCTCGGCGTGCTCGGCGCCTCCAACATGCTCTGGCATCCCGCGGCGATCGCCTATCTCTCCGGCCACCTCCCGCGCAACCGCGGCTATGCGCTCGCAATCCACGCGCTCGGCGCAAATGTCGGCGACGCCGTGGCGCCGCTCGCCGCGGGCGCGCTCGTCGCGAGCCTCACCTGGCAGACGACCGCGATCGTCAATGGCGCAATCGGCGTCCTGCCGGCCTTCGCGCTCATCGCCGTCCTCGGCCGCGGCGACGCGGCGGCGGCGACGCGGGCCGCCGGGACCTCGCTCCGCAAATACCTCTCGGGCATGGCGCGCGCGCTCCGCACGCGCGCGATGTGGAGCCTCTGCCTGATGGCGGGATTCCGCACGATGATGCAAGGGGGACTGCTCGCCTTCCTGCCGCTCTATCTCTCGGACTCCCTCCACATGAGCCCTTTCATGATGGGCCTCACGCTGATGATGCTGCAGGTCGGCGGCATGATCGCGGCGCCGATCGCGGGGTCGCTCTCGGACCGGATCGGACGGCGGCCCATCGTGCTCGCGGGGATGAGCAGCACCACGGTGCTGGTGATCGGCCTCACTTTCCTCGGCAGCGGGCCGCTCTACGTCTTCGGCGTCGCCGTGCTGGGCTTCGTCATGTACGCGATGCGCCCGGTCATCCACTCCTGGCTCATGGACCGCTCGCCGCCGGAGCTCGCGGCCTCCATGACGAGCGCCATGTTCGGAGTGCAGGCGTCCTTCTCGGCCGTGATGCCGCTCATCGGCGGGGCGCTTGCCGACGCCTACGGCCTCGTCGCGGTCTTCTACTTCCTCGGCGCCTCCGTGTTGGTCGCAAATTTGCTGGCGCTCTGCGTCCCCAAGACCGAGCACGCCGGCTGAGCTAGGCCGGCAGGATCTGAAACTCCTCGGCCTTGTAGCCGAGCGCCCCCAGCGCTCGCTCGAGGTAAGCCGCGAGATCGCGCATCTCCACGAGATACTCGACGGGGCGGGTTCCCAGGAGCTTCCGCGCTTGGCGCAGCGCCGTCTCGAAATCCGCCGCGTCGAAATCGCCCCGGCCGATCCAGGCGAGCGCCACGAGCTCGGCGATCTCCGTGGGCCCGCAAGCGCCAATGAGGTCGAGAAGCCGGTCCCGTGCGGCGCCAGGCGCAGGCCCCGTGCGCTCGCGCGCTGCGATGATGATGAGAGCAAGCCGCGGTGGGATAATGCTGAGCATGAGGTGCCTCCGATGCCGGGCGCGTATGCTCACATATCATCGTATGCCTCGATGCCCCATGCCGTTGATCCAGGTCAAACGCACGCTAGCAATGATGGTGTAGGAGGGCTCGATCATGGCGCGCGCCAGAGCAGTCCGGCCGAAACCGGCGAAGGCCCGATTCCACAACACCGAGATCGCGGACGCGCTCGACGAGATCGCCGATCTCCTCGAGCTGCAGTCGGCGAACCCCTTCCGCGTCCGCGCCTATCGGAACGGCGCGCGCACGGTCCGCGGCCTCGGCATGGAAGTCTCGGAGATGCTGGTCGAGGGCCGCGACCTCTCGGAGCTGCCGGGGATCGGCAAGGACCTCGCAACGAAGCTGCGCTGCCTCGCGGAGACGGGGACGGTGCGGCTCCTCGACGAGCTCCATCGCGAGGTGCCGGCGATTGCAACCGAGCTCCTGCACCTCTCGGGGCTCGGCCCCAAGCGCGTGCGCGCGCTCTACGAGGACCTCGAGATCCACAGCCTCGAGCAACTGAAGCGCGCGCTCCTCGACGGCCGCGTCGACGAGCTGCCGGGCTTCGGGCCGAAGATCGTGGCCTCGCTCAAGGAATCGCTCGCGGCCAAGGCCGAGCACCCGCGCCGCTTCAAGCGCGCGGAGGTGCGCGGCATCGTGGAGCCGCTGGTGGCCTATCTCGAGGCCTCGCCCGGCGTCGAGCGTGTCACCGTCGCGGGTAGCTACCGTCGGCGGCAGGAAACAGTCGGCGACATCGACATCCTCGCCACCGCCGAGAAGACGAAGCCGATCATGGACCGCTTCGTGGCATATCCGGAGGTCGCGAAGGTGCTGGCGGAGGGCCCGACGCGCTCGACCGTGGTGCTGCGCTCGGGCATCCAGGTGGACATCCGCATCGTCCCCAACGAGAGCTACGGAGCGGCCCTCCACTATTTCACCGGGAGCAAGGCGCACAATATCGCGGTGCGCCAGATGGGCCAGAAGCTCGGCTACAAGATCAACGAATACGGCGTCTTCAAGGGAAAGCGCCGGATCGCCGGCGATACCGAGCTCTCGGTCTACAAGACCGTGGACCTCCCCTACATCGAGCCCGAGCTGCGCGAGAACCGCGGGGAGTTCGAGGCGGCGCGCGCGGGGAAACTCCCGAAGCTCGTCGAGCGCGGCGATCTCCGCGGCGACCTCCACGCGCACACCACCGCGACCGACGGGCACGACAGCCTCGAGGCGATGGCGAAGGCCGCGCGCGAGCGCGGCTTCGAGTATCTCGCGATCACCGAGCACTCGCGGCGCCTCACCATGGCGCACGGCCTCGACCCGCGCCGCCTCGCGCAGCAGATCGAGGCGATCGACCGCCTCAATGCCAAGGGCGCGGGCGTGCGGATCCTCAAGGGGATCGAGGTCGACATCCTCGAGGACGGCAAGCTCGATCTCCCCGACGACATCCTCGCGCGGCTCGATCTCGTCGTGGGGGCCGTCCACAGCAAATTCTCGCTCTCGCGCGAGCAGCAGACCGAGCGCATCCTCAAGGGCATGCGGCATCCCTACTTCACGATCCTCGCGCATCCGAGCGGCCGCCTCATCGAGGAGCGCCCGCCTTACGACGTCGACATGCCCCGCATCATTCGCGCGGCGCGCGAGCGCGGCTCCTTCCTCGAGCTCAACGCCCATCCCGACCGCCTCGATCTCTCGGACGTGCATTGCCGCATGGCGAAGGAGGCGGGGGTCCTCGTCTCGATCGCCTCCGACGCGCATCGCGCGAGCGGCCTCGACGATCTCGTCTACGGCGTCGACCAGGCGCGCCGCGGCTGGCTCGAGAAGCGCGACGTCCTCAACACCCGCCCGCTCGCGGCGCTCGAGAAGCTGCTCGCGGGCACGAGACGCTAGGGCCGCGCAATCCTTCCATGCGCGTTTGAGGGTTGGTACGGGCCATGTCGCGATGTAAGTGGGTTGCGGCGCCCCAAGGTGGCCGCACCTCAACTTGTGTCCATACATTCCCGAGGGGCGCGGAGTAGGTCGATGGCTTTCATCGCGCGGCTGGCGCACGGACGGATTCATTACGCCTGGATCGTCGCTGGAGTGACGTTCCTGGTGCTGCTGGCGGCGGCGGGCGTGCGCTCGGCGCCGACAGTCTTCATCGTGCCGATCGAGGACGAGTTCCATTGGTCGCGCTCCACGCTCTCCTTCGCGGTCGCCCTCAACCTCTTGCTCTACGGGCTGCTCGGCCCCTTCTCCGCGGCATTCATGGACCGGATCGGCGTGCGCCTCACCACGATCCTCGCGCTGGGGATCATGGCGGCGGGATTGGCGCTCACCCTCGTGATGACCTCGGCCTGGCAGCTCGTGCTGCTCTGGGGCGTCGTGATCGGCACCGGCAGCGGGCTTGCGGCGCTGGTGCTCGGAGCCGTGATCGCGACGCGCTGGTTCCAGAAGCGCCGCGGCTTCGTCATGGGCGCTCTCACCTCGAGCGTGGCCGCGGGCCAGCTTATCTTCCTGCCGTCGCTCGCGACGATCGCGGAGCGATCGGGCTGGCGCCCTGCGGTGGCGCTGGTCGCGGCTGTCGTGGCGCTCGCGATCCCCGTAGTGTGGCTCCTGATGCGCGAGCAACCCCGCGACCTCGATCTCAGGCCCTACGGCGCCGAGGCCGCGAATGAGGAGCCGCCGGCGACGCCGCCGCAAAACCCCTTCATGGTGGCGCTATCAGGGCTCGGAACAGGCCTCGGCTCGCGCGATTTCTGGCTGCTCTCCGCGAGCTTCTTCGTCTGCGGCGCCAGCACCAACGGCTTGATCGGCACGCATCTCATTCCGTTCTGCGTCGAGAACGGCGTGGCCGAGGTGACGGCGGCGGGGATGCTCGCCTTCATGGGCATCTTCAACCTCATCGGCACTACCGGCTCGGGCTGGCTCACCGACCGCTACGACAGTCGCTACCTCCTCTGCTGGTACTACGGGCTGCGCGGTCTCTCGCTGCTGTTCCTGCCCTACGTCTTCGACTTCTCGTTCTTCGGCCTGACGCTCTTCGGGGTCTTCTACGGGCTCGACTGGATCGCCACCGTGCCGCCGACGCTGCGCCTCGCATCCAATGCCTTCGGCGCCACGCGCGCGGGCATGATGTTCGGGTGGATCACGGCCGTCCATCAGGTGGGGTCGTCGGTGGCCGCGGCCGGCGCCGGCGTTCTCCACGATTATCTCGGCAGCTACACCAGCCCCTTCATGATCTCGGGCTTCCTCTGCTTCATCGCCTCGGCGATCGTCTTGCAAGTCGGCAAGCGCGCGGAGCCCGACCGGCCGCTCGAGACCGCCCCCGCCGGCGCCTGAGCGGCGCGCGGAAAAGCGCAACTCTTCACGAGAGAATTGTGCGAAGCCTCCCACTTCGCTAAGAATCGTTTGGTACACAAACAAACGAGGCCGCCGTCGGGCGACCCCAGGGGAGGAGCAGATGATCCGGCGTATCCTTGGCCTTTGTCTGGCGGCCGTGCTCGCGACTTCGGGTGCGGCGCTCGCGCAGGACAAGACGGTGCAGCTCAAGCTCGCGCATTGGCTGCCGCCGGCGCATCCGCTGCATCCCGCATTCCAAGCCTGGGCCGCGGACATCGAGAAGGCCTCGGGCGGCACCATCAAATCGACGCTCTTTCCGGCGGAGCAGCTCGGCAAGGCCTTCGACCACTACGACATGGCGCGCGACGGCATCGCCGACTTCGCCTACGTCAATCCCGGCTATCAGCCCGGACGGTTTCCCGTGATCGCCGGGGGCGAGCTGCCCTTCCTCGCGTCCAACGGCAAGAGCGGCTCGGCGGCCTTCGACGCCTGGTACCGGAAATACGCAGCGGCCGAGATGAAGGACGTGCATTTCTGCTTCGCCTTCATCAGCGACCCCGGCGCGATTCACAGCCACAAGAAGATCCTGGTGCCCGCGGACCTCAAGGGGCTCAAGGTCCGGCCCGCCGACGCCACGATTGCGGCCTTCGTCACCCTCCTCGGCGGCACGAACGTGCAGGCCTCGGCACCCGAGGCGCGCGACGTCCTCGCGCGGCGCGTCGCGGATGCCATCACTTTCCCCTGGGGCTCCGTCGTCCTCTTCGGCATCGACAAGGCCGTCAATTTCCACCAGGACGTTCCGCTCTACGTCTCCACTTTCGTCTGGGTCATGAACCAGAAGACCTATGACGGCTTGTCGGCGGCGCAGAAGAAGGTGATCGACGATCACTGCACCACCGAATGGGCGGAAAAGGTCGCGGCGCCCTGGGCCGATTTCGAGGCGGCGGGGCGTGGCAAGATCAGGGCGGAAGAGGGCCACGAGGTCTACTCTCTGACGCCCGAGCAGCTCGCGGAGTGGCGCAAGGCCGCGGAGCCGCTGCAGGCGAAATGGGCGGAGGGCGCGCGCAAGGCCGGCGTCGATCCCGACGCCGCGATGGCGGAGCTCAAGGCGAGCCTGAAGAAATACGACGCGCTCTATTGAGGGGCGCCAGGCCCGTGACCGCGACGCAGCCCGCCTCCCCGGAGGGACGCGCGCGGCGGAGCCGCATGGATCGCTTCATCGACGCGATCGAGATGGTGGCGGCGATCTTCGTCGGCATCGTCGCCGCCGACATCTTCATCTCGGTGCTGCTGCGCTATTTCTTCAGCCTCTCGATCCCCGACGGCTACGATTTCGGCCGGCTGCTGCTGGGCATCCTGATCTTCTGGGGGATCGCCGCCACGAGCTATCGCGGCACCCACATCACGGTCGACCTCGTCTATGGCGCCGTCGGCCCACGGCTCCAGCGCTACATCGACGTCTTCGCAACCTCGGTGCTGCTCTTCGTGGTGACGGTGCAGACCTACACGCTCTTCGACAAGGTGCGCGACACCTACGCGGCGCACGTCGTGACCTTCGATCTCAACCTGCCGAACTGGCCGTTCTTCGCGGTCGCATGGGCGGGCGACGTGTCCGCCGTAATGCTGATCGCGATCCGGACCTACCGGCTGATCTTCCACCCCGAGAGCATCGGCCCGCGCTTTCTCGTCAAGCCCGTGGAATGAGCCCCGACGCGGTTGCGATCATTGGCTTCCTCGCGCTCTTCGCGCTGATGCTGCTGCGCGTCCCCGTCGGCATGGCCATGGGCCTCGTGGGCGTCACCGGCTACAGCTATCTCATGGGAGGCGGTCCCGCCCTGAAGCAGGTCGGGCTCACCTCCATGCGGACGGTGACGGACTACAATTTCGGCGTGATCCCGATGTTCCTGCTGATGGGCGCCTTCGTCTCGGCGTCGGGTATCAGCCGCGAGCTGTTCCGCGCCGCGAACACGGTGGTGGGGCATCTCCGCGGCGGCCTCGGGATCGCCACCGTCGTCGCCTGCGGCGGCTTCGCCGCGATCTCCGGCTCCTCCGTCGCGACCGCCGCCACCTTCTCGAGCGTCGCTTATCCGGAGATGCGGCGCTACGGCTATCCGCAATCCTTCGCGACCGGCGTGATCGCCGCCGGCGGCACGCTCGGCTCGATGCTGCCGCCCTCGACCGTGCTCGCGGTCTACGGCCTCATCACGCAGCAGGACATCGGCAAGCTCTTCATCGCGGGCGTGCTGCCGGGCATCCTCGCGATGACGATGTACGTGGCGACGGTGGCGCTCATCGGCGCCTTCCGGCCGGGCTTCCTCCCGCGAGGCAAAGCCAGCGGCTGGAAGGAGATGCTCCTCGGCCTTCGCGACGTCTGGGCGGCGCTGCTGCTCTTCGCCTTCGTGATCGGCGGGCTCTATGGCGGGCTTTTCACGCCGACCGAGGCCGGGGGCGTGGGCGCGGGCGGCGCTTTCGTCCTGAGCGTGCTGCGCGGCAGGCTCTCGCGCGCGGACATCCGCGCCTCGCTGCTGCAGGCGACCCGCACCGCCGCCGCGGTCTTCACCGTCCTCATCGGCGCGCTCCTCTTCGGCTACTTCCTGACGGTGACGGAAGTGCCGCAGAAGGTGACGCTGTTCCTGACCGGTCTCGGCCTCGGCCGCTACGGCGTGCTCGCGCTCATCATGGTGATGTATCTGGTGCTGGGCTGCCTCATGGACGCGATGGCCATGATCATCCTGACGGTGCCCATCATCTTCCCCGTGGTGACCGAGCTCGGCTTCGACCCCGTCTGGTTCGGCGTCATCATCGTCATGACCGTGGAGCTCGGCCTCATCCACCCGCCCGTGGGCATGAACGTCTTCGTGATCAAGAGCATGGTGAAGGACGTGAGCTTCGCGACGATCTTCCTGGGCGTGCTGCCCTTCGTCGCGACGGACATCATCCGCCTCGTGATCCTGATCGCGTTCCCGGACATCGCGCTTTTCCTGCCGGGGCGAATGTAGCGCCTCACCCGCCGAGGCT
>DATKNV010000040.1:0-9426 GCA_035541215.1 Allostellaceae bacterium | reverse complement strand
CCGGAGGCCGCGCGCAGCGCCTTCGCGACCGCCTCGGCGCTCTCCTTGCTGATCTCCGAGGGCGCGGGCGCGAGGCCCGTGGCGGCGCCGATCTGCCCGAGGTCGCGCGCGGCGATGCCGCGGCGGAACAGGGTCTCGGCGCCGGGCTGCGGGGCGAGCCGCGCCGCGATCTGCCCGCCGGTGAAGGTCTCCGCAATCGCGAGCGTCGCGCCTTGCTTCTGCAGCGCCTCGAGGATCACGCCTTCGAGCGTCCGGTCGTCCTCCGCGAGGATGAAGTTGCCGAGGCGCTTGCGCACTTCCGCCTCGACGGGCGCGAGCTTGCGGCGGACTTCATCCATGTCCGCGCCGCGCACCGCGAGCTTGGTCTCGAGCTGCGGGTAATGTGCGCGGAAGCCCAGCTTGACGCTGCCGTCGGGCACGAGGTCGGTCACGCCCTGGAGCATCGCATCGACGTGGGATTCGCCGAGCCCGTAGGAGTGAAAGCGCTTCAAGAAGATCGCCGCGGGATTGCCGCTGCGCTCCAGAAGGCGCGGCACGATCTGCTCCTCGAGCATGCGCCGGAGCTCCCGCGGCACTCCCGGCGTGAAGAAGAAGCGCGCCTTGCCGATGTCGAGCGCGAAGCCGCAGGCGGTGCCGACGGGGTTGTCGAGGATCTCCGCGCCCGCCGGCAGCATCGCCTGCTTGCGGTTGTTGGGCGGCATGATGCGGCTGCGCCTGGTGAAGTACTCCTCCATCCGCCGGAGCCAGGTCTCGTTGAGGATGAGCTCGACGCCCGCCGCCTTCGCCGCAATCTCCTGCGAGAGGTCGTCCACCGTCGGGCCGAGCCCGCCGTTGACGATCACCGCATCGGCCCGCGAGGAGGCGAGGCGGAAGGCCTCGATGAGCGTCTCGCGGTCGTCGCCCACCGTCGTTCCCCAGCGCACCGCAAGGCCCACGTCCTCGAGTTTCTGCGCCATGAAGCTGAAATTGGTGTTGATCGTCTTCCCCGTGAGCACCTCGTCGCCGGTGCAGATGATCTCGATGCGCATGCGTCTTCCTATCTCTGTGCCCGGAATAATATGAACCACCAAGACACCAAGGCACCAAGTTTTCTTCAGCGGCGCAGCCGCAACTCCCTTCCCTGCGTCCTCTGCGCATCCTCCGCGACCTCAGCGTGATGAGGTTTTCGCGCAGAGGGCGCTGAGACTTCGCAGAGGACGCAGGGAAACCGGCGAGTGGCTGCGCCGCTGAAGAAAACTTGGTGCCTTGGTGTCTTGGTGCTTCAATTCCCGAATGAGCACGGCCGCCGAGAGTCTGCGGGAGTGGCACGAGTTCTTCGTCTATGCCGGCACCATCGCGGGGACGCTGGTGGGGGCGATGTTCGTGGTGGTCTCGATCGGGGTGGGGTTCCTGACCCGCGAGCGCGCCGGCGAGATCCGCGAGTTCGTGACGCCGACGGTGATCCATCTCGCGACCGTGATCCTGATCTCGGCGCTGCCGCTCGCGCCGGCGCTCGAGGGCCGCGAGCGCGCGGTAGTCCTGGCGGTCGCGGGCGTCTTCGGCCTCGCCTATTCCGCAAGCGTGGGGCTGCGCGTCCGCCGGCGCGGGGTGGGCGTGGCCGACCTTCTCTGGTACGGGGTTCTGCCGGTGCTGGGCTATACCGCGCTCTGGGCGGCGGCGGTGCTGACCGCGGCGGACGCGGAGGCGGGTCCCAAGGTCCTGGCGCTGGCGGTCGCGATTCTCCTGGTGGCGGGGCTGCGCAATGCCTGGGACCTCGTCCTCTTCATCGTGACCCGCCCCCGCTGACTTGCGCGCCGGGCCCTGCTAGGATCGTCCCGCCACATCGGAGGAACCACGCCATGGCGAAGCTTCGGCACATCGCGCTCGCGACCGACGATCCCACCAAAACCGCCGAATTCTACAAGGAAGTCTTCGGCTTCAAGGAGGTCGGCAAAATCGGCGGGCCCAACTCCACGACCGGGCTTGCCTGGGGCTATTACCTGAGCGACGGCACGCTCAACCTCGCGATCCTCAAATTCATGAACGTGGACCAGCTGGGCAAGGGCCTCGACTACCGCGGCATCCACCACTTCGGCGTCCTCGTCGACGACCTCGAGGAGACCACGAAGAAGCTCGAGAAGGTGGGCTCGCCCTGCGTCCTCAAGCCCGAGCCCAACACGCCCAACTCCTACTTCGAGATCAAGTACCGCGGTCCGGACGGCGTCGTCTTCGACATCACCGACCACCCCTGGGTCGGCGCCGCCCCCATCGGCGTCGGCGAGGTCGAGATCGTCGAGCGCAAGAAAGCCCGCGAGCCCGAGCCCGCAAAGTAAAGACTCCCTCTCCCGCTGCGCGGGGTCGAGCCGCGAAGCGGATCGACGGTGGGACCCATCGCGTAGCGATGGGAGGGTGAGGGTAGAAGACAGCGAGCGCACGGAGAGACCCTGACCCGGCGCTGCGCGCCGGCCTCTCCCGGAGGGAAAGGCGTCAATCCAATGGCACCGCCGCGGTCATCGCCGCGCCGATCTCGTCGTGAAGGACGAGGTCGGCCACGGCGTCCTGCTCGGTGGGCTCGCGGTTGACGATGACGAGGCGGGCGCCGTTCTGCTTCGCGAGCAGCGGAAACCCCGCGGCGGGATAGACCACCAGCGACGAGCCCAGCACCAGGAAGAGGTCGCAGGCGAGCGCCTCCTCCTCCGCGCGCCGCATCGGCTCGCGCGGCATCGCCTGCCCGAAGGAGATGGTCGCGGTCTTCACGAGCCCGCCGCAGTCGCGGCAGGAGGGTATCTCCTCGCGCCCGAGATAGCTCTGCTTCAGCACCTCGAGCTCGTGGCGGAGGCCGCAATCGAGGCAGGTCGCATAGCTCGCATTGCCGTGGAGCTCGATCACCTGGGATGCCGGCACGCCCGATTGCTGGTGCAGGTTGTCGACGTTCTGGGTGATGACGGCGCTCGCCTTGCCGCGCGCGACGAGCCGCGCCACCGCATGGTGGCCGGCATTGGGCTCCTTCCCGACCCAGCCCGCGCTCCCGTTGAAGACGCGGTCCCAGGCCTCCCGGCGCTTTGCGGGATCGCTCACGAACTCGTCGAAATAGATCGGCTTCATCCGGCTCCAGACGCCGCCGGGGCTGCGGAAGTCGGGAATGCCCGATTCCGTGGAGATGCCGGCGCCGGTGAAGACGACGACGCGCCGCGCGGCGGCGAGATAGGCGGAGAGCTCCTCGCGAGGAGACATGGCGAGGATCATAAGGCCGGGAGGGGAGCGCGAGGCAAGGCCCGCGATGCCGCCGCAGGTGATTTTGCCCCGCATTTCGGGCTAGACTTGGCCCATGCCCGTACCGCCTGCGGCATCGACGAGCGGGCGCGCCCGCGCCGCCCTGCGGCGCTGGGGCATGGCGTTTGCGGCGCTGGCGGCGCTCATCGCGAGCCCCGCTCAAGCCCAGGAAAAAGTCTCGCTGCAGCTTAAATGGCTGCACCAGTTCCAGTTCGCGGGCTACTACCAGGCCCTCGAGCAGGGCTTTTATCGCGCGGCCGGTCTCGACGTGGAGATCCGCGAGGGCGGGCCGGAGACGGACGCGCCCGCCTTGGTCGCCTCGGGTAAGGCCGATTTCGGCGTCTGCACCACCAACGCGCTGCTGCCGCGGCCCGGGGGAAGCCGGCTCGTGTCGCTCGCGGTGATCTTCCAGCATTCCCCCGCGATCATGCTGGTCCCGGCGCGCACGCATATCGCCTCGGTCTCCGAGCTCCGGGGGCATCCGATCATGGATGCGCCGGGAAGCGACGACATCGCGGCCATGCTGAAGAGCCAGGACGTCGATTACGCGCGCCTCCCGCGCGTCCCGCACGACGGCGATCCCCGCGACCTCGTCTCCGGCGACGCCGACGCGATGGTTGCCTACAGCACCAACGAGCCCTTCGTCCTCGATCGCCTCGGCGTTCCCTACCGGAGCTTCTCGCCGCGGGTCTTCGGCTTCGACTTCTACGGCGACACGCTCTGCACTTCCGCCAATGAGGAGACGGAGCATCGCGAGCGGACGCGCGCCTTCGTTGCGGCAAGCCTCGAGGGCTGGGCCTGGGCGCTCGCGCACAAGGAGGCGACGGTCGACCTCATCCTCCAGAAGTATTCCAAGTGGAAGAGCCGCGACGCGCTGCTCTTCGAGGCCCAGCGCAGCGACCCCCTCATCGAGGCCGATCTCATTCCGCTGGGAACGCAGACCGTCGCGCGCTGGCAAAGCATCGCGGGCGCCTACCGCGACCTCGGCATGCTCCCGGACGCGGAGCTGCCGAAGGATTTCGTCTACGGCGCGAGCGGCATCGAGCGCTGGGCGCGGCTCTGGCCCGCGCTGCTGGGCTTGGGGCTCTTTCTGCTCTCGGCCTTTCCCGCCTGGCTCCTCTACCGCCGGATCGAGCGCCGCCTCGCGCTCTCCGTGCGCAAGCCGAAGCTCAGCCTCATCATGTCCGTCCTCTTCGTGGGCCTCTCGCTCCCGGTGCTCGGCTTCATCCTCTACTTCAACTATCAGCGCAACAGCGAGGCCATCATCGAGACGCTCCGCGGCGAGGTCGCGAAGACGCGGATCGCCAACATCGAGACGCTGGAGGCGACGATCCAGGACGTCGCGGGGACGCTGCGCCTCATCGCGCAGGTGGCGGCGGCCGATCCCGGCTTCTTCCGCTCCGAGCGCAGCCGCGAGGCGCTCTTCCAGGCGCTCACCTCCGCGCCGGAGATCGACGCCGCCTATGTCGGCTTCGAGGACGGCTACTACCGCGCGGTGACGCGGATCAACGACGCGCGCCGGCGCTTCGATCCCACCATCCCCGCCGCCGCCAACTGGCATGCGAGCTGGATCGACGCTTTCTCCGCCGGCAAGAGCCGCCTGCGCCACCGCACCTACTTCGACACCTGGGGTCACGAGATCGCCGCCGTCGACGTCGCGAGCGATCTCGATCCCCGGAGCCTCCCGGGCTACGCGCAGGCCAAGGAGTCGGACGCCCTCGCGATCAGCGATCCCGCGATCAACCCCGACACCGGCTATCCCGTGGTCTCGCTCCGCTATCCGATCGTGCGCGACGGGCTCTTCCTCGGCTGCGCCTCCATCAACATCACCTTCGACGTGCTCTCGCGCTACCTCGCGACGCACCGCGTGAGCCCAAACAGCAAGACCATCATCTCGGACCCCACGACCGGCGCGATCGTCGCGGGCTCCGAGAAGGGCATGAGCATCCACGCGGTCGACGGCCGTCTCGAGATCGCGCGCCTCGACACCGTCGACGACGCCGAGCTGCGCGAGGCCTATCGCATCCACATCGAGAGCAGCCGCGACGAGTTCCTCTACGGTTCGCCCGTCGACGGGCGCGAGATCAGCGCCTCCTTCACGCGCTTCCCCAACAGCTTCGGCCGGCCGCGCGAGGCCGTGATCCTCACCCCCACCGACGATTTCGTGGGCTTCCTCAAATCGACGAACCGCAAGATCGTCGCGGTGATCCTGGGGCTGACGGCGCTGGAGCTCCTGTTGATCTTCTTTCTCTCCCGGCGCCTGTCGCGGCCCATCGAGAGCATGTCGCAGGCGCTCAAGGCCGTCGAAAGCCTCTCCTTCGAGGAGGCCGCGGTTCGCCGCTCGGCGGTGCGCGAGATCGACCAGCTCCAGCACGCGATGGCGCTCCTGCGGAACTCGCTGCGCTCCTTCGCCTCCTACGTGCCCCTCGACCTCGTGCGGGGACTCGTCAAGTCCGGGATTCCGCTGGCGCTCGGCGTGGAGTCTCGCGAGGTCACCGTGTTCTTCTCCGACCTCGAGGATTTCTCGGCCCATGCGGAGCGCACGAAGGCGAGCGACCTGCTCTCGCAGATGTCACATTATTTCGAGCAAGTCTCGCGCTCGGTCGCGGAGGAGCAAGGAACGGTCGACAAGTTCATCGGCGACGGCGTCATGGCGTTCTGGGGCGCGCCGCTACCGGCCGAGGACCACGCGCTTCGCGCCTGCCGCGGCGCGCTCCGCGCGGTGAGGCGCATGGAGGCGCTCAATGCGGGCTGGCGGGCGGAGCGGCGGCCGACTTTCCGCATCCGCATCGGCATGCACAGCGCCGAGGTGCTCGTGGGCAATGTCGGCTCCTCCGAGCGCTTCAGCTACACCGCGATGGGCGACGGGGTGAACGTCGCCTCGCGGCTCGAGGGCATGAACAAGCTCTTCGGCACCGCGATCTGCATCAGCGACAGCATGGTGGAGGCGGCGGGCGCGCAGATCCTCGCGCGGCCCATGCGCCGCGTCCGCGTCAAGGGCCGGAAGCAGGATTTCATGATCTACGAGCTCCTGGGGATCGCCGGGAGCGCCGACCCCGAGCTCGCTCCGCACCGCCGCGACGAGCGCTTGTGCGAGCTGACCGCCGCCGCCTCCGCCGAGTTCGAGGCGGGCGAGTTCGAGGGAGCGGCCGACGCCTATCGCGAGGTCCTGCGGGAATTCCCGGACGACCCTCTGGCGAAGGCGATGCTGGCGGAGTGCTCCCAAGGCGCCCGCGCCACGGCGGCGGAGAGCTGAGAGGAGCCGCAGCCAATCCTCAGCGTCCTCAGCGCGACCTCTGCGCCCTCTGCGCGATTCTTTCGCGCAGGGGACGCTGAGGATGCGCAGAGGACGCAGAGAAACGACTGCGCCTTCGTCGCGAAACGGGCTTGGCGCGTTGGCGCTTAAACGATGGTCAGCGCCGGGAAGGAGGCTCGCCCGGAAGCCCCTCTACTGCTTCACGCCTTGCTTCGCCTTCTCCCGCTCTTCCTGGACCTCGGTCACGAGCTCGTAGGCGACGTAGTACTTGAAGATGTTGCCGACATAGGTGACGGTTTCCATGCCGACCTTCTCGGCGACCACGACCTCGACGTTGTTGAACCAGAGGTTCGGATTGAAGCCGCGCTCCGCCGCGAGCTTGCGCAGGCGCAGGATGCGGTTGGGTCCGGCGTTGTAGGCGGCGAAGGAGAAGAGCAGCCTGTTGAGGTCGTCCATCCCCTCGTCGTGGAAATACTCGTCGCGCATCAGCGTCAGGAACTTGACGCCCGCGTTGATGTTGGGATCGAGCTGCGCGACGTCCCCGACCTTCATCGCCTTCCCCGTCGAGGGCATCACCTGCATGACGCCGACCGCGCCGACCCGGCTCTTCACTTTCTGGTCGAGCCGCGACTCCTGATAGCCCTGCGCCATCATCAGGAGATAGTCGGCGCTGTATTTCGTGCAGTATTTCTTGAAGATCTCGACCGTCGCCTGGAACTTCTTGAGTTCCGCGTCGGTCGTGGCGTTCTTCACGAATTTGGTGCTCTTGAGATATTTGCGGATGATCTCGCCGCGCGCGGGATCCTTCTCGCCGTGGCGCTCGAGGAAGGCGTTGAGGGCCTTGGCGAGCTGCGGGCTCCCCTTGCGGATCATCCAGCCGAACTCGCCGCCGGTGTTCACGGCGAGATCGGCGCGCACCTTGATGTTCGGAAGAATCCTCGCCCAGAGCTCGGCGACGGGCTTGTCGACGACGAGGTAGCTCACGAGCCCGCCGTTCAGCATCTCCATGAGGTCCTCGTCCTCCAAGCTCTCCGGCGCCGGCTTGAGGAGGATCGGCGCCTTCCCCGCGGCCTTGAGCTTCGCGTTCAGGCCCTCGAGATGCTCCCAATAGGAGCTCGACTTGCGGACGAAGATCTCCTTGCCGGAGAGATCGTCGAGGCTCGCGACCTCCGGCGATTTGGGGCCGGTGACGACGACCTCGTCGACCCCCGTCACCGTGGGGTCGGTGAAATCGACCTGTTTCTGCCGCCCCGGCGTGATCGTGAGCCCCGCCGCAGCGATGTCGCCATGCCCCGCGATGAGGTCCGGAATGAGCTCGTCGCGCGTCACCGGGATGAACACCACGTGCAGGCGGCGCTTCTTGAGCTTGAGCTGCTTGTTGAGCTCCTGCTCGAGGATCGAGAACGCCTCGTAGGTGAGGCCGCGCTGCTGGCCCTTGTCGATGAAGTAATAGGTCTTGCTGAAGACCACGAGCACGCGGATATAGCCGCGCTTGACCATCGCGTCGAAGTCGTCGGTGAAGGTGAGCTTGCGCACCCGGTCCACGAGCACGCCGGAGGTCGCGGCCGCGACCTGCACGCCCTCGGCCGGCGCCTTTGCGGGAGCGGCCGCGATGGCCGCAAGGAGGAGGAGCGCGGCGAGGGCCCGCCTCATCTGCGGCTCTCGAGCAAGCCCCGCCAGGCGATCAGGAAGGACGGAACGAAGCACGCCGCGGCGATGCAGCTCCAGACCGTGACGATGAGGCCGAACTCGCCCATCCCGTCGATCGCGGGGATCACGAGGATGGTGCGGACAGCCACGAAGACGACAGCGAAGGGATAGCTGCGCAGCATCCATTCGCGATGCTGCTGAATCCGTCCGGTGCGGATGCAGTAGAGGGCGGTGGCGGTGGTGAGGAGCCAGCCCGTGGCCTGGATCGCGGCGGCCATCACGAGCTCGGGCGGCCCCAGGATAACCGCGATCGGCACCGAGACCGACGCCGCGATCGCGACGCCAGCGACGTAGCAATAGCCCATGATTCGGTGAACCCGGAGGTAGCGCGAGCGGAGCCGGCTCGAGAACTGGAAGGGCGCGATCAGCAGCGCCGCGGCGCCGGCGATCCCGTGCAGCACCATGAGCCAGGAGACCGCCATGTAGCGCTGCCGGAGCGCCGAGCCCGCGTCGAGAAGGTCGAGGTCGCGTCCGATGAGAACCAGCACCAGCATCGCGCCAAGAAGCACGAAGGCGACGTATTTGACCGGATTCGTACGAATGGCGAGCGGCGTTGCCGTCATGACTCCCCTCATCCCCCGGATGTCGCGCGGCCGAAGGTGCCGACCGACGCGAAGTCAGGCGGTGAGGATACTCGCCTCCGGCATGAGCGGCAACGCGGCGGGCGCCGCTCTTTAGGAGCGGAGCACGCGACCCGCGGCGGCGCCGGTGAGTTTCCCCTGCGACCAGGTGACGGCGCCGTTTACGATCGTCGTCTCGACGCCGCGGGGGACGCTCACCATGCGCTTGGCGCCGCCGGGGAGGTCGTGCCGGCGCTCCGGCCGGCTCGGCGAGCCGATCGCCGCGGGATCGAAGATCGTGACGTCGGCGTAATTGCCGGCGGCGAGCCGTCCGCGGCGCTCGATGCCGAAGAGGTCCGCGGGCTCGGAGGTGAGGCGCTGGACGCCGCGCTCCAGCGGCATGATCTGCCGCTCGCGCACCCAGGTCCCCAGCAGGAAGGTCGGATAGCCGCAATCGCAGAGCATGTCCAGATGCGCGCCGCCGTCGCCGAGCGCGATCAGCACGCAGGGGTCGTTCAGGATCTCCGTCATGCGGTCGATCCGCGAGTTGTAGGACTGCATCGCGAAGCCGATCCGGAGATCGTCCTCGAGCGTCAAGTCGAGGAGCGTGTCGACGCCGTCCTTGCCGCGCTCGCGCGCGATCTCCGC
>DATKNV010000039.1:0-34386 GCA_035541215.1 Allostellaceae bacterium | reverse complement strand
CTGCGTCGTCGCACCCGCGGTGGAGATCGTGGCGTTCCCCGCCACCACCGTGCCCCCCGTCGGCCCCGCAAGCGCCTCCGGCGAGGCCCAGACCAGGGCCGCCGCTCCCACCAAGGCCGTCGTCGATAGGAGGCCGCCGCGCAGCATCGTGCGCTGCTGCGAGCGCACCACTTGCCGGCTCGCGCTCAGGCGCTCCTCAAATCGCAAGAGCCGACGCAGATAGTCGCTCGGCAACTCGCGATGAGCGCGCGCAAAGGAACGCGCGCGCACCCACGGCCCCGGCGTGGGATCGATCCGCACGGGCGCATGGATTCGCCTCGAGGGTGTACTCGAGTGCTGATGTCGCGGCTGAGTGACCATGTGCTCCTTCAGTCCTGACCTTCCGAATCCGGCTGCGCCCGACGATCTGGTGCAGCCAGGCTACGGGTGTAAGCGCGTTAAAATTCAAATAATCCTAGCGGCAAAAGTGACGGCTCGTAAAGAGTCGCATAGCTAGTAGGGATGAATATTAACCCTAAAAGCCATTAACGATGCGTTAATTTTCGCCGGATTGGTGAGACCCAAAATACCACCAGCTTTTTGAGCAACGAGCCCCCTCCGGGCTTCCAAACCAGACTCCATCAACCGCGGAAATACACGAAAAGCGGGTATCCGGCCCGATTGGGCCGCATACCCAAGCGTTCAGCGGGCGGTGTAGCCGCCGTCCGCGAGGAGATCGGCGCCGGTCACGAAGGAGGCAGCGTCCGAGGCAAGGAAGAGAGCGGCCTCCGCGATCTCCTCTGGCTTCCCGACTCTCCCCAGGAGATGGAGCGGGCCGAGCTCAGCCTCGACGGCGATCTCGCTGCCGTACCGCTCGAGGAGGCGTTGCGTCATGGTCGCGCCTGGCGAAAGCGAGTTGGCACGGATGCCTTCGGCCGCGTGGTCGATAGCGAGACCCTTCGTGAAGGCGATGAGCGCGCCCTTGGTCGCAGAATAGGCCGCGCGATGGAGCGCGGAGACGCTTCCGAGCTGCGAAGCGAGATTGACGATCGAGCCGCCACCGCCTCGCCGCATCAGGGGAATGCCGAACTTGCAGAAGAGGAAGGCCGCGGTGAGATTCACCGCGAGCGTCCGCTCCCAGGCCTCGAGGCTCAGCTCGGGCACCGGGAGCACGGGCGTCGATGTCGCGGCATTGTTGACGAGTACGTCGAGCCGTCCAAAGGTACGTCCGACTTCCGCCACGGCCGCCTCGATCTGCGCGGGATCCGAGACGTCGCAAACCAATGGAAGGCAAAAGCCCAGCTCCACCGAGAGTGCTTCCAAGCCGGCGCCGTCGCGATCAAGCGCGGCGATCCGTCCGCCAGCCTCGGCAAAGCGCAATGCGATCGCGCGCCCGATCCCGCGCGCGGCGCCAGTGACGAGACAGACTTTCCCGGCGAGCCGGTAATCCATCCCCAGGCACCCCCTCATCCTGCCGCTTTTGCTTCCTCGGCAATGGACGATCTATTCGCCAGCCGGCGGAAAATGAACCAGAAAACGATCGCGCCGCAAAGCGCGATCGCGCTTACGTCGAACGCGAATCGAGGACTCCCCGAGAGCTCTGCAATCCGGCCAATCAGCCAGGGGCCGCAAACGTTAATAACGTAATAGACGGTGAGCAGTATGCCCATGCGCGCCGCCCGTGTCGCGGGCGAGAGAATCCGCGTGGGAAGGCTCATGATCGCTCCACATGGCAGGCCGCTGGCAATACCGAGCAGCGCGAATACCGGGAGCGCGGCGTCGGTACGGGGCGCCAGCGCCATCGCGGCGCTGAAAACGAATAGGCCCCCGACCAGAATGAGTCCGCGCTGGCCGGTGCGATCCGCGAGATAGCCGCCGCCCGGCAGTGAGAGCGTAACGATCCAAAGCACAAGGCTGGTGACCGAGCTTGCGGCGGCGAACGTCCAACCCCGCTCGACGAGCATGAGCGGTCCATAGGCAAGGATGGTCGTCAAGCTGACATTATAGAGTCCGTAAACGACGCCAGCCGCCGCCAAAGCCAGGGCTACTCGTCCTTCCGGTCAGAGCGACTGGCGGCGCGCCGCCGCTGCGGTCTCGGCGGGCGCTCGGTAGACGAGAGCCAAAAAAATGAACGCGAGCAGTAGATAGCCAAGCACCGCAGCCGAAGCCAAGGTGCGGCCTCCGATCTCGCCGGCCGACGGAATGGTCACGAGCGCAATCGCAATACCAGCCGGGGCGGCGTTGCCGATGATGCCCATTGCAGTCGGCGTTTCCTTGCCGGTGAACCAATCCGCCACCATCTTGAGCATCATGAAATTGAGAAGAATCCCGCCGGTCCCCGTCAGGATTCGCGCACCCAGTTCGACGGGCCAATTAGGTGCGAGCGGCATCACGAGCTCCCCGGCGGCCATGAGCCCGAGCCCGATCAGCACAGCCCGCTTGTCGCCGAGCCGGGCGCCGATCGCACCGCCCGGAAAGGCGAGGGCGGTGCCGGGGGCGTGATAAAGCCCTATCAAAAGACCGATTTCGGCAATGCCGAGAGAGTAATCGGACATGAGCAGCGGCGAGAGCGACGCCGCGGCTTGATATTGGATCACCGGCGCGGTGCGGACCAGGAACAGGAGCGCAAGGATGTTCCAACGATTGGGTAGCATCTGAGCCTCTGCGATCATGCGCAAGTTCTCGGAACTATCGTGACGGGCTGTCGCGGGCTCAACTATGTCCGAGGTAATAAGCCGGACCTCGCCGCCACTCACGCCTTACCGCGGACTGTTACCTGACACGTCCTTCCGCGTGGCCGCGCCGGAAATGGCGCTCGCTGCGTTGGGCCTTGCGAGAAAACTGCGATGGTACCGAGCCTGCCGCGAGCGGATGCGTCCGACGGCGCCAGCGGCTATAAGGGATGCATCTCTTGCAGCCGAGCCGGAGCCATGCGAGCCGCCATCGTCGAGCGCCCGGGACTTGACCATCTCGTCGTGACGGAAATCCCGGAGCCGAAGCCGGGCCCGGACGAGGTGCTGGTGCGGCTACGCGCCGCCTCGCTCAATTATCGCGACACGCTGACGGTGGTCGGGGGCTACGGCTCGAAGCAGAAGCAGAGCGGGCTGATCCCACTCTCCGACGGCGCGGGCGAGGTGGCGGCGCTGGGCCCGGGCGTGACGCGCTGGCGCGTCGGCGACCGCGTGATCGGCTGCCTCTTCCCGAACTGGATCGAGGGCGAGATCGACGTCGAGAAGATAAGCCTCGCGCTCGGCGGAAGCGTCGATGGCTGCGCCGTCGAATATCGGGTCTTCGCGGAGAAATCGCTGGTGCCGACGCCTCCATTCCTCAGCGATCTCGAGGCGGCGACGCTTCCCTGTGCGGCACTCACGGCGTGGAGCGCGGTGGCAACGCAGGGCGGAATCGGTCGGGGCGACGAGGTCCTCACGCAAGGCGCGGGCGGCGTCTCTCTCTTCGCGCTGCAGCTCGCGCGAGCGCGCGGCGCCACGGTGATTGCGACCTCGTCCTCGGCCGAGCGCCTGGAAAGGCTCAAGGCACTGGGCGCGAGCCATCTCATCAACTATCGCGAGGACCGCGAGTGGGGCCGCACCGCCCGCGCGCTCACGGGCGGGCGCGGCGTTAACCACGTGGTCGAGGTCGGCGGTGCCGGCACCCTCGCGCAATCAATCCGAGCGGTGCGCGTAGGCGGCACCGTCTCGCTGATCGGCGTGCTCGCGGGCGCCAAGCCCGATTTCAACCTCGGCCTCGTCGTCACCCAGAACATCCGCCTGCAGGGCGTCACCGTCGGCAGCCGCGCCGAGTTCGAGGCGATGCTCGAGACGATCGCCGCACATGAGCTTCGTCCGGTGATCGATCGGGTCTTTCCACTGAGCGAGCTCCGCGCGGCGATCGAGTATCTCGCCACCGGGCGACATTTCGGCAAGATTTGCATCGCCCTATGAACATGCCGCGTGCGGCGCGGGCGCGGCCGAGCATCGGGCGCCGGCTGTGGCGCATCGCGCGCGCAATCGTGCTCCTGGTACTCCTTCTGCCGATCCCCTTCGTCGCGGCTTATCGCTTTCTGGCGCCGCCGGTGACGCCGCTGATGTTGATCCGCTCCGCCGCGGGCGAGCCGATACGGCAGCGCTGGGTCCCGATCGGCGAGATCTCGCCGTGGCTCCGCCGTGCCGTGGTCGCCTCCGAGGACGCGCTCTTCTGCTCGAATTACGGATTCGACTTCGGGGAGATCAAGGAGGCGATCGAGCGCGCCCGCGCGGGGCGCCGCCTGCGCGGGGCCAGCACGATCTCGCAGCAGACCGCGAAGAACCTCCTGCTCTGGCCGGGCCGCAGCTTCCTGCGCAAGGGGCTCGAGGCCTACATCACGGTGCTGCTCGAGCTCGGCTGGCCGAAGTCGCGCATCCTTGAGGTCTATCTCAACGTCATCGAATGGGGCCCCGGCATCTACGGTGCGGAGGAAGCGGCGCAAGCCCATTTCCGGAAGCCCGCGGCGGCGCTCACGCGCCACGAGGCGGCGCTCCTGGCTGCGATCCTCCCGAACCCCCGCCGCCTGTCCGCCGAGCACCCTTCGCCATACGTCGAGGGCCGCGCCTCCACCATCGAGGCTCAGATGGAGCTGGTGCAGACTCCGGGCTCGCCGAAATGCCGATGACAAAGCGTAGTGATTGGAATTTGCGCGAGAAATTACAAAATAGTTCGCAGTGATCTCAACAAAACTCGACCATGACGATCTGGATTACCAATCATCACCGTATTCACGTGATCATTTGACGCAGCCGCTGTCCACATTGCATCGATAATACTTTGCGCCGCGCCCGCCTCGGGCGCGATCATCATGCTAGGGGAACTCCATGCGAAAGCTCCGCACCTTGCGCCGCTTGGTCGGCGTCGCCCTTCTTGCGCTCGTTTTGATTCCGACGGCCCTCGGCGTCACCGCCGCCGAGGCGGGACGCAGGACGCACTCTTTCATCCGTTGAGGCGGCCCGCCGGGAAAGCGGTCAGCCCGGCTTCGGTGGATACCAGCTCGGCAGGCGCTTCCCGACGAAGCTCGCGAGGCCTTCCTGCGCCTCCGGCATGTGCCGCCGCGCGGCGCCCTCGCGCGCCATCGCTTCGCCGAAGCCGGGCCTGCCGTCTCCGAGGAGACTCTCCTCGATGAGCTCCTTGGTCCGTGCGGTCGCCTCGGGCGCGTTCGTGAGGATTGCCTCGATGACCGGTGCCGCGGCCTCGTCGAGCATGCCCGGCGCGCAGACCTCGTGGACGAGGCCCATGCGATGCGCTTGCGCCGCGCCGAAGCGCTCGCCCGAGAGCGCATAGCGCCCGAGTGCGCGGGGGCCGAGGCGGCGCGTGATCAGGCCCATGATCGGCGCGGGCGTGATGCCCCAGCGCACCTCGGTCAGCGAAAAGATCGCGTCGCTCGTGGCGATCGCGATGTCGCAGGCGGCGACGAGCCCTACGCCGCCGCCGAAGCAGCCGCCCTGAACGAGGGCCATGGTCGGGCGGCGGAAGCGGCGGAGCGCATCGACCGTCGTGAAAGTGAGGCGCGAGAAAGCCAGCCCCTGCTCCAGGGATCGGCCCGAGAGTTCCTTGATGAAAGTGAGATCGGCGCCGGCTTGGAAATGCTTGCCATTGCCGCGGAGGATCGCAACGCGGACCGCCGGATTCTCCGCGAGTGCGCCGAAGGCTTGCGCCAGGCCCTCGATGACCGCGCCGTTATAGGCGTTGTTCACCGCGGGCCGGTTGATCGTGACGGTGGCGACGCCGCGGCCGTCGAGCTCGGATAGGACGACGCTCTCGCTCATGGCATTCTCGCGACAGGGCGGTTATGGGGTCTCGCCGGGATTGAGCAGGATCGCGGCTCCCCGCGCAAGGGCCCGGATGCGGCTACCCGCTCGGCGTGCAACGCGCTAGGCTTCGGCCGGTCCGTGCCGGGAGGAATAGGCAATGAGCCGTGAGGGTGCGATCGAGCGCGCAAGCCGCTATTTCGACGAGGGGAAGTTCCGGGACGACCTCGCTCGCCGCGTCGCCTTCAAGACCGAGAGCCAGGTGCCGGAAAGCCGGCCCTTTCTCGACGCCTATCTCGAGCGCGAAATCAAGCCGGCCTTCGAGCGCATGGGCTATAGCGTCCGCATCCTGCCGAACCCGGCCGCGGGCGGACCGTTCCTCATCGCGACCCGGATCGAGGACGCGAAACTCCCCACCGTGCTCGGATACGGGCATGCCGATGTGATCCGCGGCCTCGAGCCGCAATGGCGCAAGGGGCTCGATCCCTGGACGCTCACTGTCGAGGGCGAGCGCTGGTACGGCCGCGGCACCGCCGACAACAAGGCGCAGCACCTCATCAACATGCTCGCCCTCGAGGAGGTGATCGCGGAGCGCGGACGACTCGGCTTCAACTCGAAATTCCTGATCGAGACCGGCGAGGAGATCGGCTCTCCGGGCCTGCGCGAGATCTGCGGGCAGGAGAAGGAGGCGCTCCAGGCGGACATGCTCATCGGCTCCGACGGGCCGCGGCTCACGCCCGACCGGCCCACGGTCTACATGGGGACGCGGGGTGCGATGAACTTCGACCTCATCGTGGACCTCCGCGAGGGCGGGCATCACTCCGGCAACTGGGGCGGGCTCCTCGCCAATCCCGGCGCGATCCTCGCCAACGCGATCGCCTCGATCATCGACGAGAAGGGCCGCGTCATGGCGCGGGACATCCTGCCGCGGTCGATTCCAAACTCCGTCCGCGCGGCGCTCGCGGACTGCGAGATCGAGGCGAGCGCGGGCGGCCCGCAGATCGATGCCTGGTGGGGCGAGCCCGGCTTGACGCCCGCGGAGAAGGTCTACGCCTGGAACACTTTCGAGGTTCTGGCCTTCCGCACCGGCAATCCCGAGAATCCCGTGAACGCGATCCCGCCGAGAGCGGTCGCGGCCTGTCAGATCCGCTACACCGTCGACGTTCACCCCGACAAATTCCTGCCGGCGCTCCGCAAGCATCTGGATGCACACGGCTTCCAGAACGTCGCGATCAAGGCTTGGGACAAGGGCTATTTCGCGGCGACGCGTCTCGACCCCGACCATCCCGCCGCGCGCTGGGCCGCCGCCTCGATCGAGCGCACCACCGGCCGCAAGCCCGCGATGCTCCCCAATCTCGGCGGCTCGCTCCCGAACGATTGCTTCACGGACGTCCTGGGCCTGCCGACGATCTGGGTCCCGCATTCCTACGCCGGCTGCTCCCAGCATGCGCCGAACGAGCACGTGCTGCCATCGATCCTGCGCGAGGGACTCAGGATGATGACGGGGATTTATTGGGATATGGGAGAGAGGCCTCCGGCCCTTTGACTTTTTTCGCGTGGAGAACGCTGAGGATGCGCAGAGGACGCCGAGAACTTCCATTGGTTCATTCCACGGCGTCCTCTGCGTAACCTTCGCGACCTCCGCGCGATGGTTTTCGGGTTTGACTGCTTTCACGAAGGGTGCCGACCATGACCGAGGATTTCGCGGCGTTACAGGCCCGCCATGTCATGCAGTGCTGGTCGGCGCAGCGGGATTACGCGCCCATAGCCGTCGATCGTGCCGAGGGCTGCTGGATCCACACCAAGGACGGACGCCGCATCTTCGACCTCCGCAGCGCGCACGAGTGCATCAATCTGGGCTTCCGGCATCCCCGCGTGATCGCCGCGATGAAGGCGCAGATGGAGAGCGTCATCTATGTCACCGACGATTTCGCGACCGCGCCCACGGCGAAGCTCGCGCGACGCCTCGCGGAGCTCGCGCCGGGAGGTCCGGAGAAGCGCGTGTTCTTCTCGCAATCCGGCGCTGCAGCGGTCGAGGCCGCGATCAAGGGCGCGCGGCAGCACAAATACGTCGCAACGTTCAAGGAGCACGACCGGCGAACGGACGCGCCGCAGCAATATCCGTTCCCATATAAAATCATCTCCCGCTATCGCTCCTGGCACGGCGCGACAGGACTCGCCTCTTCGGCGAGCGGCGATCCCCGGCGCTGGTTCCTGGAGCCTCTGACGGCGCCCGGCATCGTCTTCGCGCCCGACGCCGATGCCTACCGCTCCCCCTTCGGCGAGGGAGCGGCGGCGACGGCAGCCAATTTGCGCTATCTCGACTATCTTATCGAGCAGGAGGGCGGCAGCAACAAGGTCGCGGCAATGCTGGTCGAGACGGTCGTGGGCTCGAACGGCATCATCCCGCCGCCGGAGGGCTACCTTCGGGGACTCCGCAGGCTCTGCGACAAGTGGGGCATCCTCCTCATCGTCGACGAGACCATGACCGGCATGGGCCGCACCGGTCGCATGTTTGCGATCGAGCATTACGGCATCGAACCCGACATCATCGTCATGGGAAAGGCGCTCGGCGTCTATTGCCCGCTCGCGGCGACGATCTTCTCCGAGAAAGTCTCGCGGACCTTCGACGACAACATCTTCGGCCACGGCCAGAGCTTCTCGGGCCACGCGCTCGCCGCGGCGGCGGCGCTCGCGAGCATCGAGGTGCTGCACGACGAAGGCATCCTCGAGCGCACGCGGGAGCTCGGCGATTATCTCGGCGGACGGCTCCGCGCGCTCGCGCAGAAGCATCCCTCCGTCGGCGACGTCCGCGGCCTCGGACTCTTCTGGACCATGGAGCTCGTGAAGGACCGCGCGACCAAGGAGCCCCTGCGGCGCGCGACGCAGAAATACGAGCGCACGATCGTCAAGGACGTCTCGGACTATCTCTTCCGCGAGCGCGACATCTACGTCCCCTCGGACAAGTTCGGCATCTGGGTCGTGCCGCCGCTCGTCGTGACGAAGGACGAGCTCGATTGGGTCTGCGAGGGGATCGACGATGCGTTGGGGATCGCGGACCGGTGGGTTCAGGAGAATTCGCGCGCCTAGACCCTCGCCCTCCCATCGCTCCGCGATCGGAGGGTGAGGGCAGCCGCTATCAGACCCACACCTGCAGCACGTAATCGTACGGCCCCTGCCCGTTCACCATGTCGACGCGCTGGAGCTTGATCTTGTAGCCGTCCTTCGTCTTCGCGAGATGGTGCCGGTATGTCCCGGCGAAATGGCGGGAGGCGTCACGCCGGAATTCCATC
Source organism: Allostellaceae bacterium (assembly GCA_035541215.1). GTDB lineage: Bacteria > Pseudomonadota > Alphaproteobacteria > ATCC43930 > CGMCC-115725 > DASZHJ01. The sequence continues at coordinate 25,337 of DATKNV010000039.1, read as the reverse complement.
ATGTGGAAGCGCGAGCGCACCACCAGGTCTCCCGTCCGCGCATTCTCGCTCTCGATCGCGACGTTGGAGACGAGGTGGCTCGTGCCCCACATCGGCGATTGCGACCACGCGTGCGGATGGGTCACGCGCTTCATGCGGACCGTCATGAGGTCGCGATCCTCCCAGAAGATCGAGGGGACGCCGTCGCCGGTCGACTGCTCCGGCGAGGCCGGCATCCAGTAGCGGCCGTCCTCGGCGAAGAGCTCGATGAAATGGCCCCAGCGCTTGGCGTCAAGAATCTCGGCCTGGCGATAGAGGAGCTGCTCGACGTCGCGGAGCGTGTCGCGGATGGGCCCGGCCTTCGCGACCGGCGCCTTGCGCGCGCGCGCGCGGCGCGGCGCGGGCTTTGCCTTCGCGGTCTTTTTCTTCGCGGCCTTCGCCATGCTCAATGTCCCCCGGTCATGTATGCGGTCCAGGCGCGGAATTGATTGCGCATCGGGGCCTCGCTGGTGCCCCAGCGCGAGAGCACGACGCCGTCCTTGACGTCGTCCTGGCCCGCGTGGCGGTGGAAACTCACCCAATCGCCACCCTCGGAAGCGAGGCCCTGGTGGCAGCGCCAGAAATTCTCGAGGTCGTCGGCGTTCACCATGGTCGAGGGCGAGTTGACGAGGTTGTAGTAGCCGAGCGCGCGGCGGTAGATCGCCTCGGGCGCGCCCTTCAGGCGGAAATGCCAGATCTCCGTGAGGGTGCGGTCGACCGAGAGCGGCCGCACCGCACGAAGCTGCTGCAGCGCCGACTGCACGGAGAGGCCGGGATAGAGCAGCACGTGATGCACGTTGACGCCGAGGATCTCCTCCGTGCGCTCGGGCCCATAGGCCTTCCGCATCAGCGCCTCGTAGGCGAGCGTGTCCGGGTCCTGCGGCCGGAGGCCCATGTAGCCCTGAAGGATGCAGTGGCCGTGCGGGTAGTTGACCGTCTGCACCGTGTCCCATTTGTGGAAGGGCATGGTGAAGGCCGAGAGGTAGTGATAGTCGAGCGGCGCATGGCCCGTGCGCTTCGCGATCGCGCGCTCGACGTCCTCGGCCGCGCGGCCCGTCGATTCATGCGTCACCGAGGGATGCAGCGCGTCGAGCTGGTTCTCGAGGAAGATCTTCCAGTTCGAATGCTGGATGACGCGGAAGCAATTCGGCACCACCTCGACCTCGCCCGCGGGGGCGCGGTTGCACATGTCGTCGAAGGCGATCTTGGCGTCGCCGAGGAATTCAAGGAGCGATGGCCCATCCGCCGCGAGGCTCGCGAAGACGAAGCCGCGATATGAGGCAACGCGCGCCGCGCGCTTGATCTGGCAATCGGGATTGTCCGGCGCGAGCCGCGTCCCTTCGTAGCCCTTGGGCAGCGGAATGCTCTCGAGCGTGCCGTCGGTGTGGAATTGCCAGGAGTGGTAAGAGCAGGTGAAGGCCTTCCCGGTATTGCCGTGGAGATTGCCGCAGAGCATGGCGCCGCGATGGGCGCAGCGGTTGTAGAGCACGTGGATCTGGCCGTCCTGGTGCCGGACCATGATCATGGGCTGACGGCCGATCAGCGTCGTCCAGTAGTCGCCGGGGTTCTTCACCTGGCTCTCATGGCCGACGTAGATCCAGACCTTGTGGAAGATCGTCGCCATTTCCCGCTCGAAGATCGCGGGATCGGTGTAGACGCTGCGATGGACGCGGTCGGCCTCCACCAGCCGCCGGTAGTCGCTCTCTCCCTCGCGGATCATCCAGCCCTCCCAAAAACCGCGTGCACATGCAGTATGTGCATTTGCACTTTTCGGCGTCCATGCTAGGCTTTGATGAAGGGGCGCGTCAATACGCGGATAAGAAATTCAGGAGTTCCAGCGGTGCGGGATCGCAGCTTGAGATTTGCGGAGGTACGCTCGCTGCCGGCGAGCCGCAGGGCCTTCGACCTCGAAGGCCACATCTATTACCTCTTCACGCAGATTTTCGGCCGCCGCAACCGGCATCTCGGGGAGAAGCTCGCCCCCCACGGCATCACCGTGCCGAAGTGGCGCGTGCTGGCGGTGCTGCACCAGCGCCCCGGCGTCACCATGAACCAGCTCGCGGACTTCACCACCGTCGACCGCACGACGCTCACGCGCACCCTCGATCAGATGGTGGAGGAACGCCTCGTCGAGCGGCGCGACGACGCCCGCGATCGCCGCGCGGTGCGCCTCCACCTCACGGGCCATGGCCGGGAGATCTTCGATAGGATCCTGCCGCTCGTCATGGACGAGAACGAGCGGGCGACGCAGGGTATCGCCCCGGGCGAGCTCGCTCAATTCGGCCGCACCCTCCAGCGCATGGTGCGAAACCTCGATCCCGACTACGATCAGCGCAACGCGACGTGGCTTGCGGGCTCCGTCGCCTCCATAGAAAGCAACCGCAGAACCAAGGGAGTGGCTTCATGAAGATTGCACGTTATGCCGCCGTCGCGGCCGCGCTCGGGCTCGCGATCGGCACGGGCTCAGCCAATGCCGCCGATCCCGTGAAGATCGGGCTCGTTCTCCCCTTCTCGGCCGGGCCCTTCGTGCCCCTCGCCAACGAGATCGCGGACTCGCTCCAGATCGCGATCGACGACGCCGGCGGCAAGGCCGGCGGGCGGGAGATCGTGGTGCTGCGCGAGGACACCACGCACAAGCCCGATGTGGCGCAGGCGAAGGCCAAGAAGCTCGTCTTCGAGGACAAGGTCGACGTGCTCGTGGGACCCGTGGGATCGAACGAGCTCAAGGCGCTCGACGAGTTCGCGAACCAGTCGAAGTCGCCGCTCATCATCGTCAATGCCGGCGACAACGAGGCCACGGGCGAGCGCTGCAGCCCTTGGGTCATGCGCACTTCGTTCTCCAACGACCAGATCGTCCGCAACATGGGGCCGTGGATGGTGAAGCACGGCTATAAGAAAGTGGCCCTTCTCGCCTTCGACTACGCGGCGGGCCATCAGCAGATGGACGGCTTCGCCAAGCCCTTCAAGGAAGCGGGCGGCGAGGTCGTGAGCGAGCAGTATCCGGCCTTCGGCCCGATCAGCGATTTCGGGCCCTACCTCACCAAGATCAAGGAGGCGAAGCCCGACGCGGTCTTCACCTTCTTCGCCGGCCCGCCCGCGACCGCGCTCGTGAAGCAGTTCAAGGAATTTGGGCTCAGCCCGGCGATCAGGCTCGCGGGCGCGGGCTGGCTCATCTCGCCGCTCAACCTCCCCGGCGAGGGCGAGGCCGCCGTCGGCGTCTACGGCATCCTCAACTACATCCCCGAGATCGACAATCCCGTGAACAAGGCCTTCCAGCAGAAGTTCCAGGCGAGGTTCAACCGCCCCGCCTCAGAATTCGCGGCGCAGGGCTACGACACCGGCAAGCTCATCGTCGCCGCGGTCGACTCCCTCAAGGGCGAGACATCGGACAAGGCCGCGCTGGTGAAGGCGCTGCACACCGTCAAGATTGAGGGGACGCGCGGCCCGCTCTTCATCGATCCCAAGACCAACAACATCGTGCAGGACATTTACATCTACGAGGCAAAGAAGATCGGCAACGGGATCGGCTTCTCCGTGCTCGAGCGCTTCCCGTCCGTGCAAGACCCGCCGAACGGCTGCAAGCTCTGACGGCATTCCGAGTGGAGAGGGTTGGGGTGAGGGGGCATCGAGCTCGATCAGGGGCCGTTCTCTCCGGCCTACCGGCCAGACGCCCCCTCGCCTAACCTCTCCCCGGAGGGGAGAGGAATCTCGGCCATGGACATCGCCGACCTCGCGACCCAAAGCCTGAACGGCCTGCAATTCGCCATGCTGCTGTTCCTGCTGGCGGTGGGCCTCTCCGTCGTCTTCGGACTGATGAACTTCGTCAACCTCGCGCACGGCACGCTCTACATGGTCGGCGCCTTCGTGGGCTTCTCGGTCGCGACACGTACGGGCTCCTATTGGGCGGCGCTCGCGGCGGGTCCCGTGGCTGCGGCCCTGCTCGGCGCGGCCTTCTATTTCCTTCTGCTGAAGCGGATGCAGGCCGCGGGACCGATGAAGCAGGTCCTCGTGACCTTCGGCCTCATCTTCGTGGGGATCGACGCCGTCCGCTGGATCTGGGGCGAGGATTCGCAATCGATCCTCGCGCCCACGGCATTCGGCGAGAGCGTCCAGTTCCTGGGCCTGGTCTATCCCTCCTACAGGCTCTTCATTATCGCGCTCGGGCTTGCGGTGGCGCTGCTGCTCCATCTCGGGCTCGAGCGCACGAGGCTCGGCGCCGTGGTGCGCGCGGGCGTCGACGATCCCGTGACGGCCGCGAGCCTCGGCATCAACGTAGACCTCGCCTTCTTCGGGGTGTTCTGCCTGGGCTGCGCGCTCGCGGGATTGGGCGGGGTCGTGGCGGCGCCGGTGCTGCAGGTCTATCCCGGCATGGACGTGGCGATCCTGATCCCGACCTTGATCGTCGTCGTCGTGGGCGGACCGGGACGGCTCTCGGGCGCCTTCTGGGGCGCGCTGCTGATCGGGATGGCCGACACATTCGGCAAGGTGCTGATCCCGGATTTCTCGAGCTTCGTGATCTACGCGGTGATGGCGCTGGTGCTGCTGCTGCGTCCGAGCGGCCTCCTCGCCGCCCGGCACGGGTCCTGACCGCGGCATGATCGGAGACGAGGACTTCCGGCGCCATTGCGTCGCCGCAGCGCTGCTCTCGGCAGCGATCCTCGCCCTCGTCCTCTCGGGATACGCCGGCCGAGACCGTCTCGCGGAGATCGCGATCCTCGCGATCTTCGCCATGAGCCTCGACGTGCTCGTGGGCTTCACGGGGCTCGTCTCGCTGGGACACGCGCTTTTCTACGGCCTCGGCGCCTATGCCATGGCGGCCTTCGCGACGATGCTGAAGCTGCCGGCCGGCCTCGCCATTCCGCTAGCGGTGCTCGTCGCGGCACTCGCGGCCTTCCTGGTCGGCATCCTCGCCATTCGCGTCAGGGGCGTCTTCTTCATCATGATCACGCTCGCCTTCGGACAGATGGGCTGGGCCTATTTCCAGCGCAGCCGGACCTTCGGCGGGATCGGCGGCATCTCCGGCATCGGCCAGCCCGACCTCGACGCCATCGGTCTCTCGCTCGCGAATCCCGCGGACATGGCGCTGATCGCGGTCGTCGCGGCGGCGCTCGTCTATCTCGCGCTCGCGCGCGTGACGGCCTCGCCGTTCGGCCGCATGCTCGTGGCGATCCACCAGAACGAGAGCCGCGCCCGCGCGCTGGGTCTTCCCGTGCAGAGCTACAAGCTCGCGGCTTTCACGCTCGCGGGTGCGGTTGCGGGCCTCGCGGGCGTGCTCGCGGCGGAACGCACGAATTTCGTCTCGCCCGACCTGCTCGTCTGGACCGTCTCCGGCGAGGTCCTCATCATGGTGATCGTCGGCGGGCTCGGGACGCTCGTCGGTCCCGCCTTGGGCGCGACGATCTGGGTGCTGCTCCGGGACAATCTTTCGGCCCTCACGCCCTATTGGATGCTCGCGATGGGGCTCTTCTTCGTCGCGGTGGTGCTCTTCGCCGACGAGGGTCTCTACGGTCTTACCGCACGCATTCCCTGGCCGAAACGGCGGAGGCCCAGCGATGCTTGAGGCGCGGGGCCTGCGCAAATCCTTCGGCGCGCTCGAGGCGACGCGCGACGTGTCGCTCGCGCTCCCGGAGGGCGCGCGCCACGCGGTGGTGGGCCCCAACGGCTCCGGCAAGACCACGCTCTTCAATCTCCTGACGGGCGAGCTTCGGCCCGACGAAGGGCAAGTCTTCCTGGCCGGCAAGGACATCACGGCATTGCCTCCGAACGCTCGCGCCCGCGCCGGTCTCACGCGCAGCTTTCAGAAGAACAATCTCTTCCTCGACCTGACTGTGCGCGAGAACCTGGCGCTGGCGCTCGCGATCGGCGAGCGGGCGGGCACCGTTTTCTGGCGCCGCTTCGAGCGCGTGCCCGGCCTCCTCGCCCGCGCCGAGGCGCTCGCGGAACGCGTGCGTCTCGCCGACGTCCTCGGCATCCCCGTGCGCGCCCTTCCCTACGGCACGCAGCGGCAGCTCGAGGTCGGTCTCGCGCTTGGGATCGAGCCCAAGGTGCTCCTGCTCGACGAGCCCACCGCGGGCATGAGCGCCGAGGAGACGCGGGCGATGACGAGCCTCATCGCGGGGCTGCCGCGGGAGATTGCCGTCCTCGTCATCGAGCACGACATGGAGGTCGTCTTCGAGATCGCCGAGCGCGTCACTGTCCTCGATTACGGCCGCATTCTCGCGGAGGGAACGCCGCAGGAGGTGCGCGCGACCGAGGCCGTGCGCCGGCGCTATCTCGGGGAGCGTGCGCAATGAGCGCTGCGCATCTCCGCCTCGACGAGGTTCAGGCCTATTACGGCGAGAGCCACGTGCTCCAGGGCGTGAGCCTCGCGCTTGCGCCGGGCGAAGTGCTGAGCCTCCTCGGGCGCAACGGCGCCGGCAAGACCACCACGCTCAAGACCGTCATGGGCATCCTCCGCGCGCGCGGCGGCAGCATCGAGTTCGCGGGCACGGCGATCGAGAGGCTTGCGCCCTACCGTATCGCCCGCCTCGGCATCGGCTACGTCCCGGAGACCCGCGGCATCTTCCAGTCGCTCTCGGTCGAGGAGAACCTCACCCTCGCCGCGCGGTCCGGTAACGGCGGCGGGTCGGCCTGGACGCTCGCGCGGGCCTTCGACCTCTTCCCGCGTCTGCGCGAGCGGCGCGAGAGCGGCGGCGCCAAGCTCTCCGGCGGCGAGCAGCAGATGCTCTCGATCGCCCGCGCGCTTCTGACGAATCCGAAGCTCCTCATCCTCGACGAGCCCACGGAGGGCTTGGCGCCCGTGGTGGTCGAGGAGATCGAGGCGGTGCTGCGCCGGCTCAAGATGGAGGGGCTCTCCATCCTGCTGGTCGAGCAGAACCTGGCCTTCGCGCTCGCCTTCGCGGACCGGGTGGCGGTGCTTGGCAAGGGCCGCGTGCGCTGGACCGGGACCTCGACGGAGTTCGATCAGGCGGAAGAAATCCGGCATCGCTGGCTCGGCCTCTGACCCGTGGCATCCCGCCTGCGATCGTGCGAGACTTCGCGGCGGTCCCATTGGGGAGGCTTCATGCGCCTGATCTTCTGTACCGCCCTCATCGGCGCGGTTCTCGTTGCCGGCCAGGCTCGCGCGGCGGGCAATGCCGATTACGGCCGCGCCATCGCGCAAAATCGCTGCTCGAGCTGCCACGTCGTCGAGCCCAACCTCAAGGGCGGCGATGCCGCACCGCCTTTTGCGGAGATCGCGCGCAAGCACGGCAATGACACGACGTGGGTCCGCTCCTGGCTCACGAGCCCGCACCCGCCGATGCAGGGGATTGCCTTGAGCCGCGAGGAGATCGACGACATCGTAGCCTACCTCGGGAGCCTGCCGAAGCAATGAAGCCTGCAATCGTCGTCCTCAACGGCGACGGCATCGGCCCCGAGGTCGTCGCTGGCACCTGCCTCGTCATGGAAGCGGCGCTCGCGAAAGCCGGTGCCGCCGTCGAGCTCCTCCGTCGCCCCGTCGGCCTCGATGCGCTCCAGAAGCAGGGCCGCAGCATCCCCCAAGAGACGCACGAGGCGATCGCGCGCGCCGATGGCGTGCTGCTGGGCCCCGTGACCTCGCACGTCTACGACATCTTCGATCCGATTAGCGCCAATCCCAGCGCCTACATGCGCAAGACCTTCGATCTCTACGCGAACGTCCGTCCGACGCGCTCGCGCAAGGGCGTGCCGTCGCTCGCGGGAGACGTCGATCTCGTGGTGATGCGCGAGAACACCGAGGGCTTCTACGCCGACCGCAATCTCCTCGACGGCAACGGCGAGCTGCGGCCGAACGAGGACACGGTGCTCTCCGTCCGTCTCATCACGCGCAAGGCCTGCCTCAGGATCGCGCGCGCGGGATTCGAGCTCGCGCGCTCCCGCGGCGGCAAGCGACGCGTGAGCCTCGTCCACAAGGCGAACGTGCTGCGCCGAGGCGACGGGCTCTTCCTCGACTGCTGCCGCGAGGTCGCGCGCGACTATCCGGAGATTGCCGTCAACGATTTCCACATCGACGCCGCCGCGATGCATCTGGTGATGCGCCCCGCCGAATTCGACGTGATCGTCACCACCAACATGTACGGCGACATCCTCTCCGACGAGGCCGCGGGTCTCGTGGGCGGACTCGGGCTGGCGCCGGGCCTCAATGCCGGCGACAAGCTCGCGATGGCGCAGGCCGTGCACGGCTCGGCGCCGGACATCGCGGGCAAGGGCATCGCCAATCCCGCGGCGGAGATCCTCTCGGCGGCGATGCTGCTGGACTGGCTCGGGCACCGCCGCAACGACGCGGCGCTCCGCCGTGCGGGCCGCGCCATGGAGGCAGCGGTCGACGCCACGCTCGCGCGCGGGCAATCCCTCACGCCCGATCTCGGCGGCAAATCCGGCACGCAGGACTTCGCCGCGGCGATCGCGCACAATCTGGAGGTGGGACATGGCTGAGCTCTGCGATCTCAGCGCGGTCGAGCTGCGCCGCCTCATCGGCATGAAGGCGATCTCGCCGGTGGAGCTCCTGGAGAGCTGTCTCGAGCGCATCGGGGCGGTAAATCCCGCGCTCAACGCGATCACCGCGACCGCGATCGATCGCGCGACGTCGGAGGCGAAGGCCGCGGAGAAAGCGGTGCTCGCGGGCGAGGAGCTCGGACCGCTCCACGGCCTCCCCATCGGCATCAAGGACCTCAACGAGACCGCCGGCATCAAAACCACCTGGGGCTCGCCCATTTACAAGGACTACGTCCCGGAAAAGGATGAGCGCATGGTGGCGGCGGTGCGGCACGCCGGCGCGATCGTCCTGGGCAAGACCAACACGCCCGAATTCGGCGCCGGAGCCAACACGACCAATCCCGTCTGGGGGTCGACTGGCAATCCCTTCGATCCCGCGCGCATCTGCGGCGGCTCCTCCGGCGGCTCGGCGGTGGCGCTCGCGACGTCGATGCTGCCGACCTGCACCGGCTCCGACACCGGCGGCAGCCTCCGCATCCCCGCGGCCTTCTGCGGCGTGGTGGGCTTCCGGCCCTCGCCGGGCCTCGTCGCGACCGAGCGCCGCACGCTCGGCTGGACGCCGATCTCGGTGCAGGGGCCGATGGGCCGCACCGTCGCGGATACGCTCCTGCTGCTGCAGGCGCAGGTCTCCGACGACAGCCGCGACCCTCTCGCCTCCCGCGTCGATCCCGCGGAGTTCGCGTCGGTCGCGCCCGTCGATTTATCGAAGCTCCGCGTCGCCATCTCCGAGGATCTCGGTGGCTTGCCGATCGATCCCGGCAACCGCGCGACCTTCCACGAGCGAATCGGGCTCATCAAGCATGCCTTCAAGCGCTGCGATGCCCGCGACCCCGACATGACCGGCGCCGACGAGGCCTTCGGCATCATCCGCGCGCTCAATTTCCTGGCGGCGCACAAGGAGCGCTACGAGCGGCACCGCGACAAGCTCGGGCCCAACATCGTCGCCAATTACGAGCAGGGCCTCGCCATGAGCGCAGCCGACGCCGCGCGCGGCCACGCCATGCAGACCCGCATCTACCGCGCCTTCCAGGAATTCTTCCGGGACCACGATATCCTGATCTGCCCCACCGTTCCGGTCCCACCCTTCCCGGTGGAGCAGCGCTACTGCGCGGAGATCGACGGGAAGAAGCTGCCGACCTATTACAGTTGGCTCGCGCCGACCTATTACATCACGCTGACGGCGCATCCCGCGATCTCGATTCCCTGCGGCCTCGAGCCCACGGGCACGCCCTTCGGACTTCAGATCGTGGGGCCGGCGCGCGCCGACAAATTCGTGCTGGACGTGGCGCATGCGCTGGAGGGCCTCTTCGCAAGAGATCCGCGCACGGCTCGGCCGCTTCCCGATCTCGAGAAACTCAAGGGGCGGCGCCGTCCCCGCTGAGCGCGATCGCCGCGATCAGTGCTTCACCGGAGTGTGCTTCTCGGGGGTGTGCTTCTCGGGAGTGTGCTTTTCCGGTGTGTGCTTTTCGCTGACGTGCTTGATGGGCTCGTGCTTCTCCGGCGTGTGCTTTTCCGGGCTGTACTTCTCCGGCGTATGCTTCTCCGGCTCGTGCTTCGCGGCGGTGTGCTTGATCGGCTGATGCGTCGAAGACGCGCCGCCGCCGCCCCCGGAAGCGCCTCCTCCGGCACCCCCAACCGCGGCCGCAGCACCGCTGAGCTTTTGACCCGTTGCGTTTCCCACGTCAGTCGCCGCGCCCGGTGTCGCGCCGGTCACCACGTCTTGCGCCATGGCGGCAAGCGGAGCCGCCGCGACAAGTGCCAGCACGGAAATTGCCGCAATCGCAAAGCGCATGGAAGCCTCCTGCAACGGACTCCCCCGAGCCTAGAGAAATCAGCGTTGAGAATTCGTTAAGCGAGCGGCGAACGCGAGAATCCCGGTTACAGGACAGCGGCTTGACCCTATAGTGAAGTCGAACGGCCGATGGAGGGAGACGCGCCATGAAGCTCCTGTGGTTCCACCTGATGCCCTACACGGAACTGCCCGAGGACTTCCGGGAGAAGCATCCGTCGGTCTGGGTCGACATCCACTCCTCGCTGTTCGACCCCAAGCGCGCGCACCTCATGTACAACGACTTCATGGACGAGCTCGAATACGCCGCCGAATGCGGCTTCGACGCCGTCTGCGTCAACGAGCATCACTCGAACGGCTACGGGCTCATGCCTTCGCCCAATCTGATCGCGACCGCGCTCTCGCGCCGTACCACCGACACCGCGATCTGCGTCCTCGGCAATTCGCTCGCCCTCTACAACCCCCCGACGCGGGTCGCCGAGGAATTCGCGATGATCGACTGCATCAGCGGCGGCCGGCTCATCGCGGGCTTCCCCGTGGGGACGCCGATGGACACCTGCTACGCTTACGGCCAGAACCCCAGCATGCTCCGCGAGCGCTATCTCGAGGCGCACGATCTCGTCGTGCGCGCCTGGACCGAGCGCGACACCTTCGCCTTCAACGGCCGCTTCAACCAGCAGCGCTATGTCAACGTCTGGCCGCGCCCGGTGCAGCAGCCGCATCCGCCAATCTGGATTCCCGGCGGTGGCTCCGTCGAGACGTGGCGGTGGTGCGCGAAGATGGACTACGTCTACTCCTATCTCTCCTATTACGGCTACAAGGCCGGGCGAGCGACCGTCGAAGGCTTCTGGAAGGAGATGGCGCGGCTTGGCAAGGACCGTAATCCCTATCGCGCGGGCTTCCTGCAATTCGTGGGCGTTGCGGAAAGCCGCGCCGAGGCACTGAAGCTCTACAAGGAGCCCGCGGAATATTTCTACGGCCGCTGCCTCCATGTCGGCGCCAAATTCGCGACGCCGCCGGGCTACAACACGGAGGCGACCCAGCGCGCGGGGATCATGAGCCAGGTGCAGCAAGCCGCGGGCGCAGCGCCGCCGCGCTATAACGACAAGTTCCAGATGCTGGCCAAGGACATGAGCGACATCGTCGAGCGCGGCTACGTCATCGTGGGCTCGCCCGACGAAGTCGCGGAGCAGCTGAAACAGGTTGCGACCGATCTCAATGTCGGCCACCTCATGCTGCTGCTGCAATTCGGCAACATGAGTAAGGACGTCACGCGCTACAACACGCGCCTCTTCGCGGAGAAGGTGATGCCGCAGCTGAAGGATCTCTTCTCGGAGTGGGAGGACCGCTGGTGGCCGCAGCCGATGGCGCGGCATCTCCGCGCGGAGGTCCCGGCCTTCGCGCCGCAGCGCTCCGCCGCCGAATAGCGCGGCCATGCCGGAGACGACGACCGTCGAGATCAACGGCTTTCCCTGCCGCGTCTGGCGCCAGGGCAGCGGTCCCAAGCTCGGCTTCCTCGCGGGCTTCGGCGGGCTGCCGCGGTGGATTCCGTTCCTGGACCGACTCTCGGAGAAGCGCACGGTGATCGTGCCGTCGCTGCCGGGCTTCCCGGGCGCCACTGGTCATGCCGTGCTCGACAATCATTTGGATTGGGTGCTGGCCGTCCGCCACCTGCTAGCGGCGGCCGGACTCGAGGGCGCCGATCTCGCGGGGAGCTCGGTCGGCGCCTCCTTCGCCGCGGACATGGCCGCGATCTGGCCCGGCACCGTGCGCCGCCTCGCGCTCATCGCGCCCTTCGGTCTCTTCGACGAGAAGGACCCCGCGACCGACCCCTGGGCGCAGCGTGCGAACGAGGTCGCGGGCCTGCTCTGCGCCGATCCCGCGAAGTGGAATGCTCTTAAGGAAGCGCCCGCTGGCGCCAATTCCCCCGAATGGCCGATCGAGCAGACGCGCGCCAACGAAGCCGCCGCGCGCGTCTTCTGGCCGCTCGGCAACACCGGCCTCGCCAAGCGCCTGCCGCTCATCGAGGCGCCGACCTTGCTGATCTGGGGCGCGGAGGACCGCATCCTCCCGCGGAGCTATGCGCAGCGCTTCATCGCGGGGATCAAAGGCCCGACCGAGCTCAAGGTGATCGCGGGCGCGGGGCATTTGGCGGAGCTCGACAAGCCCGACGAGACCGCGGCGGTCGTCCTCGAGTGGACTCGCTGAGATCCGCTGTGACCGAGCTTCATCCCGACGCGCAGCGCGTCCTCGATCTCATCCGCGAGTCCGGGCGCCCGCCTTACGATGCGATGGAGCCGACGGCCGCGCGGCAGCTCTATCGCAACGCCCGCACCATATTGCAGCCGGAACCGCCGGAGGTGGCGGCGGTGCGCGATCTGCTCGCACCGGGCCCGCAAGGACCGATCCCGCTTCGCCTTTATCGCGGCCTGGGCACGGCGGCGGGCGCGGCCTTGCCGGCGCTCGTGTTCTTCCACGGCGGCGGCTGGGTCTTCGGCGATCTCGACACGCATGACGGCGTCTGCCGGCGGCTCGCCAACAGCGCGCACGCCGCGGTGGTCTCCGTCGAGTACCGCGTCGCCCCCGAGCACAAGTTCCCGGCCGCAATCGACGACGCGCTCGCGGCGATGCGCTGGGTTGCGGAGCAAGCGGCGTCGCTCGGCCTCGATCCCGCGCGTCTTGCGGTAGGCGGCGATAGCGCCGGCGGCAATCTCGCGGCGGTGGCGGCGCTCGACGCCCGCGACCGCGGCGGCCCCGCGCTGCGCTTCCAGCTCCTGATCTACCCCGCGGTCGATCTCACGCTCGAGCTCACCAAACGCAATCCCTGCGAGGGCATGCCGCTCGCAGCCAAGACCATGGTGTGGTTCCGCGACCTCTATCTCCGCAACGCCGCAGATCAACGGGATCGGCGGGCATCGCCGCTCTTCGCTCGCGATTTCCGCGGCCTGCCCCCGGCCTATCTCCTCACCGTCGGATTCGATCCCCTGAGTACCGAGGGCGAGGCCTATGTCGCGAAGCTCCGCGAGGCCGGCGTCGCCGTCGAGCACAAGCACTACGAGCGCCTAATCCACGGCTTCGTCACTATGGGCCGGATCATCGGCGATGCCGGGCCCGCCGTCGACGCGGCTGGCCAGGCGCTCGGCCGGGCGCTCAGCTCTCCTTGACCCGATAGGTCTTGATCACCTCGGCGTCGGGCTCGCACCCGAGGCCGGGGCCGGAGGGAAGGCGAAATTTGCCGCGTACGGGATCGACGGCGTCGCCGTAAAGGCTCGCTTCGACCTTCAGATAGAATCGTTCGATGAGGCTCGGCGCTGGTTGCGCCGCCGCCAAGTGCAACGTCGCGAGAAAGCCCGGGCCGAAATAGGGCGAGTGCGGCATGAGCGAGACGCCCGCGGCTTCCACGAGCGCCGCCACCTTGCGGAACTCGGTGATGCCGCCGACCTTGGTCACGCTGGGCTGCGCGTAGGTGACGGCACCCGCCGCCAGCATCTTTTCGAATTCGAATGAGGTACAGGCGTTCTCGCCGGCGGCGATGGGGATGCCGGTCTCGGCGCGGAGCGCTGCGAGCGCGCGAAAATTCTCCGGCGGGAAGATCGGCTCCTCGAGCCAGTGGAGATCGTATTTCTTGAGCTTGAGGGCGTTCTCGCGCGCCTCGGCCGGGGTCCAGGGACAATTCGTGTCGACCATGATGGGAATTCCCGGACCCGCGGCCTCGCGCGAGGCCTTCACCTCCGGCTCTTGCGTCTCGTGCAGCTTGATGTAGCGGTAGCCGCGCGCGATCGCCTCGCGCGTCTGCTCCGCGACGATCTCGCGATCGTGCAGACGGAAGAGGCTCGCATAGGCGTCGAGCTCCATCCGCGCGGGACCGCCAAGCAACTCCACCAGCGGCTTTCCCGCGCGCTTCCCCGCGAGATCCCAAAGCGCGATGTCGAGGCCCGAGAGCGCGAAGATCGTGATGCCGTAGCGGCCGAAGAGATGCAGCAGCTTCTGCAGGTCCAGCATGATGCCCGCGATGTCTCGGGCATCGCGCCCCAGCACCGCCGGCGTCACCATGTCCTCGACCGCGGCCTGCACCGCGCGTTGGCAGTTGTAGGCGAAGGCATCGCCCCAGCCGACTAGCCCGTCCTCGGTCTCGACACGCACCAGCAAGGTCGTGAGGGCGGCGAAACCTTGGCGCGCCCACCCCGAGGGATTGCCGGCGCGCTCGTAGGGAATGCTGAGTGGGATCGCCTCGATGCGCGCGATCTTCACGGGTGCCACCACTTGCCGCCGATGACCACGCCCTTGGCCGCGAGCTTCTTGCTGCCTTGGAGCGGCTCGCCGAGCACGTCGCGGTAGGTGAACTGCCCCTCCTCGATGGCAATGAGCGTCGCATCGCCGACGGAACCCGGCTTGAAGGTCCCGAGCTCGGGCCGGCCGATTGCCTGCGCTGGCGCCACCGTTGCCGCGCGAATGACGGTTGGCAGCGGCACGCCCAGCACCACGAACTTCGACATCGTGTGCAGGAGGTCGAAGGCGGGGCCGTCGATACTGAGGATGTGCACGTCGCTGCTGATGACGTCCGGGAGGAAGCCCGCTTCCAGCATCGCGCGCGTGGTGCCGAAGCCAAAGGAGCCTTGCCCGTGGCCAATGTCGAAGATCACGCCGCGCTGTCTTGCTTCGAGGATCTCCTCGCGCACGCCGCCGTTGGGCTTCGCGGGCGCGTTCGGAAAGGGGCGGAAGCAGTGCGTGAGCACGTCGCCCTTACGGAGCCGGCTCATCACCTCGCGGCGGCTCGGCGGCGGAAAATCGAGATGCGCCATCACCGGCAGGCTCACGCTCTCAGCGACCTCGAGCGCCATGTCCAGCGGCGCCACCCCCGAGCTGCCGCCGGCGCCCTTGCCCACGCGAACCTTGATGCCCACGACGAGGTCGCGATTCTCCTCCGCGACCCGTCGGCATTCCCGGAGATCGAGGAGCCGCACGTCCGCGCACTCGCCGACCATGACGGACGCGCTGAAGGCGAAAATGCCGGCGAAGGAGATGTTCAAATAGGGAATGATCCGCACCGGCGAGGGCTCGATCACGTGCCGGCGGAAGCCGTGGAAATTGCCGGGCCCGGCGCTGCCGGCATCTACGAAGGTGGTGGTGCCGCTGCTGCGCGCGAGCGCCGCGGCGTCGACGCCGAGCGAGGTGCCTCCCCAATAGACGTGCGTGTGCAGGTCGATCAGGCCCGGCGTCACGATGAATCCCTTGGCATCGCGGACCTCGGCATCGCGCGCGTGCGCGGCATCGCGCCCGACGGCCTTCACCCGCCCGTCCGCGAAGACGACGTCGGCGACGCCGTCGAGATTCTGGCTGGGGTCGATGACCCGCCCGCCCTTCAGCACCAGCTCGGCCATGAGGCTCTCCTTTTCGTTCGGTCGGGTGAGCTTAGCCGCCGGACGCGGCCGATTGAAGCGTCCGAAAGAGCGGTCTGGCCCCACGCTTCCCGAGAGACGATACTAGGCGCCATAGAGAGGCGAGGATGGGCGCATGGAGTATCGCGACCGGCACGTGATGGTTACCGGCGGCACCGGAGCACTGGGGATTGCCGTCGTCGGCGCGCTCCTGCAGGCGGGCGCGCAGTGCCACGTGCCGTATATCCACCCCGCCGAGGCCGAGCGATTTCCCTTTCGCGGCGACACCCGCCTGCGCCTCTCGGGCCCTGGCGATCTCGCGGACGAGGCGGCGGTTGAGCGGCTATATGCGGAGGTACCGCGGCTTTGGGCCTCGGTCCATCTCGCCGGCGGGTTCGCCGCGGGCGGCATCGCTGATACCGACAAGGCCGCGCTGGCGCAACAGCTTCAGATGAATTTCGTGACCTGCTTTCTCTGCTGCAGGGCCGCGGTGGGGTCGCTGCGCAAGTCCGGCGGCGGCCGCATCGTCAACGTCACGGCGCGGCCCGCGCTCGAGCCGCGGCAGGGCGCGGGCATGAGCGCCTATGCCGCGAGCAAGGCCGCGGTGGCCGCTCTCACCGCGGCGCTCGGCGAGGAGCTCGCCAAGGAGAACATCCTCGTCAACGCGGTCGCGCCTTCCGTCCTCGACACGCCCGCCAATCGCCTGGCGATGCCGAAGGCGAAGCACGAGCTCTGGCCCAAGGTCGAGGAGGTGGCGGCCACGATCCTTTTCCTCGCGAGCCCGGAGAACCGCGTGACCCGCGGCGCCGTGGTGCCGGTTTACGGCCGCTCCTAGCATCCGCCCATGGCAGCCGACGAAGCTCTCTCCTATCGCGCGGTGCTGCGCATATTGAGCGGCATTCTGCTGGGAATGTTCCTGGCGGCGCTCGACCAGACCATCATCTCCACCGCGCTCCCGACCATCGCGGCAGACCTCTCAGGCGTCGAGCATCTCTCCTGGGTCGTCGCGGTCTATCTGCTGACCTCGACCGCCTCGACGCCGATCTATGGCAAGCTCAGCGATCTCTATGGCCGCAGGAGCCTGCTGCAGGGCGCGATCGCGATCTTCATCGGCGGCTCGGTCCTCTGCGCGATCGCGCAGTCGATGCCGCAGCTCATCATTGCGCGCGCCTTCCAGGGGCTCGGCGGCGGCGGGCTCATCACGCTTGCCCATGCCGTACTCGCAGATCACGTCTCGCCGCGCGAGCGCGGGCGCTACCAAGGCTATCTCAGCGGCGTCTGGGCGAGCGCGAGCGTGGGCGGACCGGTGCTCGGCGGCTTCTTCGTCGACCATCTCTCCTGGCGCTGGGTGTTCTGGATCAACCTCCCGGTCGGCGCGCTTGCATACCTGCTCTGCTGGCGGGCGCTCCGGCATCTCACGAGGCGGAGCGAGCGCCGCTCAATCGATTATCTCGGCGCGGCGTTGCTGACCGGCGGCGTCGCCTCGCTGCTGCTGGTCGCGACCTGGGGCGGGTCGCAGTTCTCGTGGCTCTCCCCGCCGATCATCGCCTTGAGCCTCGGCGGCGTGGCGCTCCTGGCGCTGTTCCTGATCCAGGAGCTGCGCGCGATCGAGCCGATCCTGCCGCCGCGCCTCTTCGGCAACAATGTCTTCCGCACCGCGAACACCGTCTCCTTTCTCGTGGCGATGGTGCTCTTCGGCACCACCATGCTGCTGCCAATCTTCCTGCAGATCGTGCGGGGGGTGAGCCCCAGCGATTCCGGCCTCCTGATGGCGCCGTTCATGGGTGCGACGGTCGTGAGTTCCTTCATCACGGGCCGCATCATGCAGGCGACCGGCCGGTACAAGCGCCTCCCCATCTTGGGCCTTGCGCTCGCGACCGCGGGATTGGCGCTGCTCGCGACCATGACCACGGCCACACCGACGCTGGCGATCGCGGGCTATCTCGCGATCATCGGGATGGGCTTCGGCTTCACCTTCCCGGTGATGCTGGTCTCCGTGCAGAATGCCGCCGACCCCCGCGACATCGGAGTTGCGAGCTCCGCGGTCAATTTCTTCCGCTCCATGGGCGGCTCCTTCGGCGCCGCCATACTCTGGTCGGTCCTCATCGTTGCGCTCGAGCATTGCCTCGCGAGCGGCGGTGCCGCGCTGGGCGACGATAGCCTCGCCCTGCTGCGCGGCGGCCCCGAGGGGCTCGCGCGCCTGGCCCCGGGTCTCAAGGAGGCCGTGCTCCCGGCGCTCGGCTATGCCTTTCACGTCGTGTTCGGCGCCGCGGCGGGGCTCGCGGGCGTCGCGCTCGCGGTCGCATCGACGCTCCAGGAGCGTCCCCTGCGCACCAACACCAAGGCCGCCGACCGCGCGACAGCGGATTGAAGGGATGCGCGGACCCGACGTTGACAATCCGACAGTCCGTTCATAGCGTTGCCGCCAACCAGAAC
The DNA here is from genome assembly GCA_035541215.1 of Allostellaceae bacterium. GTDB lineage: Bacteria > Pseudomonadota > Alphaproteobacteria > ATCC43930 > CGMCC-115725 > DASZHJ01. The sequence continues at coordinate 7,202 of DATKNV010000039.1, read as the reverse complement.
AGCTCCTAGGGAGAGGCGATGCCCACGCATTTCATCGTGCACGACAAAGCCGACACGGTCGGCGTCGTCGTGGTGGAGACCGTGAAGCCCGGCGACATGCTCACGGGCTGGATCATGGAAACGGACGAGACGGTCCGCCTCAAGGCCGCGGACGCGGTGCCGCTCGGGCACAAGATCGCGCTCGACGCGATCAAGAGCGGAGCCACAGTGCTCAAATACGGTCACGACGTCGGCCGCGCCGTCGCCAATATCGGCAAGGGCGGGCACGTCCACGTCCACAACATGAAGACGAAGAGGTGGTGAGCATGGCCCGAGCAGTCGCAAAGCGCGCCTCGCGCACGGAGTTCCTGGGCTACCGCCGCGAGAGCGGCCGCGTCGGCATCCGCAATCACGTCATAATCCTGCCGCTCGACGATCTCTCCAACGCCGCGGCCGAGGCCGTCGCTAACAACATCAAGGGCACCATGGCGCTGCCGCACGCCTATGGGAGGCTGCAGTTCGGTGAGGACCTCGAGCTCTTTTTCCGCACCCTCATCGGCACCGGCTCCAACCCCAACGTCGCGGCCTGCGTGGTGATCGGGATCGAGCCGGGCTGGACCGGACGCGTGGTACAGGGCATCGCCAAGACCGGAAAGCCCGTCGAGGGCTTCGCCATCGAGGAGAACGGCGACATCGCAACCATCGCCGCAGCCTCGCGCAAGGCGAAGGAGTTCTTGCACTGGGCCTCGGAGAAGCAGCGCGAGAGCTGCGCGCTCACGGAGCTCTTCGTCTCCACCAAATGCGGCGAGAGCGACACGACCTCGGGGCTCGCCTCTTGCCCGACGGTCGGCAATCTCATTGACAAGCTCGACCCGCTCGGCGTCACCAGCTGCTTCGGCGAGACCTCGGAGATCACTGGCGCCGAGCTCGTCTGCGCGAGCCGCGCGGCCAACAAGCAGGCCGCGAAGAAATTCATGGACACCTTCATGGCCTATCAGGCCGTGATCGACCGCCACAAGACGAACGACCTCTCGGAATCGCAGCCGACCAAGGGCAACATCGCCGGCGGCCTCACGACCATCGAGGAGAAGGCCTTCGGCAACCTCGCGAAGATCGGCAGGAAGGCGAAGTTCATCGACGTGCTGAAGCCCGCGGAGGCGCCGAAGAAGGGGCCGGGGCTCTATTTCATGGATACCTCCTCGGCGGCGGCGGAGTGCGTGACCTTGCAGGCGGCGGCAGGCTTCGTCGTGCATCTCTTCCCGACGGGACAGGGCAACGTCATCGGCAATCCCATCGAGCCCGTGATCAAGCTCACCGCCAACCCTAAGACCGCGCGCACCATGAGCGAACACGTCGACCTCGACGTCTCCGGCATCCTCCGGCGCGAGATGACGCTCGACGAGGCCGGCGACCGGCTCATCGACATCATGATCCGCACCTGCAACGGCCGCCTCACCTGCGCTGAAGCGCTGGGGCACCGCGAATTCGTGATGACGAAGCTCTATCAGAGCGCGTGAGCGGCACCATCGAGGTCGCGGTCTGGCGCGGAGGCGTGGACGGAAGCCTGCGCCCCTACGAGGTGCCCGAGCAGGACAGCCAGACCGTGCTGGATGTCGTGACCTACATTCAGCGCCAGCTCGACCCTACGCTCTCCTACCGCTTCGCGTGCCGTGTGGGCATGTGCGGCTCCTGCGCCATGACCGTGAACGGCGTCGCGCGCTGGACCTGCCGCACCCATGTGCGCAAGGTCCTGCGCCGCGGAAAACTCGAGCTGCGACCACTCGCCAATCTCCCGGTAATCAGGGACCTCGTCACGGACATGACGGCGTTCTTCGAGAAATGGACGCGCGCCAAGGGAGCCTTCGTCCCGGCCGCCGACGCGCCCAAGGATTTCGCGGCGGTGCGGCCGGATACACCAGAGCGTCGGGCTGCGAGCGCGGGGATCGAGTGCATCGGCTGCGGCGTCTGCTACGCCTCCTGCGACGTCGTCGCCTGGAACCCCGACTACCTCGGACCCGCGGCCCTCAATCGCGCGTGGACGCTGGTAACCGACCTCCGCGACGCCGGGAACCGCGAGCGGCTCGCGGCGATTGCGGGAGACGCCGGCTGTCACGCCTGCCACAGCCATCGAAGCTGCGTCGAGCGCTGCCCCAAATCGCTCGATCCCACGGGATCGATCGCGGGATTGAAGCGCGCGACGGCGCGAGCGCTTCTCCGCGGCGAGCTATGACCGCTCGCGCGGAGACCTGGCTCTGGATCGTGCAGCGCGCGACGGCGGCCGTGCTTGCGGTTGCGGTCCTCGTCCATCTCGCGACCATCGTCTATGCCGTGCGCACAGGGCTCAGCGCCGCAGCGGTGCTCGCGCGCACTCAGGGCAATCCCTGGTGGCTCGGCTTCTACCTCGTCTTCGCGCTGGCGGCGGCGCTGCACGCGGGCGTGGGGCTGCGCACGATCCTCCGGGAGATGACGCCGTGGCGCGGGCCCAGCCTCGACAGCGCCGCGGCCTGCGCGAGCCTTTTTCTCCTCGTCGCGGGATGGCGCGCGGCGATCGGGCTCTTCGCATGAGTTGGCGGGCGCGCAATCACCCGAGCTATTGGGCCTTCCTGCTGCACCGGGTCTCGGGATTGCTGCTGGCAGTGTTTCTGCCCTTCCATTTCTGGGCCCTCTCGACCGCGATCACTGGAACCGCGCGCCTCGATGCTTTTCTCGATTGGACGCGGCAACCCCTGGTTACCGTCGCGGAGGCCGGGCTCGTGGTCCTGCTCGCGGCGCATCTCACGGGCGGGCTCCGGCTCCTCGCGCTGGAGTTTCTGGCCTGGCCGAGCTGGCAGAAATCGGCGGTCGGGATTTCCGCGGGGATCAGCCTTGCGGTCGGGCTGCTCTTCCTGCTCAATGCGCTCTAAAGGCGCATCGAAAGCGCTGGAGGCTAGAGAGGTCGCCGCCATGACACATCGCCGGAGCCGCTGGGCCTTCATTCTCTGCGCCGCCGCCTGTCTCGGAAGCGCGACCGCCGTGCGCGCCGAAGTGAGTGAGGTCCGGATCGCGCAGCAATTCGGGATCAGCTATCTCCCGCTGACGGTAATGCATCACGAGCAGCTTCTAGAGAAGGCCGCTGCCAAGGCCGGCATCGCCAATCTAAAGGTGTCCTGGGCGCAGTTCGGCGCGGGCAACTCCATGAACGACGCCCTCCTCTCCGGCAATCTCGACTTTTCCTCCGGCGGCGTGGGCCCGCTCCTGACAATCTGGAGCAAGACGCAAGGGCGCCAGCAGGTGAAGGGCGTCGCGTCCCTCAACGCGATGCCGCTCTACCTCGTCAGCGTCAACCCCAAGGTCAGGACCATCGCGGATTTCGGCGAGAGCGACCGCATCGGCCTTCCCGCGGTCAAGGTCTCGATCCAGGCGGTGACGCTGCAGATGGCGGCGGCGCAGATGTTCGGCGAGACGAATTTCGCCAAGCTCGATGCGCTCACGGTCTCGATGAAGCATCCCGACGCCATGACGGCCATGCTCTCCGGCCATTCCGAGATCACCGCGCATTTCGGAAGCGCGCCCTTCATGTACCAGGAGCTCCGGGACCCGCGCGCACACCGCGTCCTCAACTCCTACGACGTGCTCGGCGGCCCCCACACCTTCAACGTCGTCTGGACCACCCGGACGTTCCACGACGAGAACCCTCGGGTCTACGCCGCCTTTTTGACGGCACTCGGCGAGGCTATGAACCTCATTCACAACGATCCCAAGAAGGCGGCGGCGATCTACATCGAGGAGGAGAAGTCCAACCTCGCGCCGGATTTCGTCGAGAAAATGATCCGCGATCCCGAGAACGTCTTCACGACGGTGCCGCAGAACGTGATGAAATACGCGGAGTTCATGCAGAAGATCCACGCGATCGACGCCGCGCCCCAGAGCTGGCAGGACCTGTTCTTCCCGGAGATCCACGGCGTCAAGGGAAGCTGATGGACGAGTCCTCGGAGACCGCGCGCATACTCGCGGCCGGCGACGTACCGCTCCTCGAGGTCGACGGCGTCACGCTGCAATACAAGACGAAGGAGCATCTGGTCACCGCGACCTACCGCGTGAGCTTCCGCGTCTATCGGGGCGACCGCTTCGTGCTTCTGGGCCCGTCCGGCTGCGGAAAATCGACCCTCCTCAAGGGCGTCGGCGGATTCCTGCGGCCTGCCGAGGGCGCGATCCGCCTCAACGGAGCACCGGTCGACCGCCCGGGCCCCGACCGGATGATGGTGTTCCAGGAATTCGACCAGCTGCTGCCGTGGAAAACGGTGCTGCAGAACGTGACGTTCCCGATGCTCGCGAGCGCGAGCTACGGCCGGAAGGAGGCCGCCGAGCGCGCGCTCGGGGCGATCGACAAAGTGAAGCTCCGGGAGTTCCACGACGTCTACCCGCACATGCTGTCGGGCGGCATGAAGCAGCGCGTCGCGATCGCGCGGGCGATGGCGATGGAGCCGGAAATCCTGCTGATGGACGAGCCCTTCGCCGCGCTCGACGCCCTTACCCGACGCCGCATGCAGGAGGAGCTGCTGCAGCTCTGGGCGGACACCCGCTTCACCGTCCTCTTCGTCACGCACTCGATCGAGGAGGCGATCATCGTGGGAAACCGCATCCTCGTCCTCTCCCCGCACCCGGGTCAGGTGAAGGCCGAGCTCAACTCGACGCACGGGCACGCCACCGCCGGCGATGCCGCGTTCCTGGCGCTGCGACAGCGCATTCACGACATGCTCTTCGCGGAGGCGGTGGAGGAAGAGGCGGTGCGACGATGAAGGCCTCCGTAAGCCCCTTGGCGACCCCGCCCGCGCGCCCGGAATTCGTGCGCGAGACGCTCGACGCGCGCAACGTCGGCGAGATCAGGCGCCCGCTCTCGCATTGGGAGCGCGTCACAAACATGGGCGCGGTGCGGAAGCTCTTCATCCTGATCGTCCTCGCCATAGTTTGGCAGATCTACTCCGCGCGGCTCGACAATCCCCTGATGTTTCCGACATTCGCGGACACCGTCGCGGCGTTCTGGAAGGACGTGCTGAGCGGCGAGCTCCTCGCGCGCACTTTCGTCTCGATCAAAGTGCTGCTGATGGGCTATGTCGCGGGCGTCGCCGTCGCGGCGGCGCTCACGACCTTCGCGGTCTCCACGAGGATCGGCACGGATTTCCTCAGCACGCTCACGGCAATGCTGAACCCGCTCCCGGCGATCGCCCTCTTGCCGCTGGCGCTCCTCTGGTTCGGCCTCGGCAACCCGAGCATGATCTTCGTGCTCATCCACTCCGTGCTCTGGCCGCTCTCGCTCAACACCCATTCCGGATTCCTCGCGGTTTCGGAGACGCTCCGGATGGCCGGGCACAATTACGGGCTCCGCGGCATTCCCTACGTGCTGCGGATACTGGTGCCGGCGGCCTTCCCCTCGATCCTCACGGGGCTCAAGATCGGCTGGGCCTTCGCCTGGCGCACGCTCATCGCGGCCGAGCTCGTCTTCGGCGTGAGCTCCGGCTCGGGCGGGCTCGGCTGGTATATCTTCCAGAACAAGAACGAGCTTGAAATCGCGAACGTCTTCGCGGGACTCTTCACGGTGATCATCATCGGCCTCCTGGTGGAGAGCGTTGTCTTCCGTACCATCGAGGTCCGCACCGTGCGCAAATGGGGAATGCAGCGATGACCCTCCGCATCGATCTCGACGTCATCGAGGAACTCGCGAAGCTCCTCTACATCCGTGCCCTCAAGATCCTTCCCGAGGACATCAAGCGCGGCTTCGACCGGCTCTACGCCGCCGAGAGCGACGGCACCGCGCGCTCGATCCTCGCGACCATGCGCGAGAACATCGCGGTCGCGGAGAAGACCGACAACCTCCTCTGCCAGGACACGGGCATCCCCATCTACAACGTCCTCATCGGCGAGAACGTCGACGTCCGCGGCTATGCGCTGAAACAGGCGATCGAGCGCGGCTGCGCGCGAGCGACGCGCGAGCATCCGCTGCGCTCCTCGGTGGTGCACCCGATCACCCGCAAGAACGAGCACACCTCCTGCGGCGTTCGGGTGCCGATCATCAACATCGATTTCTGGGGCGAGCCCGACGAGCTCCGCATCGAGATGATCCCCAAGGGGAGCGGCTCCGAGAACGGCTCCTTCCTCAAGATGTGCATTCCCTCGGAGGGGGTAGACGGAATCAAGACCTTCGTCGTCGACTGCGTGATCGAGGCGGGCGGCAAGGTCTGTCCGCCCACCATCGTCGGCGTCGGTGTCGGCGGCACCTCCGACCTCTGCATGCATCTCGCGAAGATCGCGGCGACGCGGCCGCTCGGCAGCCTCTGCACGGACCCGGAGGGGGCGAAGCTCGAGCGCGAGCTCAGCCAAGCCGTCAACAGCCTCGGAATCGGCCCGCAGGGCCTCGGCGGCGACGGCACTGCATTTGCCGTCCACGTCGAGCTCGCGGCGACGCACATCACCATGAACCCCGTCGGCGTCAACATCCAGTGCCACTCCGCGCGCCGGGCGGTGGCGACGATCCGTCCCACGGGCATCGAGATCGGAACCTGAGTCGTGGCGCATCATTCCTTCGAGATGCCCATCACGGAAGCGCAGGTCCGCGCGCTCCGCGTCAGCGACACCGTGACGCTGGAGCGGACACTCTTCGGCATCCGCGATGCCACGCAAATCCACATGTTCGACCGCGGTCGCAAGACCCGCTTCGATCTCCGCGGACAGGCGGTGATCCACACCGCGCCCAACGTCAAGCCGGTGCCGGTCTCGAACGAGTTTCCCGCGGGCTACCAATCGATCTGCGTCGGTACCACCACGAGTGCGCGCATGGAGCGCTTCACGCGCCCGCTGATGGAGCAGTACGGCGTGCGCATCATCATCGGCAAAGGCGGCCTCGGTGAAGCGTCGAAGCGTGCGTTCCAGGAATTGGGTGGGGTTTATCTCGCGATCATCGGCGGAACGGCGGCGCTCGAGAGCACCTGGATCACCGCGATCGAGGATGTGGACCTCGACGACCTCAACCCCGAGAGCCTTTGGCGCTTCGGGATCAAGTCATTCGGCCCCCTGCTCGTCGCAATGGATAGCCATGGCGGGAGCCTCTACGACGCCGTCTCCGCGATCGCGGCCGAGCGGCGCGCCAAGGCGCTCGCGGCGATCGGCGTCAAGGCATGAAGCGGCGCCGGACCGACATTCTCATCCTCGGTAGCGGTGGCGCCGGTCTCTTTGCGGCTCTCCACGCG
>DATKNV010000038.1:0-31870 GCA_035541215.1 Allostellaceae bacterium | reverse complement strand
CCCACGCCGTGACACTTACTCCCGCACCCGCTCCAGTTTCTGCAAACAGCGCGTGACGCGCACCATGGCCGGCATCTCGTCGTCCGGAAAGCTGGTCTTCCAGTCGGTGACGCCGACCTCGCCGACATAGATGTCGCCCTTCGAATCCAGCGCGAGGCCATGCGGCGCCAGAAACTTGCCGCTGGCGATGCCCGGGCCTTCTTCGCCGCCGAGCCGGGCGATGCGGTTTCCCTTCATGTCCACGATCGACAGGCGCGGGCCGAGATTGGGCACCTTGCGGTTCACCGCCATGCCGGGCCCGAGCTCGCCGATGACGAAGGTCGGGCTCTTTCCGCCGCAACAGCACAGCGCGCAGGGCCGGTGCAGATTGTTCCACTGCGTCTCGTATCGGCCGCTGCCGTCGAACACCTGCACGCGGTGGTTCTCGCGGTCGGCGACGTAGACCCAGCCCTCGGCGTCGCAGCAGATGTTGTGCACGATGTTGAACTGGCCGGGATCGGTGCCGGGCTCGCCCCAGGAGAAGAGCCGCTTGCCGTCGGGCGAGTATTTGTGGACGCAGGCGTTGCCATACCCGTCGGCGATGTAGATCTCACCCTTGGGTGAGAGCGCCGTGTGCGTGCAGCGGTGGAAGGGAAGGCCGCTCATGAAGGCTGAGGGCCGGCCGGGAATTCCGATCGTCATCAGGACGGTGCCGTCGAGCCGGCAGTGGCGCACGGTGTGATCGCCGTCGTCGGTCAGATAGACGGTGTCGTCGGGCCCCATTTGGAGTCCGTGCGCCCGCGTGAAGAGGCCCTCGCCCCAGGAGCGCAGGAAGCGGCCCTTGCGGTCGTAGACGATCATGGGATGCGGGCCGCGGTTGAAGACGTAGACGTTGTCCTTGCGATCGACGCCGACGGCGGCGACGTCGCCGTAGCGCCAGCCCGGCGGCAGCTCACCCCAATTGGGCAGCACCCGGTAGCGGAACGCCCCGCTCCCGAGGATCACCTCCGCACTCACGTCGTTCGCCATGGGGCTCTTCCCTCTGCCAGGCCGCCCGCGGATGCTAGCACGCCGCAAAAAAGAAAGGCCCCGGAGTTACCCGGGGCCTAGTTGAACAGGGAGGCTTCACGTCTGGGAGACGCATTCTGCCTCGATCCCACGCGAATGGAGACGAACGATGGCGGTCGTGAGATCGGCCCGACCTGCGATTATCACGTTGCTATTAAATTATCTTTTTCTCTAATTGACTTGCGCGCGCATTCGCTGGAGGATGTGCTCGACTATTTCCTCTTGCCCCAGAATTGCCCCATGACCAAGTCCCTCACCGACAGCGTTGTTGCTTCTCTGCGGCCCGAGCGAGGTCAGACGACGTGGCGTGAGATCGCCGATGGCGGTTGTCGCGGTCTCTGTCTGCGCCTCTCTCCACGTGGCGAGCGAGTATGGGCGGTGAGGCATACCGTCGGCGGCAGGCGAATGCGCCACACGATCGGTGCCTATCCAGCGGTGACCCTTGCAGAAGCACGGCGACGGGGCGGCGAGTACCTCTCTGCGTCGCGCGATGGGATGCGCCCCGAGGAAGTCATCGCGCGCGCCGAGGCCATGAACATGACCGTAGCCCGAGCGCATCGCCAATATCTGGACGCGATCGGCTCGACGCTTCGAGAGCGAACGCGGAAGCAGAAGGCGACGCTGTTCGAGCACCACATCAACCCCGTGATCGGATCGCGGCTCCTGCGGACGGTGCGCAGGGCGGACGTGATCGAGCTGGTCGAGACGATCAAGAAGAGGTTCCCCGTCCAGGCAAATCGGGGCTTCTCCGAGCTGATGGCGCTGTTGCGCTGGTCAGAGCAGCGCGGATATCTCAGCGGCGTTCCCACGATCCGGAGGAAGGAAGTCGCGACCCGAGAGCGCCCCCGCCGTCGGACGCTTGAGCCTGCTGAGATCGGCGCCGTCTGGCGGGCCTCTGCCGATCTTGGACAGGCGACGCGAGACTTCCTGCGCCTGCTCATCTTAACAGGTCAGCGCCGCGACGAGGTTCGCGCCATGCGATGGGAGGAAATCGATCTATCGCAGGGCCTCTGGACGATTCCGAGCAGCCGGTACAAGACCGGCGCCGATCATGTGGTGCCGCTCTCGACGCCGGCTCTCGACCTTCTGCGCACGAGATATTCCGAAGGAGCAATGGGTTTCGTGCTCTCAGGGCGCGATCCTAAGAAATTGTTCAACGGTGCCGCCAGTGCAATGCGGCGACTGCGCAAGAAGCTCAAAGGCACGGCGCCCTTCGTGCTGCACGATCTCCGGAGGACATGCCGAACCCGCCTCTCGAAGCTCGGCGTCGACGATAAAACCGCCGAACTCGTGATCGGTCATGTCCCGCAGGGTATGGAAAAAGTCTACGATCTCCATGATCGCCTTGACGAGCGACGGGCGGCGTTGCAGCGCTGGGGAGAGTTCGTGCTCTATGCGGCCGACAATTCTCGCAGCGTTATCCCATTCCCAGGAGCGGCGGCGGCGGCTTCCGCGTAGACGTTGTTATGATTCCTGTCGCATTGGCCGCATTTTGGTTGCAGTTGGCTCTTGCGGACGCTCTAGGAGCGCGTAGGATCGCAGTCGCGCGCGAATGAGCCACTGATCGATCGGTCGCCCCTGCATCAAACTACTGCGACGCGCGCTGTGCAATTCCTTGGGCTGCGCCGCCGATCTGGAGGCTCCGGAAAACCCCTTGAGGGGACCGGGGCCTTTTTCATGGTGCCGCCGGTCTCCGGAGCAGCATCATGGAAACCGAAAACAAAAGCTTCAATTTTGCAAATAACCCTCAGCGGCCAGCGCGTCTGGCCTACACCATCGACGAGACGGCCGAAGCGCTGAAACTCGGCAGAACGTCGGTCTACAATCTGGTCCGCGAGGGCAAGCTCCGAGCGCTGAAGTTCGGCAGAGCGACGCGCATCCCGATCGAGGACGTGCGCCGGCTCGCTGGAGGCGCGCTATGACTCGTCTCAAACCCGGCCTTGAACTCGGTTCCGATGGCAACCCTGTTGGCCGCGATCCCCGGCGCATGACGCCGGCCGAGCTTGAAGCCATCGGCCATTCCCGAATGTCGCCGCTGGCAGCGCTTCGCGCGCATTGCATCGAGTGTGCCAATTCCGCCGAGGAGGTTCGCCTCTGCGTCAGGGTGCGATGCTCGGCATGGCCCTTCCGGATCGACGCCGATCCATGGCGCGCTCCGACCACCGAGGCCCAGCGACAAGCAAGGCGGAGAAACATCGGCCACGCCCGCGCAGCGCGAGCCGGTGCCGTAAGCGGTAAAGAGACCGACGCGGGGTCCGCTTCCTCTGGTATCAAGCCGATCTCGAAGGAGCAGGATTCCGGCGATATACCCGGTACCAGGTCTGCCGATGGGCCACCCTTGGTGGCTACAAGGCGATCCTCCGGCACATGACAAGCTGATGTCAGAGGCGATACATCAGTCAAAAGCTGTCATCGAGGCCCCCCCGGGCCGTTTGTAAGCAGCCTCATGACCGCCTTCGCCGACGCTGCGCCGCTTTATGCGGCGCAAGGAGCGGTCCCGATCCCTTGCGGCGGTGAAGCCGGCAAGCAGCCGTTGATCCCATGGGGCAAGCTAAAGGGGGCACCGTCGGCGGCCTGCCTGGAGACCTGGGGCCGTAAATTTCCGCATGCGAACGTCGGAATCGTCACCGGCCCTTCTCGCCTGACCGTCGTGGATGTCGACGACGCCGATCTCGCGGAGGAGATCGAGAGCCGCTGCGGGCATACGCCCCTGGTAACTCGAACCCCGCGCGGCGGGCTCCATTTTTGGTATCGAGGCTCTGGAGAGCGATCGCTCGTTGGTCTCGAAGGCAGGAAGATCGATGTTCGAGGTATCGGCGGATTTGTCGTCGCGCCTCCCTCGCGCCGCCCCGACGGAGCCAAGTATACGATCGAGCGAGGCTGCCTCGAAGATCTCGCGCGGCTGCCGCAGGTGCTGCCCGGAATCCTCCCCCTCTCGGAAGGCAGAGGGCCGGTCGATGGATCGATGCGGCCGGCGGGGGCGCCCGGGCTCACTCCGCAGGGCGCCCGTAACAATCACCTATTCCGGGCTTTGCTCCTCGAAGCGCCGAGGTGCCGAAGTCTCGAAGAACTTGAGTTTGTCGCAAGAAAATTAAACAACGTTATATGTGATCCGCCGCTCTCACCAAGCGAGGTCGAGAAGATCGCCAGGAGCGCGTGGCGCTATCAGGTCGAGGGCCGAAATTGGGTCGGCGGCGATGGCGTGATCGCGCTCCCGCGCGGCATCACCGATCGGCTCTGGGATAAATGCGATGCTATGGTGCTGATGCTCCGGCTTCAAGCGGATCACTTCGGAATTCGGGAGCGCTTCGCGGTGTCGCCCCGTGCAATGGCGGCGGCGGGCGTTATCCCTGGATGGGGTGAAAAAAGATATCGAAGCGCACGGGCTCGGCTCCTTGAGCGCGGCTGCCTCGTCGAGGCGCACCACGGGGGCCGTGGGGAGAGAGACCCGAGCCTATTCGCATTCGGTAGGCCAGGGCTATAAGGGGTACTGGGTCTGGCGGCGTCCATTTCCTCCTCCTATGCCCCGATCCCTTCCAGGCGCAAGCGGCGGGCAGGACCCATACGGCGTATAGGAATTGGAGGACTGGGGGTCGCAGAGCGGGGCCGACATGCCTTGTGTCGCAAGCGGCTTCAGCTGAGGACGGACCTTGCCGGGGTTCGTCAATCGCCGGAAAGAGGGCGCGATCGGTGGGACGCCTAGGGTGCGCCGAATGCACCACAATACTAATAAACACCTTGGTGGGCTGGACAGGCCAAGGTGAAAGCTCGGGATTGAACGCTGCACCCACTCGCGACTTCAACCTCATTGCAGATCATCGGCGGCCCAGCGACCATGTCTGCGATTGGGAGAGAAGGAGACCTCAGGCAAGCGGAGGTAGGATGCACGCTGCGCTCTTCGACGTTGTAAGCGGTATGGGCTTTAGCGCGAGGTGACGGCTCCGCTAGCGATTCTGCCCCCTGCCGGAGGGCGCAGCCGAGGCCTGTACCGCGTATAGGTTTTGGCGTGAAATCGGCCGAGGTGGCGGTACTCGTCAGGTCCGGTGGCGAGCTATTACGACCGGAGGGCGCGCCGAGGTCACACCATCCCAGATCGAACGTGGTCTTTGTTAGCATTGGGCGGAGCATGACAGCAGACTCTTAGAGCTGTAGGCTTAAAGCATCGCGGTTATTGGGGCGCGTCGGGCAATGCTGATTGGGGAAATGCGGCGGCTCAAGCCGTTGTGCCTCTTCGTGGCGGGTCTTTGGCTCGCATCGGGAATATTTGCGGCCGCCCACGCCAACATCATCGAGCTCACAACTCGGCCTGCATCTGGAAATACCATCTATTGGAACCAAATCGGCGTTCCCGGCACGACTTTTGATACGACGCAGAATTTCGTGAGCACCTTGGGGACGACGGGAATCGCGGGGCTGAGCAGTGATACCACGGGTGCAATAGTGGAGCAGTGCTGCATCGGCCTCAGTGGTCTCTGGGATGGCAATTTCTCCCCCGGTGATTTCGTCTTATCGGCGGCCTCGAAATCGAATCCCGTGACGACGGCAACGTCGCTTACCCTGACGTTCAATGCTCGTCTTCAGGTGGTCGGAGCACAAATAGCGAGAAATACCTATGGAGATTTCATTGCTGAAATCCAGGCGTTCGACGGCGGGACGCTTCTGGGCACGTTCACCGAAAACGGAACCGAAACGTCGAGTGCCAACGGCTCAGCGATCTTTCTGGGCGTGAGCGACGCAACAGCCGATGTCACCAGCGTCGTCTTCACCATGGCGTGCGGCTCAGATAGCAGTGCGAGCTGCTCCAACTTCGGCATCAACCAAGCGACCATCGATGGGGCAGAGCCTTTACCCGTGCCTGAGCCGGCACCGTTTCTGCTCATAGCGAGCGGCCTATTGGCACTGGGCTTTGCCCGTCGCCGAGCTTCGTAAGTCCCGATGAGCCCACCTGAAGTTCCCCGATCGTCACGGCTTTCCAGGTAGTCCCACGATCGTTCGCAGATAATCGAGCAGGTTTTTCTTTAGCTGTGCTGAGGTGCGTTCGTCCGGAACGCGAGCACGCCCGGCAGCTTCCAGCATCCCCAGAGCGTCGGGGTCATGGATTGCGAGAAGCGCAAATTGGTCTGGCCGCAAGGGACGAGGCCGAGGGAGTGCCGTCCGAAAGAACATCTGCAAGCCTAGTCCGATGTGCGCGACGATCTTGAGGTGTGCGCAACAGAGCTGGCGCCTGAGTATGGCCTGCGCCGATCGATGCCCATGCTTCCATGCGTTTCGATTTCCGGGCTGACCTCCTGGACGGCGAGGTTTGATCGTTGTTTTGGGTTTTCCGATCATGTTTGCCGACAAGAATGCGGATCGCATTGATCACCGCCCTTGCAATGATGCCGCGACACGGCGCCAGCGCAAGCGAAGCTGAGGCCCCGGGCCAGGCCCGCAATCCGCAGCGCGGATGAGCCATGGTGCATGAGTGCGGGCTAGAATAGAATAATTTCTAACGTAAGTGCGTCGCTTCCTCAGGTGGTGCGGCGTGGACTACGTCTTGATCGGCATATATGCCGTGATTAGGCTGCTCATCGCGTCCAACTGGATTGCGCGCGGTCGTCATGGAACGAGCGGACCGCTCGCTACTTTTGTCTTTATTCTGTTTCTGTGGCCGATCTTCCTGATCATGTGGCATACGATGGGAAGAGACACGTAACGCTGATTCTTAGCGACCAGACCTCAGGCAGGGAGGTGTCAGCGATGTTTGGCTCGCGTACGATGGAGGAAAAGGCCCTGGCGTTCATTGAGAGTGAAATTCAGGGCAAACTCCAGGTGATTTCGGGAGCCGCGCACCGAAGATATTTTTCAAGTGCAGAATGTGAGCGGCTCTCCCGGCGGATAACGCAAGCATGGAATGATCTCGTCGCGAGCGTCTCAGCCGCTCGCTCGCAGGATGAGATCGCTCAAAAAATAGATGCTCAGCTCGCAAACTACACCGAAACCAGCATGCAGGCGCTTCGAGACCTGAAAGTCCGGCGCCTAAAGCTAGAATATTTTTATGAATCCGCGTTCTGGAACTATTGGCTCGCCTACCTCCTCTACAAGCGCCACCCTCAGGCTTGCGAGAAAGCGCTTCACCTTATGGCCGCGCTGGGCGCCTCCGTGGGCGTTGATGAATTTCAGCGACGAGCCATGGAAAGTATCTTGGAGCGACATCAACAACTCAGCCCTGGATCGATCGCAAGCACGAAATTCGGTAGGGCGGAAATCAACTGCCCGAATTGCGGCGAGCATCTCAGCCTCCCACGCGCGCAATATGGGTCGGTCACGTGCCCAACCTGTAATAAGGACTTCAAGGCCGATACAAGGGCCTGGGATATGTTCCCACGCGAATCTGCCATTCCTACGTCAATCTCGCCCCAGATAAGGAAATTATTATCGCAGGCTGCAAAATGCTCTGGTGAGCCAATGAAGGGTCAGAGGCTGGTGGGAATGGTGAGCGCTCTCCGGGACAGCCTCCGGAAATATGCTCCGGAGGTCACGCCAGAGGAGATGGAGCAGCTCCGCCGGGTGCAGGCTGCGGCGGAAGAGGGCGTGAGCTTGGACGCAATACTCTCGATGTCGAGCGGCGATCACACCGGCGATGGCCTATAGCAAAGAAAAAATTGTCTTATCGATCTGACGAGGAGCCACGAAGCGAAGGGCATCGTCCGCGTGGAATGCGATACGGAGCCGTCGAGATGGGACCCGCATTGATTTGAGGGGGGTGCCGGGGTGGGGGTACGCCAAGCCGGCGTTGTGAGAGCGCCATTGAGAATAAACGTCTCGTGTCCTGCGGGGCGTGGCGTTCGCTCGACTGCCGCAAGCCGGGGGCGGGAAAGTGGGTTGCCCCAAGATTGCCCCATAACGACCAGAGGCTGCATATGGGGATATGCGCTCCCGGTCTAACCCACTGAAAAAGAAAGGCCCCGGAGTTACCCGGGGCCTAGTTGAACAGGGAGGCTTCACGTCTGGGAGACGTAGGGTCCGAAGACCCTTTTCCGAACAGGGGGTCCGGAACTCGCTGCCGCACGCGGCGCTCGCGACGCGGCGAATTCGGTGCGATGCAATATCGCGCGAGCGAGAAAATGCGCGCCGCGGCCGCTCGGCACCACGGTTAATTTCAGGATTCTCATTTGCAAAAACCGCAACCCTTGGAGTTGCGACTGCTTCTCAACTTGCCTTGGATTCCGCGACCTTGCGCAGGAGAAAATCGCGGAAGACCGCGATCCGCTTCGAGGTCCTGAGCTCCTCGGGATAGACGAAATAAGCCTCGACCTCGGGGCCCGCGAGGTCCGGGAGGAGCCGCACGAGATCGGAGGCATCGGCCGCCATGTAGTCCGGCAATGCCGCAATGCCGAGCCCGCTCGCCACCGCGCGAAAGATCGCGGGCACGTTGTTGACGGCGAGGATGGGCTTCCGCTCCGTGCCGGGCCGCGCGCCGGCCTCGATCAGCCAATTCGTGTTCCGCGTCGGCGGGCGTGCGTCGGTGCCGTAGATGATGATGCGGTGCCGGTCGAGCTCCTCGGGCTTCTGGGGTGTGCCGTATTTCTTGATGTAGGCGGGCGAGCCGTAGATGTGATAGCGGATCGTCAGCAGATGCCGCTGCACGAGATCGGGCTGGCGCGGGGCGGACATGCGGATCGCCACGTCCGCCTCGCGCATCGAGAGATCGAGCTCGCTATCGTCGACGACGATACTGAGCTGGATCTCCGGATAGAGCTCCAGGAACTCGCGGATGCGCGGGATGAGCCAGCCGGAGCCGAAGGCGACGGTCGTCGTCACCTTGAGCGGCCCCTTCGGGCGGTCCTTCGATTCCGAGAGCATCGCCTCGGTCATCGCGAGCTTCGCGAAGACTTCGCGCGCGGTGCGATATAGGAGATCGCCTTGCTCCGTGAGGATGAGCCCGCGCGCGTGCCGATGGAAGAGCGGGACGGAGAGACTCTCCTCGAGCGCGCTGATTTGGCGGCTCACCGCGGATTGGCTGAGGTTCAGGGATTCGCCGGCATGCGTGAAGCTGCCGGCTTCGGCCACCGCGTGGAACACGCGGAGCTTGTCCCAGTCCATGCCCTTGCCCTGCGGCAAGGGCGCCGCCGTTACGCGCGGTTTGCGTTGCTCGCTCACTCAGCGGCCTTCAGCGCCGCCGCGGCTTCCTCCGCGGCGAGGAATTTCTCCGCCTCAAGCGCGGCCATGCAGCCGAGCCCCGCGGCTGTGACGGCTTGCCGAAAGATCTTGTCCTTGACGTCGCCCGCGGCGTAGACGCCGGGGATGTCCGTCGCGGTGCTGTCGGGGCGCGTGAGGATGTAGCCGCCCTCGTCGAGACGAAGCTGTCCCTTGAAGAGCTCGGTCACGGGCGTGTGGCCGATCGCGACGAAGAATCCCGTGCAGGGAACCTCGCGCTGTGCGCCGATCGTGACGTCGCGGAGCCTGACGCCCGTGACGCGCGGCGGCGGACCCTGCTCGCCCAAGATCTCCTCGACCACGTGATTCCAGATCACGTCGATCTTGGGATTGGCGAAGAGCCGGTCCTGCAGGATCTTCTCCGCGCGCAGCGCGTCGCGGCGGTGGATGAGCGTGACTTTGGTCGCGTGATTCGTGAGGTAGATCGCCTCCTCGACCGCGGTGTTGCCGCCGCCGATCACCACGACTTCCTTGCCGCGGAAGAAGAAGCCGTCGCAGGTGGCGCAGGCGGAGACGCCGTAGCCGCGGAACTTCTCCTCGCTGGGGATGCCGAGCCAGCGCGCCTGCGCCCCCGTGCAGATCACGAGCGCCTCGCCGACATAGGTGTCGCCGGAATCGCCGACGCAGACGAAGGGCCGCTTGGAGAGGTCGGCCTTGACGATCAGGTCCATGATCACGGTCGTCCCGACGTGCTCGGCCTGCTTCTGCATCTGCTCCATGAGCCAGGGTCCCTGGATCACGTCCGCGAAGCCCGGATAGTTCTCGACGTCCGTGGTGATCGTGAGCTGCCCGCCGGGCTGGATGCCCTGCACGAGGATCGGCTTCAGGTTCGCGCGCGCGGCGTAGATCGCGGCCGTGTAGCCCGCGGGACCCGATCCGATGATCAGGAGCTTGGTGTGGTGACGCTGTGGCATGCCCGATGGTCTCGCAAGAAAACGCGGTGGAATGGCGCTCAGAACCCGAACATGTGATCGAGGCTGAACGCGCCGGCGCGCCCAATCAACCCATGATAGCCGAAAAGCCGGCAAGTGGTGTCGCGAATCACGACATAGGCGCCGGCGCCGGCGCGCTCCCGAGTCGCGGCACCGAAAACCTCGCTGTAGCGCCAGAAACGCGAGCCGGAGCAGGGGATTTGCAAGCGCTGCCGCGCGAACTCGCGGCCCGCGCGATCGTGCAGGATCAGGTCGGTCTCGCTCGCAGGGTGCCAGGGCGTGGAGGCCGGGTAGATGAGGTGGCAGAGCGTGTCGTATGGAGCATCCCCCAAACGGAGGAAGAGCCGAGTCGAGAGACCCGGCGGGCGTCCCGCATAGGATTGCGGCTCACTCTTGTAGGTGAGCGCGGTGTTGAAGACGTGGGCGCCGAAGCTGGTCTCGGCGGCATGGCCGCTCGCCCGGTCCTCGTAGCGGAAGAGGCCGTGGAGCCAGCCGTCCGCGAGGGTGCCCGCCGCGAAGTCGTAGACGAGCTCCATGTGGCCGAAGTCCGAGGGCAGGGGCGTTCCGTCGATCCAGTCGTCGACGTCGAGCGCGACGCTATCGCGGCGCCGCAGGTTGCCGAAATTGTGCCGCGCCATTTCCTGCCCGCCGCCGTCGTAGAGGATCGCGCTCACGGGCAGCTCCGTCTGGCAGGTCGCCATCGGCGTCGGCAGCGCGAGGCTGCGCCAGATCTTGCGCGGCAAGACCGGCGCCGGCAGCAGGAACCCCTTGCCCAGGAGATTGCCGAGCTCGGCAAGGCGCGGGTCGGGCTGCAAGTCCGTGCGCTCGACGTTTACGTGAGCGATGCGGCGCTGATCCCTGCGGATCACCTCGTAGCGCGGGCGCACCATGTGCTTTCCCGCTTGCACCTCGATCTGCTGCGGCCAGCGCGCTTTCGGCAGGAGCGCGGCAACGTCGAGCGCCACGGTGGCGAAGGGCGGGATCGGCTTCTGCCACCAGCGGATCTCCGCGTCGCCCATCAGATTGAGCCCGACCGAGCCCGGCGGGATCGTCCGGGGATGGCTGTTCTGGACCCATAGCAGGACCCGCTCCTCCGTGCGCGGCGCAGGAAGGCCCGCGTAGAAATCGGCGGGCCAGGAGTTGGCGTCATGCGTGCAGGAGAGCGCCTTCTCCGGCGCGCCGCCGCCGAAGGTGTCGAGCGCGTATTTGACGACGTCGTGCCCGGCGCCGCCGATCGCGTGCAGGAAAAGCTGGCCCCTGAATGCCGGCAAGGTGAATCGCTTGCGGACCTCGCGGCTGTCGAGGGAAATCGCCGCAGCACCCGCGGGCACGTGCTCGCGCCACTCCGCGAGGACCGCGCCGCCTTCGTCGAAGAGCGCGAGCCAGAGCTCGACCGCGCCCGCGCCGTAGCCCGACCAGTAATTCGCGCTCGCGAGGCGCGTGCGCCGCTCGTCCGTGTCCTCGAAGAAGACGAAGTTGGTCGCGAAGTTCAGCGGGTCGAGATAGCTGCGCTTCGCCGTGAGCATGTCCTCGGGAATGCGCAGCGCATCGAGGCTCAGCGTCTCCGCGCCCGACGGCAGCAGATGCCGGATGTGATCGAGGAGGCGCCGGGCATCGAAGGCCGCGATCAGCACCGCGTCGGCGCCGCTCTCGCGGAGCTCCGTCACCGGCTGTGCCGCGCGGCCCAGCACGGTCTTGCCGATGGCGCTCAGGTCCTGCACGAAGCTACCGGCGAGGGTGAGCGAGGCGAGATCATAGAACTCCGCGAAGCCACTCGCGAGCCCCAGCGGGTCGTAAAGGGCGACGCGGCGCCCGCGAAGACGCTGCAGCAGCCCCGGCACCGCGCGCGCGGCGAGCGGATGCGTCACAGCCTTGTAGAAGCTGTTTCCGCCCTTGACGTTGCTGAAGGTCTCGATATCGAGCTTCATGTCCCATGCCGAAACTGCGGCGCCGCCTTTCACTTAGCAAGCGGGCGGGCCAAATGCTACACCTTGGCGCCCATCTGCTTGGAGCGAACCCATTCATGGCGATTATAGGGCGGGCGGCCCCGGTGTCGGCGGAGGAAGAGCGCTTTTTGCGCCTCACTCTGCTTTCGGTCTTCGCGGTGACCGTGGCCCGGCTCCTCTGGTTCCGGATCGGCGGCCTCGATCTCTATCCCGACGAGGCGCAGTACTGGCTTTGGTCGCTGACGCCGGATTGGGGCTACTACTCGAAACCGCCGCTGGTGGCATGGGTCATCCATCTCACGACCGCGCTCCTGGGCGAGGACGAGGCGGCGATCCGGCTGGCGGCGCCGCTCTTCCATTTCGGGACGGCGCTGGTGATCTATCGGATCGGTCATCGTCTCTACGACGCGCGCGTGGGAATGTGGTCGGCCATCGCCTACGCGACGCTGCCGGGCGTGAGCTTCTCCGCCATGATCATCTCGACGGACGTGCCGCTGCTCTTCTTCTGGGCGGTGGCACTTTACGCCATCGTGCGGGCGCGCGAACCTGGCGGCGGGCGCTGGTGGATCGCGGTGGGCGTCGCCGCAGGCTTCGGCCTGCTCTCGAAATACGCGATGGCCTATTGGCTGCTCTCGGCGCTCTTGCTCCTGCTCGCGGTCAAGGACGAACGGCGCCACCTCCCGCGCTTCCTCGGCTCGGCGGCGCTCGCATTCGCGATCTATTCCCCGAATTTCTTCTGGAACCTGGACCATCGGTTCGTGAGCTACCGCCATACCGAGGCGAATGCGAACATCACGGGCTTCGCGATCCATCCCCAGGCTTTCGGGGAGTTCCTGGGCTCGCAATTCGGCGTGTTCGGGCCGGTCTTCTTCGCGACGCTGCTGCTGATCGTCCTGCTCCTGCGCCGCGTGCTCGCCGACCGCCGGGCGCAGCTCCTCGCGGTCTTCGCGCTCCCGACGCTCGCGATGATGGTGACCGTGAGCCTGCTCTCGCGGGCGCAGCCGAACTGGTCGGCGCCGACCTACGTCTCGGCGGTGATCCTGGTGGTGGCGTTCCTGCTGGAGCGCGGCCGGAGCGCGCTCGTCGTGGGCTCCGTCGCGCTCCATGTCACGGGTGTGGTGTTGGCGCTCTGTGCCGAGGATGCGGCGAAACTCGCAGGCCGCGAAATCCCCGGGAAATACCAGCCGCTGCATCGCCTGCGCGGCTGGGCGCAGCTCGGGCGCAGCGTGAGCACGCTGCTCCGCGAGCATCCCGGGCTGCGGCTCATGTCGGATAACCGCGAGGTGCTGGCGGCGCTCATCTACTACGTGGAGCCGCATCCCTTCGATGCGCTCAAGTGGAACGAGACCCGCAAGATCCACGATCAGTTCGACATGACCTCCGACATCGCGGGGCATCCCGGCGCCGACGTCCTCTTCGTGGGCATGAACCGCGAGCCCGGCGCTCTCGGGCCGCATTTCAGCGAGACCATCGCCGTCGGCCGCATCTCGATCAACCTCGGCGGCGGCCTGACGCGCGACTTCGTGTGGGCGGCGCTGCAGGGCTTCAAGAGCTACTGACCGCCGCGGGTGCCGAGGAGAGGCGTATCCCGCGGCGCTCGAAGCCGCGGCGCAGAAGCGTCACGACGCCGATCGCGATGAAGGCCGCGAAGATCACGTCACTCACGAAATGCGCGCCGACCACCGCACGGCTCAGGCTCACGAGGAGCGCGAAGGCGACATAGGCCGGCAGGAATCGGGGCCAGAGGCAATAGAGCGCCGCCGCGATCGCGATCGCGGTCGTGGCATGCCCCGACGGGAAGGACCAGAAATCCGCCTTGCCGCCCCACCAGTCGAACCCGAAGGTCTCGTTGGCAAAGAGAAGCTTTGGCCGCGCCCGCCCGAAGACGACCTTGAGGAGGTCGGTTGCGAGGCCCGAAACGGCAATCGAGAGAAAGAGGAAGAGCGCGGCTGCGGCCAAGCCGCGGAGCCGGTCAACGTGCTCGCGCAGCCTCGTGCGCCGGGCCGCGGCCCAGAGCACTACCGCCGCGAGCGCGCTGCCGATGAGATAGTAAGTGGAGACGCCGAAGCGCGTGATGAAGCGGAAGACGTCGACCGTCGCGGGATCCGCGCGGTGAAAGAACAGCGCGACCGGCCGGTCGACATAGGCGTAGCACGCGATTATGCCCGTGAGCGTCAGCAGCGCGTAGAGCGCCCAAATTGCTCCCGCCCTGCCGAGACGCGCGGTGAGGCCGCGCCAGATCGCGCTGCCGATGTCGCGCTGGAGCACGAGCCAGGCGAGGAGCCAGGCAACTCCGCCGACGAGCAGACCCGAGAAGACGACGTCCGAGAGGAAATGCCCGCCTTGCGCGAGACGCACGACGCCGAGCAGGCTGCCGAAGCCGATGGCACCCGCGGCGATCCAGCGCCGCCGCCATCCCGTCGCGAGGAATGCATAGGCGAGCAAGGCGAAGCCCGCGGCCGGATGGCCCGCGACGAAGGAGCAGTTGCGGTCGCACTCTCCCGCCGGGAGCGGCGCCGGCGTGAACTCCTTCGTCCCGCCGAACTCCGTCACTTGCGACGGGCGCGCGCGGCCCCAGTGATCCTTGAGCGCGGCGTTCACCAGCAAGCCCGGGCCGAGTGCCAGCACCAGGAGGATGAAGACGCCCGCCTTGGGCGCGAGGCCCGCAATCCATCTGCCGCGCCACCAGCCCCAGAGCAGGAGGAGCGGTATGCCCACGGCCTGCGCCGTCACCAGCACCGGTACCGAGCGGTAGAGCGCTCGCACCGGTGCCCATTGCGCGAGGAAGAAGCTCTCTCCGGGGCGGTAGAAGAGCCCGCTCGCCCACAGATCGATGCCGGGTGCGAGGAGGAAGAGCGCGCTCGCAGCGAGGAGTGCGGCGAGATAGACGAGCAGCGGCTTCGTCATCTCAGGCGACGCAGGCAAGGCGGGGCGCCAACCGGCGGCGGATTTCCGCGGCCGCGCGCGCGGTGTCGTCGAGCGGCGGATAGCTCCATTGCTCGATCGCGCCGCGGAAGGGGCGGGTGATCCCGGCGGTGCGGAGCGCCTCGTGGAAGCGCCGGAATTTCGCCGTGCCGCCCGCGAGCTCGATGACGTGAACGGGTTTCCCCGTCGCCGCGGCCTCGCTCACCATGTTGACGGAATCCGCAGTGACGAGGAGCGCGTCGGCCGCGGCGAGAAGGCCGAAATATGGATTCTCGCCCTCGCCGTCCCAGAGGTAATACGGGATCTTCCCGAGTTTTGCGCGCAGGGCGGCGAGACCCGCTTCGGGCGTCCGGCGCGAGGCCGTGATCGCGATGCCGAAGCCATGATCGGCAAGAGCTGCGAGCTGCTCGCCGAGCGTCGCGAGCGCTGCCTCGGTGAGGCGATAGGCGCGATTGCTGCCGCCGATGAGGACGCCGACGAGCGGCCGCGGCAATCCCGCGAAGAGCGGCGCAAAGCGCTCGCGGCCCTCCGCGAGCCGCTCCGGCCGCACGCGATGCACGGCGCCGAGCGTCAGCAGCACGTTCTCGCCGCGCGCGGGATCGTGCTGCGGCACCACCATGAGATCGACCTCGCGCCGCGCGAAGCGCGGGTCCTGCACCTGAACCCAGAAGGTGCGGCCTTTGCTCGCGCGCTTCACCGCGAGCGCCAGCGCCGTCACGAGCCGGCCGCAGGCGATCAGCAGGTCGGGCCAGGGCGGCTCGAGCTGCGCTCCCTCCGGCGCGACCGCCGCCAGTGGATTGATCCAGAGCGAGGGCGAGAGATGCCGCCACGGCGCCTTCACCACGATCGCTTTCTCGACGAGGCCATAGCCCACCGCCTCCGCAAGTCCGCAAACCTGGTTCGCCATGCCGATCTTGCCGTCATGCAGGGCCCAGACGAGGGGCGCTCGGCTCGGGGCGGTCATGAAGGCGGCTCCTCCGGGTCTGGCGGCGTCGCGGGGTGGTAAATCTTCAGCACCGTCCGCGCAAGGCTTGTTGCGCAAATGCGGCCGGCGGGCAATATTATTTCAAATTCCGCTCTCCCGCGAGGCGGCCCCCATGCGACGGATCAAGCTCGACAGGATCGACCGGCGGATTCTCCGGGATCTGCAGGCGAACGGCCGCATGACCAACGTCGATCTCGCCAAGCGCGCGGGGATTTCGGCGCCCCCCTGTCTACGCCGCGTGCGGGCCCTGGAAGAGGCCGGCTACATCCGCGGCTATCACGCCGAGGTGAATGCGCAGGCGCTCGGCTACAGCGTCACCGTCTTCGCGCAAGTCGGTCTCTCGAGCCAGGCCGAGCCCGATCTCCGCGCCTTCGAGGCGCTGGTCCAGAGCTGGCCGCAAGTCCGCGAGGCGCACATGCTCTCGGGCGAGGCGGATTTCCTGCTGAAGATCGTCGCGGAAGATTGGGACTCCTTCCAGCGCTTCCTCACGACGAATCTCACGGCCGCCCCCAACGTGAGCCACGTCAAGACCGCGCTCGTCCTTCGCAGCGCGAAGCACGAGCCCGGCGTGCCGATCGAGGGGGAATAGGAAACTGTAGGCTCTCTTACCGAAACGCGACCTTCACGACCTCGTAGGACTTGGAGCCGCGGGGGGTCGAGACTTCGACGTTGTCGCCGACGCTCTTGCCGATGAGGGCGCGCGCGAGCGGCGAGGTGACGGAGAGCCGGCCCTGGCTGATGTCCGCCTCGTCCTCGCCGACGATCTGATAGCGGGTCTCCTCATCGGTCTCCTCGTCGGCGAGCGTCACGGTCGCGCCGAACTTCACGGCCTTGCCGGAGAGCTTGGAGACGTCGATCACCTCGGCGCGGGCGATCTTGTCCTCGAGCTCGAGCACGCGGCCCTCGATGAAGCCCTGGCGCTCGCGCGCGGCGTGGTATTCTGCGTTCTCGGAGATGTCGCCGTGCTCGCGCGCCTCGGCGATCGCCCGGATGATCGCGGGCCGATCCACGCTCTTGAGCCGCTTCAACTCATCCTGCAGGCGGTTGAAGCCCTCCGCGGTCATGGGAATCTTGGTCATGGACGTCAAGGTCTGTTTGCGAGGTTCAACGGAGTCAAAATCCCCGCCACCCAACCCTTAACGGGGCGGGCGCCGGGGGGTGATATCTTGGTCTCGCGCTTCGCGCCGCGCAACGTCTCTATGAGCGTACGGTGCGCAATCGCTAAAACGACCCCGTAAAGTAGGATTGGAGGGGGGCAACTTCAAGGCTTCCGGCGCGGAGGGCCGCGATCGCCTGCACCGCCGCCCGGGCGCCGGCGACCGTAGTATAGTAAGGAATTCCGATGGTTAGAGCAGTCCGGCGCAGGCTGAAACTGTCGGCGATCGCCTGCGCACCCTCGGTCGTATTGAAGATGAGCTGAACCTCGCCGGAGAGCATGCGGTCGACGATGTGCGGCCGCCCCTCTAGCACCTTGTTCACCATCTCGACCTCGAGCCCGGCCGCCTGCAGGAACCGGCCGGTGCCGCCGGTGGCGACGAGCGCAAAGCCCATGGCCGCGAGGCGCCGACAGGGCTCGACCATGCCGGGCTTGTCATGGTCGCGGACGGAAACGAAGACCCGGCCGGTAAGCGGCAGGTCGACGCCGCTCCCGAGCTGCGACTTCGCGAAGGCGCGGCCGAAGTCGAGGTCGAGCCCCATGACCTCCCCTGTCGATTTCATCTCGGGCCCGAGGATCAGGTCGACGCCGGGGAAGCGCGCGAAGGGGAAGACGGCTTCTTTCACCGCCACGTGCTTGGGCCGCGCGAGCTTGAGATCGAAACTGCGGAGCTTCTCGCCCGCCATCAGCCGCGCGGCGATCTTGGCGATGGGGACGCCGATCGCCTTGGCGACGAAGGGTACCGTGCGCGAAGCCCGCGGATTGACCTCGAGCACGTAGACCGTTCCGCCCTTGACCGCGTACTGCACGTTCATGAGGCCGATCACGCCCAGCGCCTTCGCCATGGCGGTGGTCTGGCGCTCGATGTCCGCGATCACCTCCGGCGGCAGCGAGTAGGGTGGGAGCGAGCAGGCGCTGTCGCCGGAATGGATCCCGGCTTCCTCTATGTGCTCCATGATGCCCGCGATGACGACGTCGCTGCCGTCCGCGAGCGCGTCGACGTCGACCTCGATCGCGTCCTGAAGATAGCGGTCGATCAGCACGGGGCTGGTGCCGGAGACCTTGACCGCCGATGTCATGTAGCGCGCGAGGCCCGAGGGGTCGTGCACGATCTCCATCGCGCGCCCGCCGAGGACGTAGGAGGGCCGGATCACCACGGGATAGCCGATGCGCTGCGCGACGGCCTCTGCCTCGGCGGCGGAGGTGGCGGTGCCGTTCTCGGGCTGCAGCAATCTCAGCCTCTTGAGAAGCTGCTGGAAGCGCTGGCGGTCCTCGGCGAGGTCGATCGCATCGGGCGAGGTGCCGAGGATCGGGATGCGCGCGGCCTCGAGCGCGGCTGCGAGCTTGAGCGGCGTCTGTCCGCCGAGCTGCACAATGACGCCGAGCACGGTCCCGCGGCGCTGCTCCACCCGCACGAGCTCGATCACGTCCTCGGCCGTCAGCGGCTCGAAATAGAGCCGGTCCGAGGTGTCGTAATCCGTCGAGACGGTCTCGGGGTTGCAGTTGACCATGATCGTCTCGATGCCGGCCTCCTCGAGGCTGTAGGCGGCATGGACGCAGCAATAGTCGAACTCGATCCCCTGGCCGATCCGGTTGGGGCCGCCGCCGAGGATCACGACCTTCTTGCGCTCGCTCGGCTCCGCCTCGTCCTCGGGCGGCGCAATGCCGTCGCCCTCGTAGGTCGAGTACATGTAAGGCGTGAGCGAGGGGAACTCGGCGGCGCAGGTATCGATGCGCTTGTAGACGGGATGGATGCCGAGCTTGCCGCGGAGCGACGCAACCGCGCTTTCCGTGCTGCCGGAGAGCTCCGCGAGCCGCGCATCGGAGAAGCCCGCGCGCTTCAAGCGCATGAGAGCCGGCGCATCCTGCGGGAGCCCGCCGGCGCGGACCTCGGCCTCCGCGGCCACGACCTTGCGGACCTCCTCGAGGAACCAGGGATCGTATTTGCAGGCCGCGTGGATTTCCGGGCCCGTGAGGCCGAGCCGGAAAGCCTGGGCGATTACCAGGAGGCGATCCGGCGTCGGCTTCGCGAGCGCCGCGCGAATCGCGTTCTTGTCTCCGGCGCCGGCGCCCGCGATCTCGACCTCGTTGAAGCCGGTGAGCCCCGTCTCCATTGAGCGGAGCGCCTTCTGGACGGATTCCGCGAAGCTCCGCCCGATCGCCATCGCCTCGCCCACCGACTTCATGGAGGTCGTGAGGATCGGCTCCGCGCCCGGGAATTTCTCGAAGGTGAAGCGCGGCATCTTCGTCACGACGTAATCGATCGTGGGCTCGAAGGAAGCCGGCGTGATCCGGGTGATCTCGTTCTTGAGCTCGTCGAGCGTGTAGCCCACCGCGAGCTTCGCTGCGACTTTCGCGATCGGGAAGCCCGTCGCCTTAGAGGCGAGGGCGGAGCTCCGGGAGACGCGCGGGTTCATCTCGATGATGACGAGGCGCCCGTCCGCGGGATTGACCGCGAATTGCACGTTCGATCCGCCGGTGTCGACGCCGATCTCGCGCAGCACCGCGATCGAGGCGTTGCGCATGATCTGGTATTCCTTGTCGGTGAGCGTGAGCGCCGGCGCCACGGTCACGGAATCCCCGGTGTGGACGCCCATGGGGTCCACGTTCTCGATCGAGCAGACGATGATGCAGTTGTCGGCGCGGTCGCGCACGACCTCCATCTCGAACTCCTTCCACCCCAGCACCGACTCCTCGATCAGCACCTCGTGGGTGGGCGAGGCGCGCAACCCGCCCCGCGTGATCTCCTCGAACTCCTCGCGGTTATAGGCGATGCCGCCGCCGGTTCCGCCCAGGGTGAAGGACGGCCGGATGATCGCGGGGAGGCCCACGTGCTGCAGCGCCGCTAGCGCCTCGTCGAGCGAGCGCACGAGGCGGCTCCTGGGGCTCTCGAGCCCGATCCGCTCCATCGCCTCGCGGAACAGGAGGCGGTCCTCGGCTTTGGCGATCGCCTCCTCCTTGGCGCCGATGAGCTCGACGTTGTGACGCTTGAGCGCACCCGAGCGCGCGAGCGCCATCGCCGTGTTGAGCGCCGTCTGCCCGCCCATGGTCGGCAGGAGCGCGTCCGGCTTCTCTTTCGCGAGGATGCGCTCGACCATGTCCGGCGTGATCGGCTCGATGTATGTCGCATCCGCGAGCCCCGGATCGGTCATGATCGTCGCGGGGTTGGAATTGACGAGGACGATCCGATAACCCTCCTCGCGCAGAGCCTTGCAGGCCTGCGCGCCGGAATAGTCGAACTCGCAGGCTTGCCCGATCACGATGGGCCCCGCGCCGATGATGAGGATCGATTTGATGTCGCTGCGTTTGGGCATCGGTGATCTCTAGCGGAATTCCGAATCGTCGGGAACGCGGCCGAGGAGGGCGCGAAAGCGCCAGAGCCCATCGATGGCAACGCGCGCGGCGAGCAGCCGCCCGCGCGAAGGCAGCTCGAACTGCGCGGCGAGCATGAGCGCGACGCCGGTGTCGGTCCATTCCGCCGGCCGGTCGATGGCGCCGACCATGCCGAGGTGGACGATTCCCGCGATCCAGCCCTCATCGTCACGGAGGACGGCGTAGCCCGGCGCGTCCGACGCCTGGCCCGGGAAGTCCATCAGCGTGGGAACCCGGCAGATATCGACGCGGAAGGCGGCCTCGGGGCGGACGTCGCTCCGCCATGCGGGATCGCAGTCGAGCGCGACCTGCATCCAGATCGCGGGCAAGAAGGCGACGATCGCGAGCGCCGCAATGAAGAGCCAGAGGCGCAAGGCGAGCGGAAGGGGCCGCCGCGCGACGGCCGTCACTTCCAGCGCTCCATCAGATCGACGAAGCGCTGGAAGAGATAGTGGCTGTCCTGCGGGCCGGGGCTCGCCTCCGGGTGATACTGCACGGAGAAGACCGGCTTGCTCTTGCTGCGTAAGCCCTCGTTGCTGCCGTCGAAGAGCGAGGCGTGCGTGACCTCGATGTCCGCGGGGAGGCTCTCGGGGACGACGCAGAAGCCGTGGTTCTGACTCGTGATCTCGACCTTGCCGGTGGCGAGGTCCTTCACGGGATGATTGGCGCCGCGATGGCCGATCGCCATCTTGCGCGTGCGCCCGCCGAAGGCGAGGCCGAGGAGCTGGTGGCCCAGGCAAATGCCGAAGATCGGCTTGCCGCTCTCGATGAGCGCCTTGAGCGTCGGCACCGCGTATTCGCCGGTCGCCGCGGGATCGCCGGGACCGTTCGAGAGGAAGATGCCGTCGGGCTTGTGCCGGAGGATCTCCTCGGAAGTCGCGGTCGCGGGCACCACGGTGACGCGGCAACCGTGCGAGGCGAGAAGGCGCAGGATGTTCCGCTTGGCGCCGTAATCGACGGCGACGACGTGGAAGCGGGGATGCTCAAGCTTTCCGTAGCCCTTGCCCCAAGCCCAGCGCGTCTCGTCCCAGCTATAGGTCTGCCGGCAGCTCACGTCCTTGGCGAGATCCATCCCCTCGAGGCCGGGCCATTCACGCGCCATCTTGAGCGCGGCGCCGACATCGATCCGGCGCTCGGATGCGTGAACGACGGTGCCGTTGGGCGCGCCGCCATCGCGGATGCGCCGCGTGAGCTTCCGCGTGTCGACGCCAGAGACGCCGACCACGCCGTGCGATTTAAGCCAGCGGTCGAAATGCTCGCTCGCGCGGTAATTCGAAGGCTCGGTGATGTCGACGCGCAGCACGAGGCCGCGCGCCACCGGTGTCAGCGTCTCGATGTCCTCGGGATTGGCGCCGACATTGCCGATGTGCGGGAAGGTGAAGGTGATGATCTGACCGGCATAGGAGGGATCGGTCATGATCTCCTGATAGCCGGTCATGCTGGTATTGAAGCAGACCTCGCCGACCTGCATTCCCTCAGCGCCGATGCCGCGGCCCCAGAAGACGCTGCCATCGGCCAGCACCAAGGCGGCCGTGGTCCCCGGCGGGGGCGACGTGGGAGCTTTCGAGGCGGCGCCGTCGACCACGGTTGCGGGCTTTCTCTTCGAGTTCGGCAGGATGCTCGCGCCAAGAAACGCCGCCGAAGCGGGCGTCGGCGGCGCGATCAATCCCACAATCTGACCTGAAGGCATTGACATAGTCGCTCGCCTGCGGCGCGTCAAGCTCGAAGTCGGGCGCAAAACCATTATGGATCAACGGATTACGGGGCTGACCGGGAATTGCCAAGCGGGCCCCGTTTGAGTAACGTCCGAACTTCTTCCGACTCGCTTCCAGCGAGCGACTCAAGGGGAGTAGTGGCCATGGCGCTGCGCGAGCAATTCACCACCGCGCTCAAGGAGTCCATGAAGGCAGGCGATCAGCGTCGGGTCTCGACGGTGCGCATGATCATAGCGGCGCTCAAGGAGCGCGACATCGACGCCCGCGGCAAGGGCAACCCCAAGGGAATCGATGACGGCGACATCCAGCGCATGCTGCAGGGCCTGGTGAAGCAGCGCCGCGAGGCGATCGAGCTCTATAAGCAGGGCAAGCGCCCGGAGCTCGCGCAGAAAGAGGAGGAGGAGATCGCGGTCATCGAGACCTTCCTCCCGAAGCAGATGTCGGATGCCGAGGCCGAGGCCGCGATCAAGCAGGTGATCGCCGCCGTCGGTGCCGCGAGCGTCAAGGACATGGGCAAGGTGATGGCCGCGCTCAAGGAGAAATACGCGGGCCAGCTGGACCTCTCCAAGGCCGGCGGGATCGTGAAGAAGCTCTTGGGCTGAGCGGCCGCGATGGAAGCGCTCTGGGCGGGCCTCGCGACCGTGCTGGGCATCTCGGTCGTCACGGTCGTGACGCCCGGCCCCAATTTCCTCGCGACCGTGCACGGGACCCTCGCGCGCTCGCGCCGCTCCGGGCTGCTGGTGGCCGCGGGGATCACGCTGGGCACCGCGCTTTGGGGGACTGCGAGCCTCTTCGGCCTTGGGCTCCGACTCGCGGCCGAGCGATAGAGATTAACGCCCGCACGATCCATTTCAGCCCGTGGCCGATCTGCGGTAGGATAGCGTTTCCGTCGGTTCCGTCCGCTGACGGCTGACAGCTGAGAGCTGACGGCGTTCCATGGCCTTTCCGCCTTTTTTCCTCGAGGAGTTGCGGCGTCGCGTCTCGCTAGCGAGCGTCGTCTCGCGCCGGGTGAAGCTGCAGCGCCGCGGGCGTGAGTTCACGGGACTCTGCCCCTTCCACAAGGAGAAGACCCCGTCCTTCAGCGTCGTCGAGGACAAGGGCTTCTTTCATTGCTTCGGCTGCGGAGCCCATGGCGACGTCATCAGCTTCGCCATGCAGACCGGGAACCTCAGCTTCCCCGAGGCGGTGGAGCAGCTCGCGCGCGAAGCGGGACTCGAAGTACCGAAATCGACGCCCGAGGAGCGCGAGCGGGCACAACGGCAGACGACTCTTCGCGGCGCCCTCGAGGCCGCCACCGCCTATTTCGAGGAGCAGCTCCATGGGCCCGCGGGCCGCGAGGCGCTCGCCTATCTGACGAAGCGCGGGCTCGACCCCGACACGATCCTGCGCTTCCGGCTGGGCTACGCGGCGGACCGCCGCGACGGGCTCAAGCGTGCCCTTGCCAAGGACTTCCCTGAGCCGCTCCTCGTCGAGGCGGGATTGCTGCGCAAGGGCGAGGATGGGCGCGAGAGCTACGACTATTTCCGCGGCCGCGTGATCTTCCCGATCGCCGACCGCGGCGGCCGCGTCATCGCCTTCGGCGGCCGCATCCTCGGCGACGGGCAACCGAAATACCTCAATTCTCCGGACACGCCGCTCTTCGAGAAGGGCCGCGTCCTCTATGGCTGGGCCCAGGCGCGGGCGGCGGCGGGGGGCGGGCGGGGGCCCGTCATCGTGGTCGAGGGCTATATGGACGTGATCGCGCTCCAGCGCTCGGGCTTCGTGGGCGCCGTGGCGCCGCTCGGGACCGCCCTCACGGAGCGGCAGATCGAGGAGCTCTGGCGGATCGCGCCGGAGCCGATCCTCTGCTTCGACGGCGACGCCGCGGGAATGCGGGCGGCGGGGCGCGCCCTCGAGCGGGCGCTCCCGCTGCTGAAGCCCGGCCAGACGCTCCAATTCGCGACGCTGCCCCCGGGCGAGGACCCGGACACGCTGGTCCTGCATCAGGGGGTGCACGCGATGCGGGAGATCCTCGCCCGGGCGCAGCCGATGGCGGACTTTCTTTGGAATCTGGAGGTCGCCGCGGGCCCCGTAGATACGCCGGAGCGCCGCGCGGCACTGGAGCGCCGGCTCGAGGATCGAGCCCGCGCAATCGCGGACCGCACGGTCCAAGCCCATTACCAGCGCTACTTCCGCGAGCGGCTTTACGAATATTTACGGGGCCCTCGTCCAAGGGGTCAGGAATGGCCGCGGCCTCCCGCCCGTTCCGGCTATGGGCCGCGCCGAGGCGGACCGCAGCCCTGGGCCGAGCGGCCGCCGACGCCGCCGCTCGCTCAACCGAAGCGTCAAGAGCAGGTCCTGTTGGCTGTCCTAATCAATCATCCCGTGCTGCTCGACGAGGTCGGCGAGGAGCTCGCCCAGCTCGAATTCTTAACGCCCGAGCTCGACAGGCTCTGCCGGGAGATTTTGCACCTGCATGGCCTCTATCCGGACCTTGACGCGGAGGCGCTGCAACTCCACCTTGCTCAAAACGGGTACGCCGGGACGGTGGACAGCCTGCTTGCGCCTCAAGTCCTTACTCATGCCCCCTTCGCCCGGAGGGAGGCGGAGCCGGACGCGGCGCGGGCGGGTTGGCACGACACAAGGACGCAGTTCCTCCGCCGGCGCCGCCCGCAGCAGGTTGCGGAGATGGAGCGCGGGCTCGCGGGCGAGATGACGGAAGAGTGGTGGGCCCGCCTCAAGGCCCTGCACGAGCAGCGCGAGGACGAGGACAAGACAACCGGTAGTTTAATCGACTAGCGTGCTTAGTTCGGCATCCGAGTAATAAGGCCTCTAACAGGGGGGCATCGGGAGTCGACATAGGGTAGAGGGACACGACGGACCAAGGCGCCGGCGGGCGGCTTGCACCGTCTTTTACGACTTCGGGGACTGGAGCGAGCGAGTATGGCGAGCAAGGCATCGGCGGCAAAGACGGCGGAAGCGCCGGAGGCGCGAGAGGAGGCGGCGGAAGCCCCGCTCCTGGACAGCGTCGCGGCGGCGATCAAGAAGATGGTGACGCGTGGCAAGGAGCGCGGCTACGTCACCTACGACGACATCAACCAGGCACTCCCGGCGGACCAGGTGTCCTCCGAGCAGATCGAGGACACGCTGACGATGCTCTCCGAGCTCGGCATCAACGTGGTCGAGAGCGAGGAGGGCGAGGAGGCGAACGCCGCCGAGGCCGAGGCCGAGGAGGAGGCGGAGAGCCGCGGCAACGTCGACGACGACGACATCGGCCGCACCGACGACCCCGTGCGCATGTACCTGCGCGAGATGGGCTCGGTCGAGCTGCTCTCGCGCGAGGGCGAGATCGCGATTGCGAAGCGCATCGAGGCCGGCCGCGAGATGATGATCGGCGGCATCTGCGAGAGCCCGCTCACCATGCGCGCGATCATCGCCTGGCGCGACGCGCTCAACGACGGGAAGATGCTGCTGCGCGACGTGATCGATCTCGATGCCACTTACGGCAACAGCGCCTTCGAGGCCGACAGCGCGAACGGCGCGGCGGAGGCCGAGGGCGACGGCGAGGCCGATCCCGAGGGCGAGGAGATCGCGGCCGAGGGCGAGGAGAGCGACGAGGAAGCCTCGATCTCGCTCTCCGCGATGGAGGCGACGCTGAAGCCGCAGGTGCTCGAGACCTTCGACACGATCGCCAAGACCTACAAGAAGCTTCACAAGGTCCAGGAGCAGCGCCTCGAGGCGATGCAGAAGGGCCAGGAGCTGCCGAAGCCCACCGAGCGCCGCTACGCCAAGATCAAGACCGAGATGGTCGAGGCCATGAACGACGTGCGCCTCAACAACGCGCGGATCGAGCAGCTCGTGCATCAGCTCTACGGCCTCAATCGCAAGATGATGGGGATCGAGGGCAAGCTCTTGCGTCTTGCCGAGAGCACCGGCGTCAAGCGCCAGGAGTTCCTGGAGAACCACTTCGGCCACGAGCTCGCGCCGCGCTGGATCCAGCGCGTGCAGCGCCTCTCGGGCAAGGGCTGGGCGAACTTCATCAAGCGGCATCAGACCGAGGTGAAGGACCTCCGCGGCGAACTCGGCAACATCGCGGGCGAGGCGGGCCTGCCGCCCTCGGAGTTCCGCCGCATCGTCTCGACGGTGCAGCGCGGCGAGCGCGAGGCGAGCCGGGCGAAGAAGGAGATGGTGGAGGCGAACCTCCGCCTCGTGATCTCGATCGCGAAGAAGTACACGAACCGCGGCCTGCAGTTCCTGGACCTGATCCAGGAGGGCAACATCGGCCTGATGAAGGCCGTCGACAAGTTCGAGTACCGCCGCGGCTACAAGTTCTCCACATATGCGACGTGGTGGATCCGGCAGGCGATCACGCGCTCGATCGCCGACCAGGCGCGCACGATCCGCATCCCCGTGCACATGATCGAGACCATCAACAAGCTCGTGCGCACGAGCCGGCAGATGCTGCACGAGATCGGCCGCGAGCCCACCCCCGAGGAGCTCGCGGAGAAGCTCGGTATGCCGCTCGAGAAGGTGCGCAAGGTCCTCAAGATCGCGAAGGAGCCGATCAGTCTCGAGACCCCGATCGGCGACGAGGAGGACAGCCATCTCGGCGACTTCATCGAGGACAAGAACGCGGTGCTGCCCGTGGAGGCCGCGATCCAGGCGAACCTACGCGAGACGACGACCCGCGTTCTCGCTTCGCTAACGCCGCGCGAGGAGCGCGTGCTCCGCATGCGCTTCGGCATCGGCATGAACACCGACCACACGCTCGAGGAAGTGGGCCAGCAGTTCTCGGTGACCCGCGAGCGCATCCGCCAGATCGAGGCGAAGGCGCTCCGCAAGCTCAAGCACCCGAGCCGCTCAAGGAAGCTGCGGAGTTTCCTCGATACCTGACAGAAGCCAGAAGCCAGAAAGCAGAAGCCAGAAGGGTTGCCGTGCCCTATTCTGGCTTCTGGCATCTGGTTTCTGACTTCTGATACCGGGCCCGTAGTTCAGTTGGTTAGAACGCGCCGCTCATAACGGTGTTGTCGCAGGTTCGAGTCCTGCCGGGCCCACCAATCTTTTCAATGCGTTGAAGACCCTCGCTGCACTCGTCGCTGGGAGGTGGGCACGCAGTGGGCACGCAAACTTGCGAATCGGTGTTGCGATAAAGAGCCGTCGCGCTCTTCAACTCCTGTCGGATTGCGCTCACTGTGCCGCCTGACACGCCAGTCCGACGAACCACCTCAGCGTGGGCGACACCCGAGAGAATCAGAAATCGAACTTCTTGCCGTTTCGTCTCGCCGACACCCTGTCGACGCGGCTTTAACGGAAGGTTTGCGGACTCCGCCGGATCGATATTGGGTCGATCGATTTGCGCACGTTTCAGGTGCTTGCGTATTTCCCTCATTACATCTTCGATGGCTTCCACTGCGTCGCCCAAAAATCCGGGTTCGTACGGCGCATAAATCGAGGTCGTGGCCGCGGAGCCGTCGGGAATATGTCCCAGGAAGAGGCTGATCTGTTCCGTAGGCACCCGCCGCTTACGAAGCTCGCGAGCCAGACCATGACGTATGGAATAGGGCGTTACTCGCTGATCGAAGCCTGCTTCTTCTCGTGTCAGGCGCCACATGTGGAGAATCGAACCGACCGGCTTATTTCGGTAACTCACATATCGACCGCTCGGACCGGGATCGCGCTCCAGCCATGGCCTAAGTGATGGTGTCACGGGAACCACCGGACGGAATTTCTTGTTCTGAATTCTTCCGGGGGGATTAAGATCTAACATGCCATGCGCCGCGTCGAACTGTGTCGGGCTGAGGTCAAGAATGGCAGCGGGTCGCGCAAGCGTATTCACCGCGATCAACAGAAAACTCAGCATGTGTCGCGAACGCGCCGCGTCGATGAAACGCGCCAACTCCTCCGGCGCCAATGGACGTCCCTTCGGCTCGCGTGCTCGCTTTGCCTCCGCGGTGAGCATCCCAAAGATATGAGGAACCTCGCTGATCTCCTCCCATTTGCGGGCCCGATTGAGTGCTGCCCGTCCCACAGATAGGATTCGATCCGCTCCGCTCGGCCCCGTGCCTCGCTTTGCCAGCCACTCCTGAAATTGACGTTGTTCGTGCGGCGTTATTTCACCAACCGTTCGCTTCGCCCAAAATTCCTGCCAATATGAAAGGCCGAGCCGTTGCGTCTTGGAGCTTGGTAGATGCTGCGCGTGATCGTTCCAATAATTCAGTAGGACGGACTCGATCAAGACTTGATCGGGTGTGGCTTTGCGTGATCGCGCGTTAGTGACAACCCATGACGCAAGCCGCAGGGTTGCCTCTTGAAAGTCTGTTGTGCCAAGGCTGACACGGCATGTTTGACGTTTTCGGGTGTCATACCAAGTGCGGCACCACATATCGTCAATCCGGTCTCGTCGTGGCTTCTTGCTGAGCCAGTAGCTTCCGACTTGACCGGGGCGTTGGTTGGATTGCTTTTGCATGGCGGAACAGACTGTCGCTCAATGTAATCCGCGATTTGTTCGTTCGTGTAAAATATCCGGGCTCCGATGCGGATGAACCCGATCCTTCCCCTCATTCGTTCTGCGCGAACCGTCGCTGGCTTTACACGGAGGAGCCTCGCTGTCTCGGTCTCGTTGAGCAGCTTTGGCGTAACCGATGAGCCACTCCGACCGTCTTTCCCCGTCTCCATGGAACCTTCGCTCATGTCGGTGCCGCGAATTCGGTCGAGAGTCGAACATACGTGCTTCGCTGGTCAACAGCCAAATCTCCCAAATCAGTATGTTACGGGCGCGGGGGCGTGTGTCCTCGCGTTTGGCAATTTTAGGGCGAGCAAAAAGGATAGCAAATCACATTGACCATTTTTTCCGAGATGGCCCTTTGCCGGTCACTGTTGAAATTTTATTCGGGGTGGCGCCACCCCGTTGATCGGATAGTCACACGCATGCATGTTTAAGTGTGCTCACTCTCCTCCGTGCGCTGATGGCGTGGAGGCGGGCATCGCCCGCCTCGCGTGACGCCGAAATTCTCTTTCTGCGGCAATAGCTGCTCGTCCTGAAGCAATCCGCGCCGGCAGGACTCAGGCTAAGGAACTCAGACCGGTTGATTTTCGTTTGGCTCCACCAATTATCGCATAGTCTGTACCGGGCCCATGTCGTTCGCGGACGGGCAGGCAATCTTCCTCTGCGACTGAATCGAGGCTTAATGACGCCTGAAGAGCAAAGAGCAAAGGTATTTTTCGTTGGCGCCGGTGTTTCCTCGGCGCCTCCGTCCTGCCTACCTCACGCGGCCGACTTCGCCGTTAAGATCTTCGACCTCCTTTGTGAGACCGGAGCGGTCTATCTACCGGAGCAAGTCGTATTCGAGCTACGCACCGCCATACGGAAGCGTCTTCGGCTCGAAATATTCCTTGAGACGCTCGCGGACGAAATTCCCCCTGCGACCCTCTTTTTGCCCTTCGCACAATTCAAGCAGGCAGAGCCCAATTTCGCACACTTCGCCATCGCAGCCCTCACGCGGTCGACCATCGTAACGACAAATCAGGACTTGCTACTTGAAGAAGCGTGCAAGCGCCTCGGTCTTCGAAGACGCATCATCCACTTGCACGGCACGTGTGACCGCTTGTCGTCGATTATCACAATCATCAGCCAGTATCTCGGTGGCCTCGAACGCCGCACCCGGCGCACGTTCGAGACCGCCATTAGGGAAAAGAGTGTCATTGTTCTGGGCTACAGTGGGCGCGACGTCGACATTATGCCCTTGCTTGCTAAGGGCGGTGCGGCAGCGATCAAATGGGTCTTGCACAAAGGACCTCCGTCGCTCGAGCTTGTTCGTGCTTGCGAAGATTTAGGCAATCGGATCGAGATCATTCCGGCGAATACAGGCGAGTGGCTAGCGGCTCAACTGCCAAAAGATGATGACCTCCGCATCTCCGCACTGTCGGTAAGCAGGGAGCCGAAGTCGCTTCCGATGCCAGAACCAGTGCAGCGCGCTTTCACCGCCATTGCCCCCGGTGCACGCAATTGGGCAGTTGCGAGAGTGCTTGAACAGCTCGGCCGGTACGACCATGCGCTCACGATCTACAAGCGCCTTGCGAATGACCCATCAGTGGATGAGCCGCGGCTGCTAGCTGATCTGGGGCGTGCCACCGCCCGCGTTTGTGGCCATGATGCCGCACTCCGAATTTTTGCCTCCTTGCTAGAGCAGCCCAAAATCCCCGTCGACGCACGTGCCTCGGCGCTTCTCGGTCGCCTTGATACCCTGCGCAACTCCTCACGGCCGGCTGAGGCGCTGCGCGATCTAAACCAGCTTGATCGCTTGTTGAGGACGCGAAGGAAGGCGCTTAAAGCGCTGGATCGGGGTAAACGCTACTGGCATTTCATGGGCTGGTCGCTGAGCGCTACGGCCGGAATTCGCCGCATCGAGGGCCGCGCTGAAGTCGCTGCCCGGCTATACGCCCGGGCCAGTAAGGCATATTCTCGGGCGCGAGATATTGACGGGCGTATTGAGATGCTAACGTGGTTGGCGGAGTCGCTCTTGATCGTTGGTGACTTCTCCCGCGCCCTCGCCACTGCAGATCAAGCGATCGACGACGCCGCGGCTTATGCAAAAGACTTGGTCAAGGGATGGTCATGCTACGTGCGGGCGGAAGCACTCGCGCTTTCCGGTCACTGTGATGACGCGTTGAAAGAGGTCGCAAAGGCATCGAAAATGCTAACGGCAAGCGGCAACATTCAGGGGCCATTATGGTGTCTGCTGCTCAAATCGGACTGTTATCGTGAGACATCGCCGTCAAGAGCCACAAGAGCCCTCGCCGCCGTTCGAAAGGGACCCAACGCGTATCGATTGGCGCATGTACGAGCTCGTCTCTATCTCGAGGAAGCGGAGTTGGCACGCGCCGCTGCTAATTGGCCACGGCTTGGTAGGGTTCTTGCCGAGCTCCGTGTCCATCTGACGAACAAGACCGCCTTTACCGAACCGCCCCGGTTGCTGATAGCCCATGCGATGCTTGTCGAGGCTGAATCAGCGCGACAACAGGGAAACGATGACGCTCCAAATTTGCTTCGGCGCGTGCGGGCCACTTATCGACGGCTCGGCGCAAGGAGTTTCGTAGCGCGCACCGATGTTGCTCTCGTTCTCACCGGCCAAGGCGGCAAGGGGCATTCGGGCCTACTCGCCCGTTGCCGCCGTCGTGGCTATCGCTTTGAGGTCGAGCGGCTCGAAGGCGTCAGAACTGGGTTCTATCCGATCCATTTTGTCTAATCGACAGAACTCGATGAATTTGCAAGACGCATCGCGTTGGGTGGGACGTACGTCACTTGGAGCTTCTTTGGGGCGCGCCCTGCGGCAGGGCATCAGATCGATACTGTCGCCACCAAGCCCTTGGCCGCGCCCAATCAATCACCCGGCGGGCTCCCCGCTGCGACGTTCATAGTGAGCCGGGGCATGGCCGACGAAGGCTCGGCGAAGGGCGCCACTAAAGGCATCGCACAACGAGAGGGAGATCAACGGGTTGCTCGGGCTCGAGGTCGAGTCGGGCCTCGGTATTGCCGGCATCGCTCATCTTTACTCGGCCTCCACCTCGCCAGGCGGGAACAATCGTGGCGAGTGCTACGGTTTTATTACAACCGG
>DATKNV010000037.1:0-25581 GCA_035541215.1 Allostellaceae bacterium | reverse complement strand
GGCAGCGCCTGCGGCCCCGGCGAGACGGGGCTGCTGGTCGGAACCACCCTCCACAATTTCGCGATGCCGCTCCTGCGCTACGAGCTCGGTCTCGCGGCGGAGCTCGGGCCCCCGTGCCCCTGCGGCCGCGGCCTTCCGGTGCTCACGCGCATCATCGCGGTCTGATGAGACGAGCTAGCGCGGAACCCAGGGCGCGGGCGCCTCTGGATGGAGCGGGGTCTCGGGATTGGCGGGATCGAGCGCGACTGTGTCGGGCGCCGCGTCGACCGGGAGCGAGCGCTTGAAGATCGGATGATTGAAGGGGACGAGGCGCGTCCCCGCGAACCACAGCAGCGCCGCTCCCCCGCGCGTGATGAGATCGGCGAGCGCCGCGCGCACGGTGACCCTATTCCCCTCGAAGCGGAACGGCACCGGCTGGCCGATCGCGATCCGCCGCGGCGAGCAGCTCTCGATCACGAACCATTGCGCGGTCCATTGCCGGCCGTTCCAGAAGACGTTGAGCCCGTCCTTGTCCGTGGGCGAGGCGGTGTTGCAGCCGTCCTGGAACTGCCAGTAGTAGATCAGGCTCGGAACCGCGGGGGTCGTGGGGATCGGCGCCCGCACCGTCAGCGAGAGCTCGACCGTCTTGGCGTCGAGCTGCGCGATCTCCGCGCTCTCGATGTCGATCCAACCGGGCCCCGTGCGCGGCGCCCCCGGCGGAAGCGTGCACGGGCTCTCCGCATGCGCACGGTCGCAGTTGCGGAGCAGCAGGTCGCCGGCCGCGTCGCGCACGACGGTCTTGCCGGGCGTCGAGACCGCGATCTCCGAGGCATGAGCAAGCTGCGCCGCCGCAAGCGAGAGCGCCGCGAGAGCGGCGAGGCGGAACTTCCTCAGGCAGCCAAGCGACAAGGCTTTCTCCCCATGCCGCAATTCAGGGATCATAAAGCAAAATCCCTCTCCCGCGCGAGCACGGGAGAGGGACGGGGCCCATCGCGCAGCGATGGGGTCGAGCCGCGAAGCCGATCGACGAGGGCGATCGCGTCCTACGCGACGCCGTGCTTCTTGAACCAGGCGAGCATCTTCTTCCAGGCGTCCTTCGCCTGCTTCTCGCGGTAGCTCGAGCGGTAGTCCGCGTTGAAGCCGTGCGGCGTGTCCGGATAGATCACGATCTCCGAGGGCTTCTTGGCGGCCTTGAGCTTCGCCTTCATCTCCTCGATCTTCGGCACGGGAATGCCGGGGTCGGCGCCGCCGTAGAGGCCCAGCACCGGCGCCTTCAGATCCTTCACGATCTCCAGGGGGTCGAGCGGCGCCACGTCGGAGAAGGGGCGAAGGGGCCCGTACCAGGCGGCACCGGCCTTGAGTTTCGAATTGTGCGCGGCGTAGAGCCAGACCTGCCTGCCACCCCAGCAGAAGCCCGTCACGCCGAGCTTCGCCGTATTGGCCTTGCCGGTCGACTTCGCCCAGGCGGCGGTCGCGTCGAGGTCCGACGCCACCTGCGCATCCGGCACCTTCGCGACGATGTCCTTCATGAGCGCGGCAGGATCGGCGACCTTCGCGGGATCGCCCTGGCGGGCATAGAGCGCCGGCGCCACCGCGAAATATCCTGCCTTGGCGAGGCGGCGGCAGAGGTCCTGGATGTGCTCGTGCACGCCGAAGACTTCCTGGATCACGAGCACCGTCGCGAAATGGCTGCCTTTGGCGGGCATGGCGCGGTAGCCGGGGATCTTGCCGTCGGCGACGGGAATCTCCACCGGCCCGGCCTCGAGGCCCTTGGTGTCGGTGGTGATCACGCTCTGCGCCTGCACCGGCTGGGCCGCGAGCGCAAAGCCGGTGGCGACCCCGGTGATGACGAACTCGCGGCGCGAGAAATTGGCCTTCGGCAGAAGGCTCTTGAGATGACCGCCGTCCATAGAATTCCCCCCGATCCTGTTGGCACGATCCGAGGGCAGATATAGCCGTGGGCGGTGGTGCGCCACCGTCACATCGGCGTGAGGGCTATTTCTTGTCGGGGACGGGCGTGCCGTATTTGATTTGCGTCTCGATCACCGTGCAGCCGTTGCCGCTGGGCATGAGATAGGCGATGTGGGTGTCCGGCGCCTGATAGCCCAGGAGCGTCTTCGTCTCCCAGACGAGCTTCCAGCCCTGGAGCCGCGCCTCGCGGACGGCGATGCAGCTGTCGACGAAATAGGCGACCATCGCAGAGGCCGTATCGCAGCCGCCGGATTTGCTCGGGCTCACCGTCAGGATCGCCGCGCTCGGCGGGCGCTCGATCGAGAGGACGGTGTTGAAGTTGCTGCCGTCGGCGCCTTGGTTGTTCCAGGTGGTGGCAGCCGAATAAGGGGAATCGCGGACCATGTCGCGCGCGGCCGCATCGAGGGTAGGTAGACAAGTCGTGAAGCCGGCCTTTTGCGCATTCTGCGCCGGGAGCGTCGCCTGGGTCTCGGGTGCCGCCGGGTTGGGCGCGCCGGGCGGCTGCTGCGGCTGCGCCTCCGGCTGAGCTTGCACGGGGGCCGCGGGCGGGCTCGGCTTCGGAGCGTCTTTCGTCTGCGTCCGGCGCTGGTTCTGCCCGAGCCCGTCCTGCGACAGCAGCACTCCAGCGACGCCCACGCCGAGGAAAAGCGTGAGCGCCACGGCAAGCCGGTGAAAACGTTTCATGCTCACTCCCTTGCGACCGGATGGCGCGGTCGCCGACGAGCCCTACCAAGGGAGCGTGCACCTCCCCAATAAGGGACATTTGCGTCCTAGATAGTTGATCGGGCGCGGTCTCGCAACAGAGAGCAAGTGCCGCGATCGATGCCTTAAGGTGGGGCCTTTCGTGCCGCTATACTCCGGCCGCCAACGCCCCACCGTGAGGAGGAACGCCGCCCATGACCGCCAATCCACGCTGGAAACGCCGGCCCGCGGGCTCGACCTGGGGCGATTTCGGGCCCGACGATCAGAGAGGGCGGCTCAACCTGCTGACGCCCAAGAAGGTGCTCGAGGGAATCGCCGAGGTGAAGGAGGGCCGGACCTTCTGCCTCTCGCTGCCGCTCGACTATCCCGGCGGCAACAAGCTCAACCCGCGCCGCCATCCGCCGAAGCTCCAGCCGACGCTGCGCGAGGGCAAGCCCAACATGAACATTCCGCTGAGGCTTTTCGACCCGCACTGGACCGACATCATTTCCGACGATGCGGTTTTCCTGCATCTGCAGTACTCGACGCAGTGGGACAGCCTCGCGCATGTGGGCCAGCTCTTTGATGTCGACGGCGATGGACAGCCGGAGATGGTCTATTACAACGGCTACCGCGCGGGCGAGCACGTGGTAGGCCCCGTCGACTATAGCGAGGGCCGCCAGCCGCCGGCCTCGGGCGAGACCGGCGCCCGCGCGCTCGGCGTCGAGAACATGGCGACCGCCTGCATCCA
Source organism: Allostellaceae bacterium (assembly GCA_035541215.1). GTDB lineage: Bacteria > Pseudomonadota > Alphaproteobacteria > ATCC43930 > CGMCC-115725 > DASZHJ01. Next base: position 22,199 of record DATKNV010000037.1, on the reverse strand, counting down.
GGGCCGCGCCGTCATGATCGACCTCGAGGCGCATTACGGGCGCGAGCGCAAGGTCGTGGGCTTCGAGGACCTGATGGACGTCCTCGCCAAGGACAAGGTCGTCGTCGAGGAAGGCGACATGGTCTGCATCCGCACCGGCTTTGCCCAGCTCCTGCTGGAGATGAAGAAGGACCCCGACGAGAAATTGCTGCATGGCGCCTGTGCCGCGCTCGACGGGCGCGACCAGCGCCTCCTCAACTGGATCACCAAGAGCGGCCTCGTCTCCCTTATCGCCGACAATTACGCCGTCGAGGCCTACCCCTCGCGTCCCTGCGAGGGCGACCATTGCGCCTCCCTGCCGCTCCACGAGCACTGCCTTTTCAAGCTCGGCGTGAACCTCGGCGAGATCTGGTATCTCTCGGAGCTCGCGGACTGGCTCCGCGCGCACAAGCGCAATCGCTTCCTTCTCACGGCACCGCCGCTGCGCCTTCCCGGCGCCGTGGGCTCGCCGGCGACGCCCATCGCGACGGTCTAGGACCCCGCCAAACCCTCCCCCTCCCGTTGCTGCGCAACGGGAGGGGGAGGGCGAGGGTGAGGGGATCGCAGGCTCTAGCGCTCGATGAGCGCATCCACGACCACGATCCCCTCGCCGCGCGCTCGCGCCAGTACGGGGTTGAGATCGACCGAGGCGATGCGGCTCCCGGCGGAGAGCATGATCTCGCCGAGGCTGACCGCCGCTCGCGCCAAAGCCGGGCCATCGAGCGGCGGCTCGCCGCGCACGCCCTCGAAGAGCGGCGCGATCCTGAGCCGCCTCAGCGCCTCCAGCACCTCCGCCTCGCCGAAGGGCGGCAGCAGCACCGCGACGTCCGGCATCGCCTCCACGTATTTGCCGCCGTCGCCGAGCATCACCACCGGGCCGAAGACGGGATCGAGCCGCGCGCCGAGCACGCATTCGCGCGCGCCCGCGGCCATGGCCGCGACGATGACGCCGTCGCGCGCCGCACCCATCGCCCCGAGCTTCTCCCACTGCTCCCGGAACGCCGCCGCGGCTCCCTCCTCCTCGGCGATGCCGAGCGCCACGAGGCCGTGCTCGGTCTTGTGCGGCACGTCGGCGGAGCAGGCCTTGACGGCGACGCGAGGACCGAGCGCGCGGAATGCCGCGCGCGCCTCGGCCTCGCTGCGGCAGAGCCGGTGCGGCACGACGGGGATGCCGTGCTCGCCGAGCAGGGCCAGGCTCTCGGCTTCGTTCAGGAATCGCGCCGAGCCCGCGGGTAGGCGCACCTCGCGGCTTGCATGCTTCGGCGGGGCCTTGCGGCGGAGGAGTGCCCAATGCGAGGCGAGCTGGTCGAGCGCGTCGATCGCGGGGACCTCCGCGGAGAAGACGGGAATGCCCGCAGCGCGAAAGGGGGCGGCGACGCTCGCCTGCGGGATCGCGACCGCCACCGGCTTTCCCGTCGCGCGCGCGAAGTCGGCGGTGTCGCGCGCGAAGGTCTCGACGTCGTAGCCGACGCCCGCCACCGGAATCGAGATCAGCGTGAGATCGACCGCGGGATCCGCCGCGAGGATCGGCAGGATCGCGCTGAAGAGGCGGCTGTTTGAGAGGAGTGCCGCGGTGATGTCGATGGGGTTCGTCACGGTGGCGAAGCCCGGGAGCGCCGCCGCGAGCTGCTTGCGCGTGCTCTCCGCGAGCGGCGCCATGGGCATGCCGCGCTCGGAGGCGCGATCGGCGGCCATCACGCAGGAGGCGCCGGAATTGCTGATGGCGACGAAGCGCCGCCCCTCCGGCCGCCAGCCCTTGAGATAGAGCTCGGCGGCATTGACGAGGTCGGCGACGTCGCGCGCGCGCCAGATGCCCTCGCGGCGGAAATAGGCATCGACGGTGCGGTCCTCGTTCGCGAGCGCTCCCGTGTGCGAGCGCGCTGCCTGCTGTCCCGCCGCCGTGCGCCCGGCCTTGAGCGCCACCACCGGCACCTCCCGCGCCCGCGCCGCGGATGCTACGGCGGCGAGCGCCCTCGCGTCGGGGATCGATTCGAGATAGAGCAGCAGAAGCCTCACGCCGGGATCCTCGACGACCGCGCGGGCGAGCTCCGCCACCGTGACGTCGGCGTCGTTCCCCGTTGCATGGGTGTGCCGCACGCCGATCCCGCGCGCGCGCAGGAGCCCATAGGGCACGACGCTCATGGCGCCGCTCTGGCTCACGACCGCGACCGGCCCGTCCTCGGGCGGCGCCTCCAGGAACATGGTGGAGAAGCTCAGCACCGCGCCCGTGCCGAAATTGGCGAGGCCTTGCGAATTGGGGCCGACGAGGCGCATTCCCGCCTCGTGCGCCCGCGCGACCATCGCGCGCTCCTGTGCGCGGCCGGCCTCGCCGGTCTCGCCGAAGCCCGAGGCCATGACGATCACGGCCTCGACACCAGCGGCGGCGCAACGGTCGACCGCCTGCACCGCGGCATCGCCCGCGACGGCGACGATCGCGAGCTGCGGCACTTCCGGCAGCGCCGCGAGATCGGGAAAGGCCTTGTGTCCCTGGATCTCCGGCCGGTTCGGATTGATCGGAAAGACCCGTCCGCGATAGCCGAAGCGGCCGAGATAATGGATCGGCCGGCCGCCGATCTTGTGCGGATTCTCGGAGGCGCCGATCACCGCGACCGAGCGCGGATCGAGGAAAGCTGCGAGGCTGGCGGTCATGGGAAGGGGGATCGTCGAAATTGCTGGGCGTGCGGTCGTGTGCGCGACACGCACGATGCGCCGAAGAGCCTCTCTCGTCCAGTCATTGGCACCCGTACCGCGCTGAGCGGCGCGCTCACTCCCGCTCCGCGCGCGGCAGCATTCGCTCGCCGAGACGATGGAAGCCGATGCGCACGCGGCTTCCGATCGCGAGACCGGGCGCGGCATGGGTCATCATGCGGAAGCCTTCGTCCAGATCGACGAGGGCGATCGCGTAGGGCGCCAGCGCCGCGAATTCCGGCGTCGGCGCCCGCGCGACCGTGGTGACGGAATAGACGGTGCCACGGCCCGCCGAGACTTCCCAGCAAGGCTCCCCGCCGCAGCTCGCGCAGAAGGGGCGCGGATAGAACTGCGCGCGGCCGCAGGCGGCGCAGCGCTGAAAGCGGAGCTCGCCCGCGGCGCAGCCGGCCCAGAAATAGGTTGCGGCCGCGTCGCTCATTCCCGCTCCAGCACCAGACTCACATGGGCGGAGAGCACGCCTCCGTCGCCGTGTACGAAGGCGAGCCGCCGCTCGCCCGCCTGACGCGCCTCCGCGCGGCCGCTCAATTGCCGCTCCGCCTCCAGGAGATGCGCCATGCCTCCGGCGACCCCGCAATGCCCGAAGGAGAGGAGGCCGCCATGCGTGTTGAGCGGAAGCCTCCCGTCGCGCTCGAAGACGCCCTCACGGAGCAGCGCCGCAGCCTTGCCGCGCGGCGCGAAGCCGATCTCCTCGAGCTGCGCCAGCACCGTGATGGTGAAGGAGTCGTAGATCGCGAGGAGGTCCACCTCCTCGCGCGCGACGCCCGCCTCGGCAAAGGCGCGGGAGGCCGCTAGGCCCGCGCCCAAATCTCCGACATCGGCAATCGAGACGTGCTGGTGCCGCGTCGCCTGGCCCGCGCCGCGGAGGCGCACACGCCGCGCGCTCGTGGGCGCGGCGCTCACCACGAAAGCGGCGGCGCCATCGGAGATCGGGCAGCAGTCCAAAAGCTTCAGGGGCGCTGCGATCGTGCGCGAGGCAAGCACGTCCGCGGCGGTAATGGGGTCGCGCAGATGGGCGCCGGGATGCCGGCCGGCGTTCCGCCGCATCAGCACCGCGAAGCCCGCGAGATCCTCCTCGCTGACGCCGTGCTCGTGCATGTAGCGGCGGGCGACGAGCGCGTAATAGGCGGGGATCGTGGGACCGAACGGGAGCTCGTAGTCGGGATGCCCCACTTGCGCAAGGCTCTCGACGGTGCGGTCCCGGCTCTGTCCCGTGAGGCGGTTCTCGCCGGCGACGACGAGGACGTGGCGGCATTGGCCGCTTTGGACGAGGCGCATCGCCAGCATCGCCATCGCGCAGCCGGTGGCGCCGCCGAGCTGGATCGCGTGCGCGTAGGCGGGCCTGAGGCCGAAATGCTCCGCAAAGACCGTCGCCAGCATCAGATGCGGGAAGACCGTCGAGTAGCCGCAGAGAATCCCGTCGACATCGCGCCGCTCGAGTCCGGCGTCATTGAGCGCCGCCGCGGCCGCAGCCGCCATGAGCGTGAGCGTCGTCTCGCCCTCGAGCCGGCCGAAGCGCGTGTCGCCGGTTCCCGTGACGTAGGGCATTGGCGGCTAGGGCGCCTCGAGCAGGGTCTCGACCGTCTGCTGCACCTCGAGCCCTTCGCGGAAGGTCGCGAGCGGATGCGGCTTTCCCGTGAGCATCGCGGCGAGGCTGTCGAGCTGCGCCATGTAGGAGCGCTGGCGGTCGGTGCCGGGTCCGAAATCGACGGCCTCCCAGGCGCCGGAGCTGCGCCGCCGGGCGAGGCTGTACCAGTTGTGCAGGCGAAGCGCGCCCTTCTCGCCGTAGGCGACCCAGCTGTTCTCATCGATGGCCGAGGTGGTGCCGACGCCGCCGGTGAGGCGCACGGGGACCTCGCCCGCGCGGAGCTCCGCGCTGACGGCGGTCTCCGCGGTCTTGCCGTCCTCGGGATAGGCGGTGTGCGCGCGCTCGATGCGCAGCGGTCCGAAGGCGCGGCGCGTCAGGAAGAGGAAATGCGAGACCACCTCGCGCACGAAGCCGCCTTCCCTCCGCAGCGCCAGCCACGACTTCGCCGCCGCCTGCCACTCGCGCGGCCAGCGCGCGAAGTCGGTCTTGATCTCCACGCGCTCGATGCGGCCAAGCTCGCCGCTCCGCAGCGTCTCCAGGATGAGCCGCGCCGCGGGCGCCGAGGAGAAGGGAAAGTTGATCGCGGCCGGAAGGCGCTCGCGCTCGACGCGCTCCGTCATCGCCCCGGCCTCCGCGAGGTCGACCGAGAGCGGCTTCTCGCAGAAAACAGCCTTGCCGCGCGCAAAGGCCAGGGCTGCATGGCTCAGATGGCTCGCGGGCGGCGACGCGATGTAGACGCAGACGATCGCGGGATCGGCCACCAGCGCCTCCGCGCTCTCCGCCGCCCGCACCGCGGGGTGCTCCTTCGCGAGACGCGCGAGCGCCGCGGGCGACGGGTCCCAAACCGAGACCACGCGATGGCCGCCATGCGCGGTCATGTTCCCGAGCATGCGCTCGCCCATCACGCCCAAGCCGATGATGCCAATGCCGCCGCCCATGCGCGTCCCCCTCGCCTCCGATCCGCGCAGATGTAGCGGGTGCCAGGCGCCGAGTCGCCCGCCATAATATCCCCCTTTAGGATCATCTCCTTACAATACTCTCGGATTGTGCACCGGGCACGAAGGGGGTTTCAACCATTTGGCTACTGCAAATGGTATGGGTGGAAGTTTCAAAGACAATTAGAGGTGAAGTTAAGATTCATTAATGATTTCTGAACTTTCAAAGGTAGTTAATAAAATATTGCTGGAACAAAACCGCTCAAATGCCATAGAATTTTAACCAGACTTGGGGCTAGGGGAGCAGGCGGCACTCGAAAACGGGTTTCTGGGCAGAACCCGGACGGCGGATGGTACCGGAATCGTTGGGGAACCTCACATGACCGCTCAGATCCAACTCGTCGAGCTCGGCAGAACCAGCATCCCGCTGCCGGGCCAAAATGCCAACAGGCTCGAGACCGCGCCGCAGTCTCGCTCCGAGATCTCCGCCTCAACCGTAGAGGCGCGCATCTCCGCCATTCCCTTCGAGGAAATGGATGTCGTCTTCGATGGGAGCGAAGGCGTGCTCTTCGCCTACTTCCATTTCCTGGGCCGGCCTAGCTTCACGCCGGCGATCCTCAGGGACATCGGGCGGGTGCAGGACATGGTCCGCACCCTCTTCGCGGCGGGCGCCGGGACCGCGCCCATCAAATACATCGCTTGGGACTCGCGCATGGCCGGGGTCTGGAACCTCGGCGGCGATCTCGACCTCTTCGCGACGCTGATCCGCCGGCAGGACCGCGACAGCCTCATGCGCTACGCCCGCGCGGTCGTGGAGGAGGGCTACTCCAACGCGACCAACCTCAATCTCCCGATCATCACGGTCTCGCTGGTGCGCGGCGATGCGCTCGGCGGCGGCTTCGAGGCGGCGCTCTCCTCGAACCTGATCGTGGCCGAGCGGAGCGCCAAGTTCGGGCTCCCGGAGATCCTCTTCAACCTCTTCCCGGGCATGGGCGCCTACAGCTACCTCGTGCGCCGGATCGCGCCCGCCCAGGCCGAGCGCATGATCACGAGCGGCCGGCTCTACACGGCCGAGGAGCTCTACGAGATGGGCGTCGTCGACGTGCTCGCCGACGACGGCCACGGCACCGAGGCGCTCTACGAGTTCATCGGACGCAGCGGCCGCCGCCATCCCGCGCACCGCGCCATCTTCCGCGCCCGCGACCGCGTCAATCCGCTCAAGATCGACGAGCTCATGGACATCGCGGTCACCTGGGTCGACACGGCGCTGGGATTGACCGAGCCGGACCTCCGCAAGATGGCCCGCCTCGTCGCCGCCCAAGACCGCCGCCGCGAGCGCCCCGCGGCGGAGTAATCGATCATCTAGCCAAAGAGGCAATATCCCCTCTCCCGCCGCAGGCGGGAGAGGAAGGGGCCTGGCGCGTAGCGCCGGGAAGGTGAGGGTGCCGGCCGAGGAGACTCCGTCGGCGCCATCCTCTCCCTCCCAATACTCGGAGCTGGGCCCCAACCCTCCTCCGCGTTCCCCGGGAGAGGGGGATTAACCGCGGCGCGCTTCCTGGACCTTCTGCCGTAGGGCGGCGTCGAGTTTCGTGTATTCGCCGCGGAGCTTGTCGAGGAGGGAGGCTCCTTCCTTCTCGAGCTGCTGCGCCGTGAGGTCGCGGAGCGAGAAGAGCGTGCGGTAGAAGCGGACGGCGCCGATGTGGGCGGCGCTGCTGCGGAGCGAATGCGCGTGGTCGCGGAAGGCGCGGATGTCGCGCTTCGCCATCGCGCGCGCCATGTTGTCGAGGATCTCGCGCACGTCCGAGCGGAAATTCTCGATCACGTCGTTGAAGAAGTCGCTGCCGGCGCCGAGCGCCTTGAGCGCCTCGACCGCAGCCTCATCGAGGACGGCGCCGCCATCGACGCCGTAGCGGGGATGCTGGGCGATGGGCGTGACGACGCTCGGAGCGGCGGACGTCTCGGGGAGCGCCCCCGCCGAGGCGCGCTCCGAGATGCTCTCGATCGTCGCGAGCAGATGCGTCGCCTCGATCGGCTTCGTCAGCACCCCGTCCATCCCGGCCTCGCGGCAGAGCCGCTCGGTCTGGCTCGTGGCGTCGGCGGTGAGCGCCAGGATCGGGAGCCTCGGCTCGTCCATGTGCGCCATGCGATAGAGCTTCGCCGCCTCGTAGCCGCTGAGCTCGGGCATGTTGATGTCCATGAGGACGAGGTCGATGCCGGGCTGATCGAGGATCTGCAGCGCCTCCTCGCCGTCGCCGGCGGTGACGCAGGCGTGGCCCGCGAGCTCGAGGATGCGCTGGATGATCATGCGATTGGGCGCGTTGTCCTCGGCGAGCAGGATCTTGAGCGGCCGGCGCGTCGTGGTGATCTCGCCGGATTTCCCGGACTCCTCGCCCTCGATTGCGGGCGCGTGCGCCGTCTCCGGCGCGGGCAGCGCGCGAAGCGCGCGGCGGAGCCGCTCCTCGTCGATGGGGTCGACGAGGAGGGAGGCGACGCGGGCGCCCGCGAGGCTCGAGAGCGAGGCCGCATGGCCCGCGTCCGAGAGCAGGAGCGTCAGCGGCTCGAGCGTGGCCGTCCCCGCGCGCCCGGCGACGCTCAAGGCATCGACGGGATCGCGGCGGCCGTCGACGAAGAGGATGGGGCGCGCATCGTCGGGGGGCCGCGCCGCGATGAACTGCGCCGCCGCCGCCACGTCGCGGAAGCTCCGGAGCGTACCGTGCCAGGTCTCGATGCGCTGGTGGAGCCAGGTCACGAGCGTGCTGTCGTCGGTGACCGCGAGGATGACGCGCTTGCGAAGATCGAAGGTCTCGCCGGCCTCCTCGGGCTCGCGCGCGAAGGCGAGCTCGACCGTGAAGGTGCTGCCCTTGCCGGGAATGCTCGCGACCGACACCGTGCCGCCCATGAGCTCAACGAGCTGCTTCACGATCGCGAGGCCGAGGCCGGTGCCGCCGTAGCGCCGCGTCACCGCGCCGTCGGCCTGGGTGAAGAGGTCGAAGATCTTCTCCTGCGCCTCCTGCGGGACGCCGATCCCCTCGTCTCGGACCGCAAGCCGCAGGCTCGCGCTCGCGGCGTCGACGGAGACCGCGTCCGCGATGACGGAGATGCGGCCCTTCTCCGTGAACTTGATGGCGTTTGCGACGAGGTTGGTCACGATCTGGCGGAGCTGATGCGGCCAGCCCCGGAGCGCGTAGGGGAGCTCGGGATCGATGCGGCAATCGAGCTTCAGGTCCTTGGCGAGCGCCTGCGGGCGCAGCATCGCGAGCGTGCCGTTCAGGACCGCGTGCAGGTCGAAGGGCTCGACCGTGGGCGCGAACTTGCCGGCCTCGATCTTGGAGATGTCGAGGATGTCGTTGATGAGCGCGAGGAGCGCCCGCGCCGAGGAGTTCATGGTCGCGAGCATGTCGCGCTGACGCGCGTCGAGCCGGGTGCGGCGGAGGATCGCATCCATCCCGATCATGGCGTTGAGCGGCGTGCGGAGCTCGTGGCTCATGATCGCCAGGAAGCGGCTCTTGGCGGCGTTCGCCTCCTCGGCCTGGGCCTTTGCCTCAGTGAGGTTGCGGATGAGCGCGGTCAGATAGGCCGGGAGCACCATCAGCGAGAGCACGAGCCCCACGGCGAGCGGGAGATGCATCTGCCAGAAGGGTGTCGTCGCGATCACCGCGGCGAAGCCGAGGACGCTCACCACGGTCGATTGGAAGAGCGGCTTCAGGCCATAGCGCAGGCCGTTGCCGATGCCGACCCAGAGATAGATGCCGTACCAGGCGGCCGCGGATTCGCCGCCGAAATGCAGGTAGATCGAGAGGAACCCCAGGTCCGCGAGCATCGCGAGGCGCCGGCGCCAGAGCGACTGTCCCGGCCGCAGCATGAGGTGCAGCAGGAAGCCCCAGCTCACGACCACGAGACCGATGCCGAGGAGAAGGACCGAGCTCACGAGCCAGGGATCCCCGGGCTCTAGGCTCAAGGCCGCGAGGCTGTAGTCGAAGACGATGCTGACGAAGATGACGCGGATCAGGATCTGCTCGTGCTCGCTGTCCGGGCGGTACGAGAACTCGCGCACGATCCTCTCGAGCGAGCGCCAGAGCGCGGTGACGCCGCAGGCGGTCGCGCCCGCGAACAGGCCCGCCAGCAGCGGCAATCCGTTCAGCGGGAAGTAGGAGGCCTGCTTCAGGCCCCAGAGCACGTAGGCGAGGAGAGCCGGCGAGAGGAAGGCGGCGACGGCAAGGGCCAGCACGATGGTGCTGGCGCGCCGGCGAATTACGGGGTCGAGGGGCTCGGGAGAGGGCGAAGTCCGCTGCTCGATCACGGCACCGCTGTCCCTCCCGCCGGTCAGCCGAATCCGCTCACGGCGCGGTGGCGGGGTCGGAAGCGCGATGCTCCGCCACGCCCACCGTCTCGAGCGGGACCGAGCGCTCGGCGGGGAAGACGACGGTCACGGTCGTGCCCTCGCCCTTGCGGCTCTTGATCTCGAGCGCGCCGCCGTGCAGCTCGACGAGGCCGATCGCCAGCGGCAATCCGAGGCCCGTCCCGGCGTGCTTGCGGTTCCAGGTGCTCGCGACCTGCCCGAAGCGCGTGATCGCGGTCGCGATCTCCGCCTCGTCCATGCCGATGCCGCGGTCGATCACGTCGATCGCTACGGCGCCCCCTTGGCTCCGCGCCTGCAGCAGCACGCGGCCGCCGGGGTGGCTGAATTTGAGCGCGTTGGTGACGAGGTTGAGCAGCACCTGCTTGAGCTTGCGCGAATCCGCGCGCAGCCGCGGCAGCTCGCGGTCGATCTCGGTGTCGATCGCGACCTCGAGCGCGCCCGCGCGGTCCGAGACGAAGTGCAGGAGATTGCGCACGATCTGCGCGACGTCCAGCACCTCTTCCTCGATCTCGAGCTTGCCGGCCTCGAGCTTCGAGACGTCGAGGATGTCGTTGATGATGCCGAGGAGATGCTCGGCGCTGTTGCAGATGTCGCGCGCGTAGCCGGAATATTTGGAGTTGCCGAGCGGCCCCAGCACCTCGTCCGCCATGAGCTGGGAGAAGCCGATGATCGCGTTGAGGGGAGTTCTGAGCTCGTGGCTCATGTTCGCGAGGAACTCGGTCTTGCTGTGATTGGCGAGCTCCGCGTCCTCCTTGGCCGCGAGCACGGCGAGCTCCGCCTTCTTGCGGTCGGTGATGTCGAGCGAGACGGTCACCACCAGCATCGGCCGGCCCACGTCGTCGTCGAGGACGGCCTTATTGACGAGGAGCACCCGCTCCTCGCCCCCGAGGTCGCGCACCGTCGCCTCGAAGGGCGCGGGCTTCGCCTCGCGCGCGATGAGCTTGCGGTCCATCTCCATCGCGGCCCCGGCCTCGGCGCCGGGCCGGAGCTCCTCCGGCGTCCGCCCGATCATCGCCTGCACGGGGCGCCCGATCGCGCGGGCGAAGGCCTCGTTGGCGAAGACGAAGCGGCCGTCCTTGTCGGTGGCGCTGACGCGCACGGGAACGGCGTCGATCACGCGCAGCAGCAGCTCGTGGCTGTGGCGGAGCGCATCCTGGTGCCGGCGCTCCTCCTCGATCATGCGCTCCTCGAGCGAGATCGCGCGCTCCTTGAGCAGGAGCTGCTGGTGCCGGAGCGTCAACAGGTTGCGCGAGCGCACGCGGAACTCGTGATGATCGACCGGGCTCAGGAGATAGTCGGTGGCGCCCGCCTCGAGCGCGCGATAGCGGAGGTCCTTGTCCTCGTAGGCCGTGATAACCATCACGGGCACGTCAACGCAATTCTCGAGCGCGCGGAAGCGGCGGATGAACTCGGCGCCGTCGAGCTCGGGCATCTTGAAGTCCGTGATGACGATGTCCGGCTCTTGCGTCGAGGCGAAGGCGAGAGCCGCCAAAGGATTGTCGAAGGTCTTGACGCTGACGCGGTCGCTCAGCGACGTCGCGAGTCGCTCGAGAATCTTCAGGTTCGTGATGCGATCGTCGACGATCGCTACGATCTGCCGTCTCACGCGCGTCAACCCGCTCCCCATGGCCCGCCGCGAGATGCGAGCGAGCCGCCCTCGCAGCTGTCGGCGGCCCGATTCGGTCGCGGGACGCTCGTCCCGCGACACCGTGCCGCCACCACCTCAACCGCGCCCTTTTGGGGTGCCGCCGGGACTGGAACTCGCCTCAACGGCCGATCCCATTCCCCGAAGCACCGCCCCACTCGCCGGTTTCACGGTAAAGTCCGGCATTCTCTGAATAATAGCGTATACTTAAGAATTCGTTATCAAACCAGGACATTCGCCAGCCCCCTGATCCGACTCGGGAATTCCGGCTGCGGCCGACTCCGCCTAAGTATCGGAAATATCGAGACTCGACCGGCCCACCCCCGGGAAATCCGCGACGGAGGTGCTATTTGAATGCGCAAATATTAAGGGGGTGTGGCTACCCGTCGTGACAATATCGCCGGCCCTGAGCCCCCGGCCGAGCCTTGCGGCGTGATTGGCGAGCCAAACCAGAAGGCGCAGCGGATGCCCCGCGGCGTTCCCGCCCTGAGCCTCGGCGGCTGCCCGCCCGTCCAGGATCAGGACGACCTTCTGCGCCAGGAAATCGACCCCGCGCCATCTCGAGACCGCCGGCCCGAAGCAGAACCCGCCGTTGCTCTGGGTATCCGCGAGGCGCGCAAGGGGCGGTGCCGCCTGCCAATCCCTGAGCCGCGAGTCCACGAGCTCGATCGCCGGGTGGAGCGACTGGATCGCGGCAGCGACCTCGGTCTCGCCATAGGCCGAGGACCGCGGCGGCAGATCGCGCCCGAAGCGGAAGGCGAGCTCGGCCTCGAGCCCCCGCACGCGCAGCCGCGCCGCGCCGAAACGCGCGGGCGAGGGCTGTACCAGATCGGCGAGCAGCGGCGCCGCATTGGGCTCGGCGCTCGGCGACGGGGCGCCCACCTTCCAGCCGACGATGGGTCCGAGCCGCGGGATGAGCCGCTCGATGAGCGCGCTCTGCGCGCGATAGGCCGCGGCGGCATCTCCCGGCACGAGCTCCGGCGGCAAATCCACGAGCGTGCCCGTGCGCCAAGCTTCGGCCAGGCGCTCCGCGAGCTCGATCGTCGGCGATTGGGTCATGCGGCGGCTCCCCCTCGAAATATATGCCGCCGGCATCTTAGCTCATCCGCGCCATTGCCCGCGCGCGCCGCAGGCGTCACCATGGCGGCGATGCCGACCCTCGCCGCTTCCCGCCGCCGTCCGCCGGCGCTACGCCGCTCCTGGCTCTTCCTCCCGGGCGCCGACCGCGAGGGCCTGCTCGCCGCCGCCGCGACCGGCGCCGACGTGCTGATCCAGGAGCTCGAGGATTTCACCCCGCCCGCGCGCCGACCCGAGGCGAGGGCGCTGGCACCGGAGATTTACCACGCCTGGCGTGCGGCCGGGGCGCTTGCGGGCGTGCGGATCAATCCGCTGGAGACCGAGGGCCGCGCCGATCTCGCTGCGGTCATGGCGGGAAAGCCGGACATCGTGCTCATGTCCAAGGTGACGGAGCGGCGGCAGGTGGTGGCGCTCGCGGAGGAGGTGCTCCGCCTCGAATACGCCCATGGCATTCCCTCCGGCTCGACCGAGCTCGCGCCCAACATCGAGACCGCCCGCGGCCTCATCGAGACCTTCGCGATCGCGACTGCAAGTCCCCGCGTCACGGCGGTGCTGGGCTCGACCGAGGACATGGCGGCCGATCTCGGCGCTCCCCGCACGCGCGAGGCCGAGGAGCTGCGCTACGCGCGCCAGCGCCTCCACGTCGAATGCACGGCGGCCAAAGTGCTCTCGATCGATTGCCCCTACACTTTCGCCGATCTCGCGGGCTGCGAGGCCGACGCGCGCGCGGCGCGGCGCATGGGCTATGTCGCGAAGAGCGCCGTCAATCCCGCCCACATCGCCGCCATCAACGCGGTGATGACGCCCGCGGCCGAGGAGGTGCGTCAGGCAAAGGCCGTCATCCGGGCCTTCGAGGCCGCCCGCGCCCGCGGCGAGGACCGCGTCGAGGTCGAGGGGCTCATGGTGGAGGTGCCGTTCTACCTGAGCGCCCAGCGCCTCCTCGCCCGCGCGAAGGCGCTGGGGGTCGCGAGCTGAGCCGCCTCGGCGCTCAGAGCGCGCCGTCCGGTCCCTTCACCAGAGTCATCTCGTTCCGCATGCGCAGAACCCCGTTCCCGGTGGCCTCGATCTCGATCGAATGCACGACGCCGATACCCGGGACGACATGGTATTCGGCGCTGCTCGTGGGCATCGTCTCGCCCTTGATCTTCTGCGTCTGCAGGATGACGAAGCCGTTCCGCTGCGAATTCCCGACCTTGATCGGAACCGGGCCCCACATCTCGTAGCTCTGAGTAAATTCGTGGCCCTTGGGATACCACGACCACGACTGGTAGGGACCCGACAGAGGCAAGGGAATGCTGACCGCCGGCGGATCGAAGGCGGCCGTCTCGCCATAAGAGGCGCGCTTCACCACCGCGATGCCGCGATTCGTGACTTGCTGCCATTCCTCCAGCATCTGCTGCTGATTGCGCGCGAGGGCGAAATGGAGCGTCTTGCCGTCGGACTCCACCAGGGTTCGCGTCATCGTCGCTCGCAGCATGCCGTCGGCGTCGGCGGCGGGGATCTCCGGGACGCGCACGCGGATGCCGGGGCTCGGCTGCTCGACCGACACGAACTGATATTCCCATACCGCGCCCGGGCGAAGGGGCATCACCTCCTCGGCCTTCTTTATGGCGGGCATGTCGATCGGGCGGGTCGCCGCGAATTCGAAGCTCGGCCAGGCCTCTCCGTCGCCGGTGATCTCCACGCGGTACCGCCCTTCCGGGAAGTGGCGTCCCACGGTGTAGCGGGTCACTGCGCGAAGCCAGCCCTTGCCGATCGAGGCGTCGGCTTCCATCGCCACCTTGCCCGCGTCCACCCCGGGCACCTCGACGGCCACGAAGCGAGTATGGAGGTGCTTCGGCGGCTGACCCTCGAATTTGTAGACGATGGCGAAATGGTGAGCGTTGGCCGGGATCAGATTGGTCGGAAAGGCCGGCGAGAAATCCGCCGCGACGTCGAAGGCGAGCTGAGCCTGGTGGCTCCATGCGGGCGTCGCAACCAGGCAGAAAAGGATCGCAAACAGGCGTGTGACGCGCATATTTTTTCTCCCTGTCAAGCCGTTGCCGCGCCGGCGAGCGATCCCGCCGACCCGCTCGGAGGAGATTGCGATGAGGCGCTAGCTGCCTGCTTTTGCATTCCCTCCGAGATAATCGAGCGCCGCTTGGGCGCCGCCGCGCCTGTGCGGGACGCCGGCGATGCCGAGGCCCATCTCCACGCCCGCGAGCGTTCCCATCAGCATGAGGTCGTTGAAGTCGCCGAGATGGCCGATGCGGAAGACCTTGCCCTTGAGCTTGCTGAGCCCCGCGCCCAAGGACATGTCGAAGCGCTCGAGGATGACGCGGCGGAGCTCGTCGGCGTCCTGCCCCTGCGGCATCAGCACCGTCGTGAGCGAGCTCGAATACTCCCGCGGGTCGAGCGCCAGCACCTCGAGGCCCCAGGCCTTGACCGCGCGCCGCGTCGCCTCGGCGTGGCGGTCGTGCCGCGCGAAGACGTTGGCGAGGCCCTGCTCCTCCAGCATCGCCAGCGCCTCCCTGAGCCCGTAGAGCAGATTGGTCGCGGGCGTATAGGGGAAGAAACCGGTGTCGTTCGCCTCGATGAAGGGATCCCAATCCCAATAGGAGCGCGGCAGGCGCGCGACCTTGTGCGCGGCGAGCGCCGTTGCGGAGATCGCGTTGAAGCTCAGGCCCGGGGGCAGCATCAGGCCCTTCTGCGAGCCCGCGACCGTCACGTCGACGCCCCACTCGTCGTGGCGGTAGTCGATCGAGGCGAGGGAGGAGATGGTGTCGACGAGGAGCAGCGCGGAGTGGCCCACTTCGTCCATCGCCTCGCGCACTTCCGCGACGCGGCTCGCGACGCCGGTCGAGGTCTCGTTGTGCACGACCATCACGGCCTTGATCGCCTGCGCCTTGTCGGCGGCGAGGCGCTGCTTCACCGCCGCGGGATCGACGCCGTGCCGCCAGTCGCCGGGAACGAACTCCACGACGATCGAGAGGCGCTCCGCGAGCGCGCGCCAGAGCGTCGCGAAATGCCCGGTCTCGAAGGCAAGGACGCGGTCGCCCGGCGAGAGCGTGTTGACGAGGGCCGCCTCCCAGGCGCCGGTGCCGGAGGCGGGATAGATCGCGACGGGCCCGAGCGTGCGGAAGATCCGCTTCATGCCCTGCACTACCGCGCGCGCCATCCCCGCGAATTCCTGGCTGCGGTGATCGATGGTCGCGTTGTCGATCGCGCGCAGGACGCGATCCGGCACGTTGGTGGGGCCGGGTATTTGCAGGAAATGGCGGCCGCTGCGCGGGCTCATGAAGTGCTCCTTGTTCGGATGCGCCACCTTGCCGCCAAACCCGACGTGCCGCAAGAGCCGGCGCGGCTTGCAAATTGCCGGCCGCTCGGCGCAGATTGCGGGCACAACGGATTTCACCACGGAGGCACGGAGGACACGGAGAGGAGACTACGAATTTTCACCACAGAGGCAGTGAGGCAGTAAGGTTCGTACCTCGCGGCGCAGCCGCAAATAGCACTCTCACTGTCTCACTGCCTCTGTGGTGAAATTATTGCGGCTTCGCCGCGAAAAATAACTCCGTGTCCTCCGTGGTGAATCCGCCAATCAGTCGAAGGATCGAGACGCCATGGCAGACGGCACCAGCAGCGTCGGGCGGGGGACGCCGGGAGATCCGGGGCTCGAGGCGCGGCTGAAGCGCGCGCTCGAGGGCGAAGTGCTGTTCGACGCAGGAAGCCGCGGCCGCTATAGCACGGACGCCTCCATCTACCAGGTCGAGCCCGTGGGCGTCGCCGTCCCCAGGCACAAGAGCGACGTGGCAGCGGCGATCGCGATCGCGCGCGAGGCCGGCGTGCCGGTGCTGCCCAGGGGCGGCGGCACCTCGCAGTGCGGACAGACCGTGGGCCGCGCGCTGGTGCTGGACTGCTCGCGCTACATGAGCGGCATCGTCTCAGTCGACAAGGCCGCGCGCCGCGCGGTGGTGCAGCCGGGCCTCGTCCTCGACGCGCTCAACAAGCGCCTGCGGCGGGACGGGCTCTTCTTTCCCGTCGACGTCTCCACCAGCAATCGCGCGACGCTCGGCGGCATGACCGCCAACAACAGCTGCGGCTCGCGCTCGCTGCGCTACGGCAACATGGTGCACAACGTGCGCGCGATCGAGGCGATCCTCGCGGACGGCACCGAGGTGCGCATGGGCGAGGTGCCCGGCAATTTCGACGAGAGCGCGCTTCCCGAGCGCTACCGCGATCTCGTGCGCGACATGCGCGCGCTCCACAACCGCGAGGCGGACGAGATCGAGCGCCGCTTTCCGAAGCTCCTGCGGCGCGTCGGCGGCTACAACATCGACATGATCGACGACGTCGGCCACAACATGGCCCAGCTCCTCGTGGGCTCCGAGGGGACGCTCGCCTTCTTCAGCGAGATCGAGCTCGAGCTCCAGCCCGTTCCGCCGCATCGGGTCCTCGGCGTCTGTCACTTCCCGAGCTTCTACAGGGCGATGGCCTCGACGAAAGCAATCGTCGCGCTCGATCCGACCGCGGTCGAGCTCGTCGATCGCACGATGATCGAGCTCGCGCGCGAGATCCCGCTCTTCCGTCCGGTGGTCGAGCGCTTCGTCAAGGGCGAGCCCGATGCGCTGCTGCTGGTGGAGTTCGCGGGCGAGGACGCCCAGGAGAATCTCCGCCGCCTGAAACGGCTCGTCGCGCTCATGGGCGATCTGGGATTTCCCGACGGCGTCGTCGTGGCGACGGAGCCGGCGTTCCAGGCCGCGGTCTGGGACGTGCGCAAGCAGGGCCTCAACATCATGATGTCCATGAAAGGCGAGGGGAAGCCGATCTCCTTCATCGAGGATTGCGCGGTCTCGCTCGACGACCTCGCGGACTACACGGATCGTCTCAACAGCATCTTCAAGAAGCACGGCACCTACGGGACTTTTTACGCGCACGCCTCGGTGGGCTGCCTCCACGTGCGACCCGTCCTCAACCTCAAGCAGGAGCTCGAGGTACGGAAGCTCCGCGCCATCGCCGAGGAGGCCTTCGCGATGGTGCGGGAGTACAAGGGCTCGCATTCCGGCGAGCACGGCGACGGTCTCGTGCGCTCGGAATTCCACGAGCCCATGTTCGGGAGCCGTCTCACCCGCGCTTTCGAGGAGGTGAAGGACTGCTTCGATCCGCAGAACCTCTTCAATCCCGGCAAGATCGTGCGTCCGCCCAGGATGGACGACCGCACGCTCTTCCGCTTCAAGCCGGATTACCGCGTCCTCCCCTTCGAGACCGCGCTCGACTGGTCGGAGTGGGGCGGCTTCGCGGGCGCGGTCGAGATGTGCAACAACAACGGGGAATGCCGCAAGGCCGATGCCGGCGTCATGTGCCCCTCCTATCGCGCGACGATGGAGGAGCAGCACCTGACGCGTGGGCGCGCGAACACGCTCCGCCTCGCGATCTCCGGCCAGCTCGGTCCCGACGCGCTCGTCTCCGAGGCGATGAAGGAGACGATGTCACTCTGCGTCTCCTGCAAGGGCTGCAAGCGCGAGTGCCCCACGGGCGTCGACATGGCGCGCATGAAGATCGAGTTCCAGGCGCAATTCCGGAAGACGCACAGCCTCTCGCTCCGCGAGCGCCTCGTCGCCTATCTCCCGCAATATGCTCGCTTCGTCTCCTGGGCATCGCCGCTCCTGAACTTGCGCAACCGCGTTCCGCTGTTGGCGCGTATGGGCGAGCGGCTCATGGGGATGAGCGCGAAGCGGGCACTGCCGCGCTGGGCCTCGCGGCCCTATCGCGCGGAGCCCGCGGCGGGCGAGGGGCCGGAGGTCGTGCTCTTCGTCGATACCTTCAATCGCTGGTTCGAGCCCGAGAACGCTCGCGCCGCCGCCCGGGTTCTCGCGCGCGCGGGCTATCGCGTGATCGAGGCCACGCCCAAGGGCGAGCGCCCGCTTTGCTGCGGCCGCACTTTCCTCTCCACGGGTCTCGTCGCGGAGGCAAAGGCGGAGGCGCAGCGTCTCCTCGCGGCGGTGAAGCCCCATCTCGACCGCGGCGCCGCGATCGTGGGTCTCGAGCCCTCCTGTCTCTTCACGCTGCGCGACGAATTCCTGGCGCTGCTCCCCGCGGAGGACGCGAAGGCGCTTGCCTCGCGCGCGAGGCTCTTCGAGGAATTCGTCGCGGAGGAATCGGCGGCCGGCCGCTTCAAGCTCGCCCCCGGACGCAAGGTCCCGACCAAGGTGCTGCTGCACACGCATTGCCACCAGAAGGCCTTCAACACGATCCCCGCCGCCGTGGCGGCCCTGAAGACGCTCCCCGGCCTCGCCGTCGAGACCTTCGACAGCACCTGTTGCGGCATGGCCGGCGCCTTCGGCTACGAGGCCGAGCATTACGACGTCTCGCTCCGGATCGGCGAGCTTGGCGTCCTCCCGAGGATGCGCGCCGCCGACGCAGGCACGGTCCTCGCCGCAAGCGGCACGAGCTGCCGTCACCAGATCAGGGACGGCGCGAGCCGCGAGGCGCTGCACGTCGCGCGGATCCTAGACGAGGCGTCGGAATAAGAATCCCTCTCCCACCGAAGGTGGGAGAGGGTTGGGGCCCATCGCGTAGCGATGGGAGGGTGAGGGTGCTTCAGTCGGCACCACCCTCACCCTCCCGCCGCTCCGCGGCGGGCCCCACCCTCTCCCGCGCGCAGCGCGGGAGAGGGGGTCTACTTCATCGACTTCAGCGGCGTTGCGTCGGCGGGGATCGGGTAGCGGTCGACGTTGAGGCACATGGAGACGAGCGAGTAGTAGCCGAGGAGGCCGATGATATCGACCACGCCGGACTCGCCCACGTGCTCTTTGAGCCGCGCGAAGGTCTGGTCGCTCACCTGCTTCGTATAGAGCAGATCCGAGCAGAAATCGTAGACGGCGGTCTCGGCGGCGGACATGGCGGCGGGGCGCTTCGCCTCGGAGATCGCGCTGATGATCGCGGGGTCGAGGCCCGCCTCGCGGGCGAGCTTCGCGTGCGCGTACCACTCGTATTGCGCGGTCCAGTGGCGCCCGCAGACAAGGATCGCGAGCTCCTTGAGCTGGGGCGGGAGCTTCGTGTGGAAGCGCAGATATTCGCCCACGCGCTGCGCGCGGTCCGCGAGCTCGGGGCTCCGGAGCATCGTGTTGAAGGGGCCGCGCAGCGAGCCGCGGGGGCCGCTGGCGATGCCGTCCGCGGCCTTGCGCTGCGCGGGCGTCATCTTCTCCAGGGGGATGCCGGGGAAACGGGGCTCGGTCATGCTGGGCGCTCCTCGTTCTGATGGTTCAGGCGTCGAGCCCCACGAGGCCGCGCGCGAAGGCTTGGGCGTCGAAGGGGCGGAGATCGTCGGCGGATTCGCCGACGCCGATGAAATGGATGGGCAGGCTGAATTTCTCGGCGATCGCCACGAGCACGCCGCCGCGGGCGGTGCCGTCGAGCTTGGTCATGGCGATGCCGGTGACGCCGACCATGCTGCGGAAGATCTCGACCTGCTGATGCGCGTTCTGGCCCACGGTCGCATCGAGCACGAGCAGCACCGCATGCGGCGCGCCGGGCGCCGCCTTCTTGAGCGCGCGCACGACCTTCTGCAGCTCCGCCATGAGATCGGCCTTGTTGTGGAGGCGGCCCGCGGTGTCGATGAGCAGCACCTCCGTCCCCTCGCGCCGCGCGCGCTCGACGGCCTCGAAGGCGAGGCCCGCGGCGTCGGCGCCGGTCTCCTTGGCCAGGACGGGAACGCCCGTCCGCTCGCCCCAGACCTTGAGCTGCTCGACCGCCGCCGCGCGGAAGGTGTCGCCCGCCGCCAGCAGTACCGAGCGGCCCTCGCCGCGAAAGAGCCTCGCGAGCTTGCCGATGGTCGTGGTCTTGCCGCTGCCGTTGACGCCGACCACGAGCACGACGAAGGGGAGCGAGGCCGCATTGATCGCGAGCGGCTTAGTTGCCGGAGCGAGGCGCCGCGCGATCTCCTCCGCAAGTGCGGTCCGCACCTCCTCCGGCGTCACCTCCTGATTGAAGCGGGTCTTGCGGAGCGTCTCCGTCGCCTCGCCCGCGAGCTGCACACCGAGATCGGCGCCGATCAGCAGCTCCTCGAGCTCCGCGAGCGTCGCGTCGTCGAGCCGCCTCTTGGTGAAGATGCTGGATATGCCCTCACTGAGCCGCGCCGAGGAGCGCGCGAGTCCCTGCTTCAGCCGGGAAAACCAGCCGCCCGCTTTCACCTCGCTCATCGCGCGCCCTCGGCGATGAGGGCGGCCTCACTTGCGGCGACGATCCGCACCGTCCGGATTTCGCCGTCCATAGCATCCGGAGGCAGCGTCACCGGGAGATAGTGCTCGCTTCGGCCGAGCCCGGGCTTTTCCACGAGAGCCGCGGCCGTTCCGCTGACGAAACGAGCGAGCGCTCGTGCGAGCCTCGCCTTCCCCGCCTCGCGAAGCCGTGCCGCGCGCTCGCGGATGAGGGGCTTCGGCACCTGCGGCATGCGCGCGGCCGGCGTGCCCTCCCTGGGGCTGAAGGGAAAGACGTGCAGGAGGTCGAGCCCCGCTTCCTCGACGAAGCCGAGGCTTCGCTCGAACATCTCCTCGTCCTCGGTCGGGAAGCCCGCGATGAGATCGGCGCCGAGGACAATGTCAGGCCGAAGCGCGCGTGCCCGGCGTGCTGCCTCCAGCGCCTCGGCCCGGCTGTGCCGGCGCTTCATGCGCTTCAGCACGAGATCGTCGCCGGCCTGGATCGAGAGATGGAGATGCGGCATGAGCCGCTTCTCCTCCGCGAGGAGGCGCCAGAGGTCATCGTCCACCTCCGCGGGATCGAGCGAGGAGAGCCGGAGCCGCGGCAGCTCCGGCACCATCTTGAGAAGGCGCCGCGCGAGCTGGCCGAGGCTCGGCTTGCCCGGGAGATCGGCGCCGTAGCCGGAGATGTCGACGCCCGTGAGCACGATCTCCCGATAGCCGCGCTCGACGAGCGCGCGCGTCTGCGCGACGACCTCGCCCGCGGGGACCGAGCGGTTGTTGCCGCGCCCGAAAGGGATCACGCAGAAGGTGCAGCGGTGGTCGCAGCCCTGCTGCACCTCGACGAAGGCGCGCGCGCGGCCCTCGAAGCCCTCGACGAGATGCGCCGCGGTCTCGCGCACGGTCATGATGTCGTCGACGGCGATGCGCGCGCCGGGTGCGCGATAGCTCTCGGCCCTGAGCTTCGCGAGATTGCCGAGGACCTGATCGACCTCGGCCATGCCGGCATAGCGCTCGGGTGCGATCTGCGCGGCGCAGCCTGTGACGATGAGGCGCGCGTGCGGGTGCTCGCGGCGGGCGCGGCGGATCGCCTGGCGCGCTTGGCGCTCGGCCTCGGCCGTGACGGCGCAGGTGTTGACGATGACGGCGTCCTCGAGCCCGGCGGCGGCGGCTTCGCGGCGGATCACCTCGGATTCGAAAGCGTTGAGCCGGCAGCCGAGGGTGATGACGTCGAGGCCGGGCATCAGGGTCTCAGGCGAGGAGGGCGGGGTCGAGGGTCCCCGTGAAACTTACGGCGACGGGCCCCGTCATGAGGACGTGGCCGTCCTCGCGCCACTCGATCTCGAGCGGCCCTCCATCCGCGACCACCATCACCTTGCGCCCCGTGAGCCCGCGCCGCGCCGCCGCGACACCCGCGGCGCAAGCGCCGGTGCCGCAGGCGATGGTGACGCCGACGCCGCGCTCCCAGACGCGGAAGCGGAGGCGATCCTTGCCGATGAGGCTCACGAAGCCGATGTTCGCGCGCTCCGGAAACATCGGATGATGCTCGAGCTCGCGGCCGAGGCTCGCGACGTCGACGGCCTCGGCGTCGGGGACGAAGAAGGTCGCGTGCGGGTTCCCCATGTTGGTGGCGACGGGGTCGCTCACCGGCCCGAGCGCGAGCGGCACGTGCAGCGTGTCGCATTCGCGCGCG
>DATKNV010000036.1:0-3501 GCA_035541215.1 Allostellaceae bacterium | reverse complement strand
AGGTCGAAGACCTCGTTATGGACCTCGTAGGGACGTGCGTCCGGCCGGTCGGTCTTGTTGATGACGACGATGGGCTTGAGGCCGCGCGCCAGCGCCTTCGAGACCACGAACTTGGTCTGCGGCATCGGCCCCTCGGCGGCGTCCACGAGGACGAGGCAGCCGTCGACCATGCTGAGGATGCGCTCGACCTCGCCGCCGAAATCGGCGTGGCCCGGCGTGTCCACGATGTTGATGCGGGTCCGCTCCCACTGCACCGAGGTGCATTTGGCGAGGATGGTGATCCCACGCTCGCGCTCGAGGTCGTTCGAATCGAGCGCGCGCTCCGCCACCTGCTGGTTCGCGCGGAAGGCGCCGCTTTGCCGCAGGAGCTGGTCGACGAGCGTGGTCTTGCCGTGGTCGACGTGCGCGATGATGGCGATGTTGCGGATATCCATGGGACGAAGAATAAGGCGAATCCGTTAAGGGACGGCGACAGCCGCTGAGCGTTCGGCGGTAGATGGGGAGCCATGCCCGTAAAGACAAGCCGCGGCAGACGCAGCTCTCACCCGCGGGCGGCAGTCTTATAGCGGGGAAAGCAGCGGGCGTCGACCGTTCTCCCTCTCCCACCTCGTGGGAGAGGGTTGGGGCCCGCGCGAAGCGCGGGAGGGTGAGGGTGGGGCCCTCGCACGCACAGCGATTTGGCTCCGGCCTGCCGGCCGAAGCACCCTCACCCGCGCGCTAGCGCGCGCCCCTCTCCCGCAAGGGGAGAGGGGCTGAGATCACCCCACGATCTCCCGGAGCGCCTCCGGGAGCGTCGGGTAGAGGAACTGGTAGCCCGTCGCTTCCGCTTGCTGCGGGAGCACGCGCTGGCCGCCGACGAGAACTTCCTCGGTGAGGCCGCGGCCGAAGAGAAGACGCAGCGCGAGCGCGGGCACCGGCAGGAAGGCGGGGCGATGGAGCGCGCGGCCGAGCGCGCGGGCGAAGTCGGCGTTGCGGACGGGCTCCGGAGCAGTGCCGTTCAGGGGACCCGTGACCGTCTCGACCGCGATCGCATGCAGGATCAGGCCCACGATGTCGTCGAGGTGGATCCAGGACATCCACTGCCGCCCGCTGCCCATGGGGCCGCCGAATCCGAACTCGAAGGGAAGCAGCATGCGCGCGAGGATGCCGCCGCTCGAGCCCAGCACGAGCCCGATCCGGAGCTTGACGAGACGGACGCCCAGCGCCTCGACAGCCTCGGCCGCCTGCTCTGTCGCCGCGCAGACCTCGTGGGTGAAGGAGGGCCTGCCCTCCGCGCCCTCGACGAAGCTCACCTCCGCGTCGTTGCCGTAGAAACCGATTGCGGAAGCCTGCACGAGGACGGCGGGTTTCTTCCGCGACTTCGAGACGAGACGCGCGACGGCTTCGGTCGTGGCGATGCGGCTCTCGAGGAGCTTCTTCTTGCGCGCCTCGGTCCAGCGGCCGCCCGCGACGGGCTCGCCTGCGAGATTGACGATCGCATCGAAGGGCGTGTCCCGGCCGAGGGTGTGGAGGTTCTCGATGAGCGTGACGCGGCCCCGGAACTTGCGCCCGCGCCGCGCGTCGCGCGTGAGCACGGTCACGCGATGGCCGGCTTCCGCCAGCGCCTCGACGAGGCGCGTCCCGATGAAGCCGGTGCCTCCGGTGACGAGGATCGATTGGCGCCCCGGGAGCGCCGCCGCAAGGCACGGCATCGGCTCCTGGGCGCGCCGCTTCAGCGCCCGGCTCCGCGCGCCCTCGCGTGCGGTCGCGAGCAATGCGCCCGCGCCGAGCGCGCTCGCGATCCAGGACCAGATGCCGTGATCGGCGGGAAGAACGCCGGTGGGCTCGGCCGCCCAGGCGAGGAGCTGCGGCGCCAGCGCCGCCAGGAGCACGCCGAAATTGACCGCGAGGAGCGTGTGCGTCACGCGCTCGCTCGGCGGCAGGTCGCGCGTCCGGTCCTCGACCACGAAGTCGACGAGGGTGATCGCCACTTCCGTCGCCATCAGGAGCGCGAGGCCCAGGGCGAAGGCGCCGCGCCACTCGCCCCAGGCGAAGGCGAGGAAGAGCGCGGCATAGATGAGATTGCGCAGCGCGTGGATCGAGAGCTCCCGCGCCGAGCCCGGACGCCAGGGGAGGCGCTCGGTGATCTCGTGGTGATAGAAGAGGTCGAAGGCGCCCATCGCGCCCTGGACGCTCATGAGCATGAGGATGCGGTCCATGGAGTGACCTCCGTATCCGAGCGAAAGATTCCGTCCTGAAAGAAGAGCTCGCCGAAGCGGGGATGCTCGACGGCGATGCGGAAGCGGAAGCGTCCCCCGCCCTCGTCGATGTGCGCGACGCGGAGCACGCCCGGCGTCAGCCAATCCGGAAGGCGCAGATGGAAGCGCCCGAGGCGCCAGAAATAGCCGGTGCTCTCGAAATGGAGCGCGCCCTCGCGCGCGCTGAGGCGGAGCCACATGCCGATCCCCGCGCCCACGCGCTCGACGAGCCCCTCCCGCTCGCTCGCCTCCTTGATGGAGATGCAGGCGACGGGGGCGCGGCCGGGGAAGCGATAGAGCCGGTGCCAGACCACGCCCCTGCCATCGGAGGCGAGGCGGAGCGTCACCGTCACGGGAACCTCGGCGCCGCGATGAGGTGCCAATGGCGTTCCGATCAGGCGGAAGAGCTGCGCCACGAGCCAGCCGACCCCCGAGCTCCGCACCACCTCCATCGCGCCGACGTAGCGGAGCGCGGCGCCCGCCGCGGGCTTCCAGGAGAAGCGCTCGCGCACCGCCGGCACGAGGCTCCGCCACTGCGGCTCGCCCAAGAGGCGGCGGAAGCTCGGATCGGGTTGGAGCGACGGATGCTCGCGCCGGGCGCGCTCCCCCTCCGCGTCATGGCCGGGCACGACACTGAGGCGCACGACGGACACCTTGGCCTCCTCTTTCCGAAACTTCTGTTGAAACAGAACTCGAGCCTCAAAAAAATTTTCAGGCGGCGGGGCGGTGGCGGCGGCCGACGAAGCGGGCGACCTTGCCGCCCATCTTCATGAGCGCCACCAGCGTCGATTTCGGCAGGCGGCTCACCTGCACGTACCAGTCGCTGAGCGTCTCGATGAAGCCGAGCATCTTGCCGATGCGCTCCTTGATCTCCGCCGGCGTCTCCTTGTCCTCCTCGGCCTCGAGCATGCATTGCCGCAGCATCGTGAGGGTGGGGTCGATCTCGCGGCGCTTCCTCTCCTCGACGATCGTGAGGAGGAGCTCCCAGAGATCCTTTTTCGATTCGAAATGGTCGCGGCGGTCGCCGAGCACGTGGGTCAGGGTCACGAGCTGCCAGCCCTGCAGCTCCTTCAAGCTGGTGCTGACGTTGGAGCGCGCGAGGCCGAGGGTTTCCGCGACCTCCTCCGCCGTGATCGGCCGCGGCGAGAGGTAGAGGAGCGCGTGGATCTGCGCCACGGAGCGAT
This sequence comes from Allostellaceae bacterium, assembly GCA_035541215.1. Lineage (GTDB taxonomy): Bacteria > Pseudomonadota > Alphaproteobacteria > ATCC43930 > CGMCC-115725 > DASZHJ01. Next base: position 80 of record DATKNV010000036.1, on the reverse strand, counting down.
TGACCCCCCAGCGCTGCCCCATCTCGCCCCAGTGCAGGACGTAGCGCTCCATGATCGGGGTCAAGCGCATGCTGCCTCCT
>DATKNV010000035.1:0-23498 GCA_035541215.1 Allostellaceae bacterium | reverse complement strand
CCCGCTCCAAGTGCCGGGATTCAGGCGGCCGAGGCGTCGAGGGCGGCGAGGAGGGAAGGCGGCTCGGAGGAGGGGCGCGGAAACTGAAGGCGCGAGGGCGGCGCGGCCTCCACCTGATCGGGGTGAGCCGGAGACGCCGCGGCCGTGCCGGCCGAGGCGCCCTCAGCGAAGGCCTTGACCGCCTCGATCCTCGCGAGCTCGATGTCGAGCGCCGCCGACAGCAATGCCTGGCAGGTCTGGCCCAGCGCCTGCGCCGCGGCTTTCATCCGCTGGCGCTGCTCCAACGCGACGCCGATCGAAAGCTTGACCCGCCGGGGACGCTCGCCCGCAGAGGCGGAGCCGGAGGCGAGCTGGGTCGATGCCGTCGCGGGCGCGGGACCGCGCAAGGCGCGCGCGGCGACCTCCGCGAGGATTGCTTGCGCGGTCACGCCAAGCGAGGCGGCCGCTGCCTTGAGGCGCGCATGCCGCTCGACCTCGAGGCGGAGCCAGAGCCGCGTCCGCGCCGTCATCTCGCAGCGCCGGTGCGCCGTATCCGGCAGCGGATGCAATGCCTCCGGCAAGCGGCGATGGGCGGGCCGGAATCCTTCCGCCGAGGCCTCGCCCTTCGCGACGAAAAGCGGTCCCGCCGTCTCCATCGGCGCTGGCGGCGTCCGGCTCGGGAGTCGCAGCAGCAGCGCGGAAAGAGCGGCAGGCTCGGAAGGTGCTGGCATGATCCCGTCTCCGTGGACTGCTGCGGCGGGGTCGCGGCGTCGCCTGCATACCCCTAAAACACATGCAACAGTTTAGGGATCACATACTCTGTGCAAAAGCTGTTTCGCCCGTGATTTTAATAAAGGCGACGCGCTCGGCCGCGACTTCCTCCGCGGTTGCTGCGGATTAGCGATGCTCGATCGTCGCGGAGATTCCTGGCGCAGCCGTGCCGCGCGTTCATTAAAATCCCGTGCATCTGGGTTAACAAATCGTGAACATTTCTCGCATCAGGCGAGAGCATCGCGCAGCGCCGCACAAGCCTGTTGCGACGGCGCCGCGGCCGTGACATCTGAAGCGTCCTGGGAAGGGATCGGGCAAGCATGGCGCGCGGCAGAATCTTGATCGTGGGGGCGGGTCTCGGCGGGCTCGCGGCGGCTTCCTGTCTCTTGAGGGCCGGCTTCGACGTCGAGGTCTTCGAGCAGGCACCCGAGCTCGCGGAGGTTGGCGCAGGCATCCAGATCAGCGCCAACGCAATGCACGTGCTGCGCCATCTCGGCCTCGAGCGCGCGATCGGCGAGATGGGCGTGCGGCCCGGCGCCTACGTCTTCCGCCTGCACGACACCGGCGAGATCGTGCAGCAATTCCCGCTTTCCGCCGAGCACGAGCGCAAGCACGGCGCGCCCTACGTGCAGCTCCATCGTGCCGACCTGCACGACCTCCTCGCCGCGGCGCTGCGCGCGCTCAAGCCCGATGCGATTCATCTCGGCATGAAGGCCGCCGGCTTCCGCGAGGACGCGGACGGGGTCGAGCTCGGCTTCGCCGACGGCTCGACCGCGCGGGGCGACGTGCTCGTGGGTGCCGACGGGCTCAAATCGACGATCGCGCGGCAGATCGTGGGCGAGGTGCCCGCGACCTATACGGGCGACGCCGCCTGGCGCCTCACGGTGCCGGTGGAGCGGCTGCCGAAGCCCTTCCTCGATCCCGTCATGACGCTCTTCCTGGGGCCCGGCGGGCACGCCGTCTGCTATTACATCCGCGCGGGGAGGCTTCTCAACTTCGTGGGCTGCGTCGAGACCGCGGACGTCGCCGAGGAGTCCTGGACCGTCAAGTTCCCGTGGGAGCGGCTCAAGGCCGATTACGTCGGCTGGCACCCCGAGGTCCAGGCCATCGTCGATGCCGCCGATCGCGGCATGTGCTTCCGCTGGTCGCTGCACAACCGGCCGCCGCTCCGGAATTGGAGCACCGCGCGAGCGACGCTCCTGGGGGATTCCGCGCACGCGACCTTGCCCTATCTGGCGCAGGGTGCGGCGATGGCGATCGAGGACGGGGCGGTGCTCGCGCGTGCGCTTCTGCAGGCCGCGACGGTGCCGGAGGCGCTCGACCTCTATCAGCGCAACCGCATCGACCGCACCGCGCGCGTCGTCTCGGAATCGACAGAGAACCGCAGGCTCTATCACCTGGGCTCGGCCGAGGCGATCCGCGCGGAGTTCGGCCGGCGCGACATGGGCGCCGACCGCAACGCCTGGCTCTATCCCTATAACCCCCTGACGGTCGAACTTAAGTAGCGCTTGCGCTCGGGCCGCGGGCGGCGGGATGCTCACCCCCGGAGATAACGAGGGGGAGAAACGTCCATGTCGCCCGATCTCAAATTCCTGGTCTGGTCGGTGGCGCTCACGCTGCTGCAGATGGTCGTCGCCGCCCTTACCGCGACGCAGCAATGCGGCCTGCCGAAGCTCGCGGGCAATCGCGAGGACATGCCGGCCTTGACGGGGATCGCCGGCCGCGCTCAGCGCGCGCACCGCAACATGCTCGAGAGCCTGGTGCTCTTCGCGGCGCTGGTGCTGGTGGCGCAGGCGGCGGGCAAGGCGAACGCCGCGACCGCGCTCGGCGCGCAGCTCTTCTTCTGGGCCCGCCTCGCCTATGCGCTCGTCTATCTCGCGGGGATCCCGTGGCTCCGCACCGGCGTCTGGGCGGTCTCGATCGTGGGGATCGTGATGATCTTCCTGCAGCTCGTCTGAGCGAGGGGGCGCTCGACGGTGCACGCCGCGCTCGAGTCCTTCATTGGGAGATGCCAAGCGGTCGTCGCGAGCGTCGAGGGCGCGGCCGATCGCGTGACCGCGATTGCCCCGCTGATGCGGGGCCTGGCGGAGAGCGCGGAGCAGTTCCTCTCCGCCGAGCATTTCCGTAGCGATCCCCAGCACTACTGTCGGAATGCGATTTACCTAGCGCCCGGCGGCAATCTCTCGCTCTTCGCGCTGGTCTGGCTCCCGGGGCAATGGACGCCGATCCACGACCACGGCACCTGGGGCGTGGTCGGCGTCGTCCGCGGCGTGCTCGAGGAGCGGAGCTACATGTCCGCCACCGGCACGATCGCCGGGAACAGCGGCATCGAGCTCAAGCGGGGCGGCGTGGTGCTGCTCAATCCGGGCTCGGTCTCGAGCTTCGTGCCCAATCCCGACCACATCCATATGACCGGCGTAGCTTCCGACCGTGAGACCTGCGTGAGCCTCCACCTCTACGGCCGCAATATGAATTCGTTCCACGTCTACGACCTCGCGACCGGCACCCGCCGCCTCATCGACGTGCCTCATCACGAGAGCCGGTAGGGCGCCGTCCCGGCTTGAGGAATTCGCGCGATCTAGTCGGAGGCTAGAGCCCGCTCGACCGCTTTCGGATTGCGCTCGATCACGCGGAAGAGGATGCGCGTCGCGCGATCCGGCTTGCGTCGGCGCTGCTCCCAGTCCTGGACGGCGCGCGGATCGAGGCCGAAGCGAGCGGCGAACTTCACGCGGCTGAGACCGAACCGATTTCGGATGGCACGCACATCGACCTCGGCAGGCACCCGCACAGCTCGCTCGATGCCGCGGGTCTTATCGCCCTTGGCGTAGGCAACGGCATCCGCAATGCCGGCCATGATCTCCGTGAATGCCTTCTTAGCCATCGCTCAAGCTCCGTACGCCCTTGCGATCGCCTTTGCGGCTTTCGCCAGTGCATGAGTTTCGTCCGCACTCAGGTCCGCGCGCTCGTTCTTGGCGAACACGGTCAGCAGAAACACGGGCACGCGGCGGCTGTGAAAATAATAGACGATGCGAACACCGCCGCTCTTCCCCCGACGGCCCACTGCGAACCTAACCTTGCGGATGCCGCCGCCTTCGCGGATCAGAATGCCGCACTCGGGGTCGGCAGCCACCATGTCCACTGCTGACCAGCGCTCTTCTTCGGTCATTAGGCGTGCCGCTCTCATGAGATAAGCGGCCGTCTCGACCACCGAAATGAGCTTGCTGCGCATGTGCCGCATCATGCGGCATTGCCGCAGCGCGGTCAAGCCGGGTTGCTGCGGCAATGCCGCAGTAGATTGGTCAGGGAATCAATCGAGCGCCCTTGGCCGCGTGGCCGCCCAGGGGCCGGTTCGGGTGCCGCGGGTTTGGGCTCAATCCCGGCGCGGGCGGCGGAGGGTGAAGCTCTCGAAAGCTTGGAGCTGGCCGCCCGGGCCCACCACGTCGTAGTAGGTGACCTTGATCGTGGTGAAGCCGCCGCGCTGCGTTCCGGGATCGACGGCGAAGGCCGCGAAGCCGTAGGAGCGCGCGGCATTCCTGGCGGCGGACCAGGGCGCATCCTCCTTGACGTAGACCGGCGGGCGCTTGCCGGTCTGGGCGTCGGGCTCGCCGACGGCGGTGATCACGCGGCAGGCCGGCGGATCGAAGAAGAGCTGGTTCGAGGGAGCGGAGGTTCCGCCGCCGCCGATCACCATGTGGACGGCGCCCTTGGTCGTGTCGATGACGTCGGTCTGGGTCGCCGCGGGGATCGGCGTCAGCGTGGCGTTCGACTGCTGGCCGCGGATCGGATGCGAGCGCTCGTAATGGTGCTCGTGCCCGCAGACCACGAGATCGACGCCGTACTTGTCGAACAAGGGCACGAATTCCTGGCGGATGCCGAGATCCGCGCCATTGAACTTGTCGGCCGTGGAGATCGCGACCTGGTGCATGCACACCACGACCCAGTCGATGTCGCGATTGGCGCGCGCGGCGGCCAGCTCTTTCTCGAGCCACGCCTTCTGCGCGCCCTTGGAATAGCCCCTGACATAGGAGTTGCCGCCGTCCTGGTAGCAGACGTCGTCGTTGGCGATGCTGATGACGCGCATCGAGCCCGCGGTGAAGGCGTACCAGAGGCCCTGCGTCATCTCCGTCTGGCCCGCCGCCGGCGGGAGCGCGAAATAGGTCTGATAGGCCTGATACCCGATCGAACCGTTGCCGAGCTCGTTCTCGTGATTGCCGGCCGCGGGCATCCACGGGCGGTTGCGGGCACTCCGGCTGTTGTTCTCCCAGAAATCCCACCAGGTGCGCACCCGGTCCTCGGCGATGTTGGCGTAGCAGAGATCGCCATTGAGAAGGTGGAAGAGGGGCCTGAGACGTTCGACGCCGAGCGTGGTGTCGGCCGCCGCGGGCGAGCCCAGATTGTCGTTCACGAAGGGAAGGCTCGCGAGCGTGACGCCCGCGGGCGGCGCGAATTTCTTGCCGAGGGTCGGCGTCCCCTGGTCGCCGAAGCTCGTGAAGGTGAAGGCCGCGCGTCCCTTGGGCGCGGTGCGGAACGCGCCGAACTCCGGCTCGGCCTCGTCGTGGAGCGCCGCGTAGAGATAGGCCGTGTCCGGCTTGAGCCCGGAGAGCGCCGCGTGATAGGTGTGGACCGCCTGCTTCGACTTCGCGTCGGTGTAGCTCATCGCCTTGGCCGCGACCGTCCGCTCGAGCTTCCCATCGAGCCGACCGAGCATCACCCGCGGATTGCGCACCGGCTGCAGCGTGTGCCAGGAGACAACCATCTCCGAGGACGCGCTCGCGCCGAATTGCAGGTGGAGCCCCGCGACCGGCGGCGTCGCCGCGGGATCGAGCGCCGCGCGCGGCGCGGGCGCGGCCTCGGCTTCTCCGGCGGCGCCGAGGGATGCCGCGAGCGCGGCTCCGGCGCTCGCGCCCGCGGCGGCGAGCAGCTTGCGGCGGCTGAGCTCGAGATCGAATTCGGTTTTCTCTGCGGTCATGGCGGCGCGGGCTCCCCTGAGTGGTGGCCGCGGAGCCTAGCGAAATTCCATGACAGTTCCGCAAAAGCCGGAGCGGGTGCCTCAGGCTCCCGGCCGTCCGCCGCCGCTGCCGCCTTTCGCCGGCTCGGAGCGGAAGCCGATGCGGGCGTGGGTCCCGTCGCAGAAGGGCTTGTTGCCGGAGCCGCCGCAGCGGCAGAGCCGCGCGGTCTCCGCGCGGAAGACCGTGCGTCCGGTGCCGGAGCAGATCTCGAGCGCGCCCGTGACCTCGAGCGGCCCGTCGGGCACGGGCGAGATGCGGAGCGCGCCGTCGCGGCGCTCGAGCGGATCGGACCCGATCGTCGCGGGCTCGCCCGTCGCGGCGAAGCCGGCCTCGCGGTGGCTGTTGTCGCAGAAGGGCTTGTTGGCGGATTTGCCGCAGCGGCAGAGCGTCGCGCGCAGCATCTTCCCGTGCCCCGCGAGCTCGATCTCCGCATGGACGGCATAGGGGCCGTTCTCGCGGATGCGCAGCACGTTCACCGCCGGCGCCGCCTCCTGCGGCCCGCCGTCGTGGCGCTCGTAGGTGATGGCGCCGGAGGGACAGGCCCGCGCGATCGCCGCGCAGTGCTCGACCGACACCGTCTCCGGATGGAGCCACGGCCCTTTGACGTTCGCGAGGAAAACGCTGGGCGCGCCCAGGACGCAGTGCCGCGAATGGATGCAGCGCCGCCCGTCGAAGCGCAGCGTGATGTCCTTGGTGCGGGCGACGTTGGGATCGTCGCCGCTCGCGGCCGGCGCAGGCGCGGGCGGCGGCGAGGGCGCCTTCGTCACGGCATCGACCGCGATGCTGAGATGCTCCTCGAAGCGCTCGTGGAGCTCCGCGAAGCGGTCGGCGATCGCGGCGAGCCGCTTGGGGATGCCGAGGAGCGGCACGCGCGCCTCGAGCTTCGCCGCCGCGCCCGCGAGCTCGCGGCTCCGCTCGCTCAGAATTTGCGCCGCGCAGCGCTGCACGAGCTGGCCGGAGGAGAGCGAGAGCGCGAAGGTGAGGCCCGCGGTGGCGCCGGGCTTCGCGGGACCCACCGGGAGCCGCGTCGCGGCCTCGCCGACGTAGCTCATGCAGTACATGAGCTCCGTCGCTGCCGCCGCGAGGCCTTGGCGGAGCTCGCGCGGCAGCGGCGCCGGCGCGAAGACCTGCGCGAAGGTGCGCATCATCAGCGAGTAGAGCGCATTGCCGAGATCGACGAGCTTCGCCGTCAGCGGATCCCCGATCGGCGTCACGTCTGAGCGGCCCTCGGCATCGCCGAGGATCGGGTTCTCGACGACCGGCCGCGCCGGCGCGAAGCCCGGCCGCGCGCGCTTCAGCCGCGCAAGCTCCTCGCGGATCGCGGCGAAGCGCTGGTAATGGGAGCCCTCGCGATGCGCGGGCGCACCCTCGCCCTGGAGCACGATCTCCTCGACCGCGCGCCGCGCGGAGGCGAGTCCGTCGACGCGGAAGATGCCGGGGAGCCCGAACTCGCTCACCCCCACCTGCGCCTCGCCGTGGCCCACGAAGACGTTCTCCTCGCCGATCTCCTCGACGAGCCTCGCAAGCCCGCGGAGCACGCTGTGATAAAGCTGGCCCTGGCTCGAATAGTCCTGCGGCGTCGGCGAGAGCAGGTCCGGCCGCGCGGCGCGGGGGTGATGCGCGGGATGGTCGAAGCCCGCGCCGTCGATCATCCGAATTTCCTCGGGCCGCTCGATGTACATGAAGTGCTCGATCGTCGCTTCCGCGAAGGGCGATAGCCGCATCACCACCTCCGCGGGGAACCAGCCGGGCCGCACGGGGAAATGCGGGCGCCAGAGATGCGGCGAGGCGCCGGTCGCGGCGAGGATGTTGTTGACGAGCGACAGATGCAGCATCTCCTCGAGCGCCACCTGCCGGAGCGAGCGCCGCCAGCGCTCGATCGCCGCGAGTTCCTCGGCCGTCACGCCCTCCGCCGTCTCGCGCTTCAGCGACCACATCGCGTAGAGGTAGGTGCACATGACGGAGTGCTCGAACTCCGCCGCCTCCGACAGGAGGTAATAGAGCTCCTCGCGATCCTGGATGACGATGTCCTCGTGCATGGGGCCATCATGGCGAATTCCAGGCACAAAGGACAGATTCACCGGGATGGCGCTTCCTCACTGCCTCACTGTCTCTGTAGTGAAATCCCTCTTTGTGGTTTTGCGCCGAGCCATCCCGCTCTTCCCGGCGCCCTGTAATCGACCCCCGCGCATCTTGATTCACCTCAATGTCGGGGGCCGCAAGGCGTGCGTTCATTTCGTGGCAATTGCGGAGAGGTGGGCCATGAAGCTCAGGACCGTGGCCGCGCTGGCCATCGCCTTGCTGTGCGCCGCCGTATTGCCCGCGCGTGCCGCACGGGAGTGCGAGAAGCCCTTTGCCGACGTGTTCGAGCGCACTGCCGCCTCGGTCGTGACGGTAGTCGCGATCGCGGTCGATCCCTTCCGCATCGCCAACCGCGTGCAGCCGCGCATGGGGTCCGGCTTCGTCATCGAGCCCGGCGACCTCATCGTCACGAACTCGCACGTCGTCTACGGCGCGAGCGTGCTCATCGTGCAATCGAAGGAGGGGAAGCAGATGCCCGCCAAGCTCGCCGGCGCCGACCCCATCCTCGATCTCGCCGTGCTGAAGCTGCAGCAGCCCGCCGGCTCGCCCGCGCCGCTGCCGCTCGGGGATTCCGATGCGCTCCGCGTGGGCGATCCCGTCATGGCCGTCGGCAATGCCTTCGGCCTCGGCGAGACCGCGACGGTCGGCGTCGTCTCCGGCCTCAACCGCGTGCTGCCGCTCTCGACCATGAGCTACCTGCTGCCGTTCATCCAGACCGACGCCGCCATCAATCCCGGCAACTCCGGCGGTCCGCTCCTCAATGCCTGCGGCGAGGTCGTGGCAGTGAACACGCTGATGCTGAAGGAAGCGCAGGGTATGGGCTTCGCGGTTCCCGTGCGCATCGTGAAGCAGGTCGTGCCGGAGCTTCTCGCGAACGGCCGCATCGTCCGCCCCTGGCACGGCATCTACGGGCGCATGATCGATCCCTTTCTCGCGATCATCCTGCACCTGCCGCCGGTGCAGGGCTTCCTCGTCGAGACCGTCGAGCCCGGGAGCCCCGCCGAGAAGATCGGCCTCAAGGGCGGCGACCTCCCGGTCAAGATCGGCGCCGAGACCTTCCTCCTCGGCGGCGACATCATCCTCAGCGTCGACGGCACCAAGCTCACGAGCATGAAGACCGTGCTCTCGATCGTGAGCGGCTTCAAGGTCGGTGAGACCGTGAAGATCGAATACCTCGATCCCGAGAAGGGGATCCAGAGCGCCGAGGTCGTCCTGCCGGAGCGGCCGATCCTCCCCGGCGACATTCGCTTCGGCCGCGAGGATTAGAAAAAAGCGTCCCGGCGCTCGCCCACTCCCCGTGGGGGCCGGGGTCTGCTATCTTCTTCCGCAGCTATCGACATACGATTGTCATAGACCGATGCACGGAAGAGGAGGCCGTCATGTCGCTCAGGATCAATTCCGAGGCGCCTAACTTCACCGCCGAGACCACGCAAGGGAAGATCGATTTCCATCAGTGGATCGGGAACGGCTGGGCGATTCTGTTCTCGCATCCCAAGGACTTCACGCCGGTCTGCACGACCGAGCTCGGCTACATGGCGGGGCTGAAGCCGCAATTCGACAAGCGCAACACCAAGATCATCGGGCTCAGCGTCGATCCCGTAAGCAACCACTCGAAATGGGCGAAGGACATCGAGGAGACGCAGGGGCACGCCGTCACATATCCCATGATCGGCGATCCCGAGCTCAAGGTGGCGAAGCTCTACGACATGCTGCCGGCGGAAGCCGCGGGCTCGGCCGAGGGCCGCACGCCCGCCGACAACGCGACCGTGCGCTCGGTCTTCATCATCGGCCCCGACAAGAAGATCAAGGCGATGCTGACCTATCCCATGAGCAGCGGCCGCAACTTCGACGAGGTGCTCCGCCTCCTCGACTCCTGCCAGTTGACCGCGAAGCACAACGTCGCGACACCCGTCAATTGGCGTCCCGGCCAGGATGTCATCATCCCACCCTCGGTCTCCGACGAGCAGGCGAAGCAGAAATTCCCCGCGGGCTGGAAGACGCTGAAGCCCTACCTGCGCGTGGTGGCGCAACCCAGAGACTGAGACGAAACGGTCAGGCCGCGCGCTTCCCTGCGTGCGGCTTGCCGCGCCTACCATTCTCCGCCTGATCGTCTGGCCGGGTGGACCGCGACGTCCCAGTTGCCGATGGCGGTGCAGGCGCTTCTCTCACCCCAAGCGAAGTTGGACGGGCGAAAGATCGGCGAAGCAGCCCTCGAACATTTGTCCGGGCGCGACCCTCGTGATGCCAGTGCAGGTGCCCGTGAGGACGATCTCCCCGCCTCGAAGGCGGGCGCCGCGCCGGTGCAATTTCCTGGCCAACCACAGAAGCGCCTTCACGGGGTGGTCGAGGGCCATTGCCCCCGTGCCGCTCGCCGCGATGACGCCGTCGAGCATTGCGCGAACGGGCGTCATGGCGAGGTCTCGGGATTCCCAATCCGCGATTGGCGCACCTCGGACGACGGCCACATTGAGAGCATAGTCGGCGATAGAGCTGGCCTCGTTGAGAGGCACGTCGGCGGACACGCGCCGCCCCACGAGCTCGAGCGCCATGAAGCATCCGGCGACCGCCGAACGCAATGTTGCCATCTCCGTGGCCTCGCCGGACGCCGGATAATCGCGGCTCATGAGAAACCCGAACTCGCATTCCACACCCAGGAGTCCGTCGGGAATCCGGAACACGGCGGCGCTCGGCAAGACGTACTCGCGCGGAATGGGCGCATAAATCGGTTCAGTGCAGCTCAGTAATCGCTGTACCTCGACGCTCGTTGCGCCGATCTTGTAACCGCAGGCCTCGCCGCCGAGCGCTTCGATCGCAGCCGCCTGAAAGGCTCCCGCTTCGCTGCGACTTGCCAGCTCGTTGAGGGTAAGGTTGCAGACGGTGCCGCTGCGGCGGCACCTCGCAAGCATCGTCGGGGCAGCGGCATCCAAAACCATTGGCATCACTGCTCCCGCAGCGGCTTCTTCCAGGTGAAGGCTTCCGGCCCCCTGAGGTCGAAGGCGATGTGCTTGGCGGAGCGGCCCGCGAGGTCCCAGTTGCGGCCGAAGGGGCCGGTGACACGGTTCTTCTTGGCGTGGCCCAAGGTGATGTGGCCGGGGACGACCTCGGGGCGCGGCGCGTTGTAGATGCGGCAGGTGTCGCCCTCGGGCACCATGAATTTGCGATAGGGGCCGCCCTCGCCCTCGACGAGGCCCGGCACCTCGACGCGCCAGTGCTCGGCGTCGTGCGTCACGCGCATCGGCACGAACTCGACGCCGTCTAGGCTGATGGTGAGCGCGGCCCAGGCGGCGAAGGTGCCGCCGGCCTTGCCCGTGAAGATCCTCTCGAGCGCGTCGCGCTGAGCGGCATCGGCGCGGTCGTCGATGAGGAAGCCGAACTCGCGATTCCTGTCGAAGACGTTCCCGGCCCAATGCATCACCAGCACCACCGCGAGCCCGCCGCCGAGGCGAACCTCGCCGTAATTGCCCTCGCGGATGAGCCAGGTGAGCACCCCCTCGCAGAAGCCGTGGGTGGGGTTCGAGCCGAAGACGCAGGGACAGCCGATCGCGCAATTGCAGAGATCCCACCAATCCCCGACGATGCGCCAGCCCGGTATCGTCGACGTCCCGCTCATCGATCTCTCCTGATTTCGGATCACCAAGGCAGCAAGGACCCCCAGTGTTTTGGCGGCGAAGCCGCCGACCCTTTCTCTGCGTCCTCTGCGCATCCACCGCGGCCTCTGCGCGGAAAACTCACTTTTGAGAATCGCGCAGAGGACGCAGGGGTTTCGCAGGGGACGCCGAGGAAGGAGGTTGCGGCTTCGCCGCTCATCACGTCATCGGGGGCATCACGTTCTTGCGGTAGGCGGGGCGCGTCGTCAGGCGCTCGTACCACGCGCGCAAATGCGGGAGGTCGGCCCGCTCGATCGGCAGGTTGAACCAGCGGAAGGCGAGGCAGCCGACGGGGATGTCGCCCATCGTGAAGGTATCCCCGCCGACGAAGGCGCGGCCCTTGAGATGACCGTCGAGCCGCGCCCAGAGCCCATTGAGCGACTTCGCGGCCTGCGAGATCGCCCCGAGGTCGCGCTTTTCCGGCGGCGTGCGCACCAGACCCCAGAAGACCGTCGTCATGTCCTTCTGCGGCACGCTGAGCTGCCAATCCATCCAGCGCTCGACGTCGGCGCGTGCCGCGAGCTCGCGCGGCGAGAGGGTGCCGAGCCCGTGCTTCGCCGACAGATACCGCACGATGGTGTTGCTCTCCCAGAGCACGAAGCCGTCGTCCTCGATGGTCGGGACGAGCGCGTTCGGGTTCATCGCGAGATATGCCGCCTCCTGCACCTTGCCGAAGGCGCCGCCGGCATCGACGCGCTCGTATTTGAGTCCGAGCTCGTCGGCGCACCACAGCACTTTCTGCACGTTGACGGAGTTCGTGCGGCCCCAGATCTTCAGCATGGTCCCTCCCTCAGGAAAGCGGCACCGCCGGCGGGCGCAGGCGCTTCGCCGGCTCCGGATGATCGCACGGCAAGAACCTGCCGCGGCCCGCCGAGGCTACGAGCTCGCCCTCGCGGCAGACGACCTCGCCGCGCGAGAGCACCAGCACCGGCGCGCCCTTGATCGCCATGCCCTCATAGGGCGTGAAGTCGACGGCGTGATGGAGGCGGCTGTTCGCGATCGTGCCGGTGCGCGCGGGGTCCCAGAGCACGAGATCGGCGTCGCTGCCGACGGCGACGGTGCCCTTGCGGGGATAGAGCCCATAGAGCCGCGCGGGATTGGCGGCGGTCAAGGCGACGAAGCGCGGGAGATCGAGCCTCCCCTCGACGACGCCCGCGGAGAACAGCAGCGGCAGCCGCGTCTCGATCCCGGGAACGCCGTTGGGGACGTAGCGGAACGACGCCTTCGTGCCCCGGATCATCTTGCCCTTGGGGTCGTCGTAGCGCGTGGGCGCGTGGTCCGAGGAGAAGACGTCGAAGAGCCCGTCGCGGAGCCCCTGCCAGATCGCCTCCTGGTTCGCCTTGTCGCGGGGCGGCGGGCTGCAGAGGCATTTGGCGCCCTCGAAGCCGGGCCTCGCGAGATCCTCCTCCGTGAGGAAGAGGTATTGCGGGCAGGTCTCGGCGTAGATCGAGAGGCCGCGCGCGCGGGCCCAGCGGATCTGCTCCACCGCCTCGCGGCCGGAAACGTGCACGATGAGGATCGGCACGCCCACGATCTCGCTGAGGCTGATCGCGCGATGCGTCGCCTCGCGCTCGACCGCCGAGGGCCGCGAGGTCGCGTGATGCCGCGGCGCCGTCATGCCCAGCGCCTCGAGCCGGTCGGTGAGCCAGCCGATGACCTCGCTGTTCTCGGCGTGCACCATGGTCATCGCGCCCTCGCGCCGCGCGAGGGCCAGCACGTCCAGGATCTGCCGGTCGCCGAGCCTGAGGTCGTCGTAGGTCATGTAGATCTTGAAGGAGGTGTAGCCGTCGCGGATCAGCGCCGGCAGCTCCTGGCCCAGCACCTGCTCGGTGGGATCGGTGACGATGAGGTGGAAGGCGTAGTCGACGACGGCCTTGCCGCTCGCGCGGCGGTGATAGTCCTCGACCGCCGCGCGAAGGCTCTGCCCGCGCATCTGCAGCGCGAAGGGAATGACGGTGGTGGTGCCGCCGAAGGCCGCGGCGATGGTACCGCTGCGGAAATCGTCGGCGCAGACGGTGCCGTCGCTCGTGAGCTGGTCGAGATGGCAGTGCGCATCGACGCCGCCCGGCAGAAGATAGAGCCCGCGTGCATCGATCTCGTGCTTGGCGGGCCCGAGCGCGCTGCCGAGCGCCGCGATCTTGCCGCCGGCGATGCCGACCTCGGCCTTGAACACGTCGGCCGCCGTCGCGACCGTGGCGCCGCGGATGACCGTCTGGAATTCCGCCATGACGCCGAGGATGCTAGACGAGCGCGCAGCAGTGCGCCAGCGGCCTCAGCCGACCTCGCGGAAGAGCCGCCCCCAGCCCGCGATCGCGCGCGGGCTCGCACCGGCGAGCCGAAGCGAGCTCCAGAGCGCGGTCGCGACGGTGTCGTAGATGGGAATGCCGGTCTCGTGCTCGAGCTCCTCGACCATCGGCGCCGCGCGCAGATTGGTGCAGAAGACCGTGATCGCCTGCGGCTTCGCCGCCGCCACCTCGCGGATCATGCGCGCGAGCGTTTCCTCCCCGACCTCCGAGAAGGCGAAGTTCTCGCTGATGCCGAGATGGCGCTCCACCATCACCGGGGATCCCTCGCGCGCGAAATTCGCGGCGATGCGCTCCTGCACCGCGGGAATGTAGGGCGAGACGAGGCCGAGCCGTGTGACGCCGGTGAGCCGCAAAATCTCCGCGAGCGCCAGCACCGAGGAGGTCGCGGGAACCCGCGTTGCCTCCGCTATCGCCCGGCACAGCGCGCGGTCGCGCTCGAAACCGAGCCAGCCCGCGGAAGTGCCGTTCCAGCAGATGGCGGAAACGCGCGCATCCGCGAGGAGCCGCGCCGCCGCCAGCATCGGCTCGATCTCGAATTGCCCGAGCGCCTTGTCCGCGAGCGAGATCTCCGTCACCGGAAACCGCGCGAAATGCAGCGAGAGCCCCGGCACGCCCGCGACCATCGCGCCCAAGACCGGCTCCAGCACCGTGTTCGACGACGGCGTCAGCATCCCCAGCATCACGCGGCGGGTCATCGCGTCTCTCCAACGTTTCTCGCGTGCTCATTGAAGCGCCAAGGCGCCAAGACGCCAAGAGGTGACCGCCATTCGCTCTTCCGACTTTCCCTCGAGGCGATTTTCTTTTCGGCGTCACGGCTGACACGAGGCCAGCCATGACAACGGAAGCGAGCAACGGCCACATGCGCCGCTTCTGGACGCCGGCGGCGACGCGCGGGATCGCATCACGCGGTCATTCGGTCGATCCGGTCGCGCATGCGGTAATAGACGCCGACGAGCGGCAGGAACCACGGATTGCCGCCGTAGAGCGGCCGGGTCGGGAACTCCCGGCCATCGAAGGCGTTGACCCGGTTGGCGCCGCCGATCAGCTTGCGCGCGGTCTGAGTCCCCAGATAGCTCATCATCGCGATTCCGCTGCCGTTGCAGCCGAGCGCGTAATGCATCCCGTCTTCCTTGCCCATGTGCGGCAGGAAATCGAAGGTGAAGGCGACGTTGCCGGTCCAGGCATGCGTGACGCGCGTGCCCTTGAGCTGCGGGAAGCGGTCCGTCATGAACCGGTAGAGCGCGGGCGCGCTCACTTCCGGCCGGACCTGCGTGAAGCGCGCCCGGCCGCCGAAGAGCACGCGTCGGCCGTCGGGCGACATGCGGTAATAGGTGAGAACGCGCGGCGTGTCGCTGATCGTCTTGCCTCGTGGAATGAGGCTCTTGGCGAGATCTTGCGGCAGCTCCTCGGTCGCGATGATGTGGCTCGCGACGGGAATCACGCGGCGCTTCAACCTCGGCGTCGTCTCGCCGGTATAGCCGTTGGTGGCGATCACGACCTCCTTCGCCTCGAGGTCGCCGCGGCCGGTCGAGAGGAGAAAGCCGCTCGCGGTCCGGCTGATACGGCCGACGGCGGTCTCGGCGCAGAGCGTCACTTTCTGGCGCCGGCACGCCTCGAGCAGGCCCTTGTAGTAAAGCGCAGGATGCAGCTTCCCGGAGCGCCGCACGAGCATGCCGCCGTAATAGAAATCCGATGCGATCTCCTCGTGCTGGCGTTCGCGCGTGAGCATCTCGGCCTCGGTCGAGGCGTAGCGGTTGAAGGGCTCGAGCTTGCGCCGGAGATCGTCGAAATGCTTCGGCGTGTAGGCGCCGATGAAGCGGCCGCTGCGCTCGTAGAAGCACTCGATTTTCTCGCGCGCCACCAGCTCTTCGACCAGCAGCAGCGATTCCGATGCGTCCGTCAGCATCGCCGCGACCTGGCGCTCCCATGCCTCGCGGTCCTCCTTGCCTTCGCGTCCGGAGAGGCCCTTGCCGAGGCTCACGCCGCCGCTGACGGCGCCGCCGTTCCGTGTGCTGGCGCCGTGGCCGAAGGCGTTCGCCTCGAGCACCGCCGCCGCGACCCCGTTGCGCGCGAGCTCGAGCGCGGCGGCGAGGCCGGCATAGCCCGCCCCCACGATCGCCACGTCCGTCTTGCTGGGCACGGGCATCGAGCCTTCCGCGCTCGGCTCCCATGCCTCCCACCAAAATGGCTTCGCCTTGAATTCCGGGTGGAAGATCGTGCTGGACATCCGGGAACTCCATTGCCCCTGCGCGGCGGACCGGCCCGCCGCGTTCATTTCGGCGTCGCGTCGGTGCCGATCCTACGCCCGAAGCGCTGAGAGACGACGACCGCCAGCGCGATCAGCAGGATCTGCAGCACGGAGACCGCCGCTATGGTCGGATCGATCTCCATGCGGATGTTGTCGAACATCTTCTTGGGCAGCGTCATCTGCGATCCCGCGAGAAACATCGCGACCACGAGTTCGTCGAAGGAGGTGATGAAGGCCAGCACCGCCGCCGAGACCAGGCTCGGGCGGATCTGCGGCAGCGTCACGCGCCGGATCGCCTGCCAGCGGCTCGCCCCCAGCCCGATCGCCGCCCGCTCCTGGTCGATGTCGAAGCCGCGGAGCCCCGCGCCGACGACGATCACCACGAAGGGAAGCGCGAGCACCGTGTGCGCGAGCGCGATCCCGTACCACGCGCCGATCAGCTTGAGCTTCGCGAACACGCCGTAGACCGCGACGGAAAAGATGATTGCGGGCACGATCATCGGCGCGAGCGCCAGGCGGTCGATGAATGCCCGGCCGAAATAGCGCCCGCGCACCACGCTGAAGGCGACGGGCACGCCGACGAGAAGCGCCACGACGGCGGTCGCGACGCCGATCCCCAGGCTCCGCACCGTCGCGTCGATCCACACGGGGTCGCCGAAGTAATTCTCGTACCACCGCCACGATAGACCCGGCGGCGGAAACTGGAGATAAGGGGCCGAGCTCACCGAGAGCGGAAACACGATGAGGAGCGGCAGCATCAGGAAGAAGTAGATGACCCCGCAGGCGAGGCGCAGGACCGCGCGGCTCCAGCCGGTGCGGGACCGCCCGCGCATGGGTGCCGCGCTCATGCGCTCTCCTCCGCCGCGCCTCGCATCAGGCCGCGGGTGAGCCCATAGATCGCGAGGGTCGCGACGAGCAAGACGGTCGCGAGCGCGCCTGCGAATTCCCAATTGAGAGCCTCGTGCACCTGCTGCTCGATCAAGACGGCGATCATCATCACGTGCCCGCCGCCGAGCAGCGCCGGCGTGATGAAGAATCCGAGCGACAGCACGAAGACGAGGACGCAGCCCGCATAGATTCCCGGAGCCGTCAGCGGCAGGAAGATGCGCAGGAAAATCCGCGAGCCCGGCGCGCCCAACCCCTCCGCCGCCTGGATCAGGCTCGGATCGATCCTCTTCATCGCGCTGTAGATCGGCAAGACCATGTAGGGCATGAGCACGTGCACCATGCCGATGACGACGCCGAGCTCGTTGTAGAGCAATCCGATCGGCTGGTCCGTGAGGCCGAGATCGATGAGGATCTTGTTGAAGACGCCGTTGCGCCCGAGCAGCACCATCCACGCATAGGTCCGCACGAGGATGCTCGTCCAGAGCGGCAGCACGATGAAGACGAAGCCGAGCGCCGCCCAGACGCGGCTCGTCGTCGCCAGCAGATACGCCACGGGATAGCTCAGAAGGAACGAGACCGCGGTGACGATCGCCGCGATCCGGAACGTCGCCCAGAAGACCTGTAGATAGAGGCTCTCGCTGAGAGCCTTCTGATACCATTGCAGTGTGCCCGCCTCGATGCTGAGGCCCATCAGGCGTAGCACCGGAAGGGCGAAGAGGAGGATCAGGAGAGCGAGGGCGGGCAGGCTCAGGCTTGCGGTCAGCATTTGCCGCCGGCGCTCGATGCGGGCCCGGTGGCCCGATCCCGCTCTCGCGATCTCCGCCGCCGCGGCCATTCTCTCTCATTCCTGCCGGAAGAGATGCACGTCTTCCGGCGCGAAGCGGACGGCGATCCCATCGCCGACCGCCGGCGCGCCCCGCTCGGCCATGGCGGGGGCGCGCACGAGGAGCTCGCGCCCGCCATCGAGCCGGATGCGAAACTTGTGGGAGCTGCCGACATAGACCGTCTCGAGCACCCGCCCGCGAAACAGATTGACGGTACCGCGCCCGGCCTCGCCCGGGATGAGCCGCTCCGGCCGCACCAGCATGCCGACCCGCGCGCCCGCGGGCGCTTCGCCACGCGCGATGACGGTCAGGGCATCCTCGGTCCCGATCTCGAGATCGTCGCCCTTGCGCGCGCCCACCGTGCCGAAGAGCAGGTTCGATTCGCCGACGAATTCAGCGACGAAGGAATTCGCGGGGCGTTCGTAAATCTCCGGCGGCCGTCCGACCTGCTCGATCCTGCCCGCGCGCATCACCGCGACCCGGTCGGAGATGACGAGGGCCTCCTCCTGGTCGTGGGTGATGAAGATCGTCGTGAGCCCGAGCCGGCGCTGGAGGCGCCGCACCTCGAGCTGCATCGCCTCGCGCAGCTTCCGATCGAGCGCGCCGAAGGGCTCGTCGAGAAGGAGAAGCCGCGGATTGAAGACCACCGCGCGCGCCAGCGCGACGCGCTGCTGTTGCCCGCCTGAAAGTTGGCGCGGCAGGCGCTCTCCGAGGCCGCCGAGAGCGACGAGATCGAGCGCGCGCACGACCTCGCGGTCGATCTCCGTCCGCGCCATCCCCCGCATCTCCAGCGGAAAGGCGATGTTTTGCGCGGCGGTCATGTGCGGGAAGAGTGCGTAATTCTGGAACACCATGCCGATGTTGCGCCGCGCCGGCGGCACCGCGGTTATGTCCTCGCCGCCGAGCAGCACGCTTCCCGTCTCCGGCGTCTCGAAGCCCGCGATGACCTTGAGCAGCGTCGTCTTGCCGGAGCCGCTGGGGCCCAGAATGGTCAGGAGCTCGCCCGGCTCCACCGCGAGACCGACGCCATCGAGCGCGCGCACCGGGCCGTATTCCCTGCGGACTCCCTCGACGACGAGCCTGCTCAAGGCCGGATCGGCTGGCTTCCGGCGCTCGGGAGGAAGCGCGTCTCGAAGCGCCTCCTCCCCGCGCGCGAGCTCCGATGGGCGCACTACGTCACTTCTTGAGAAGCCACTCGTTCCAGCGCTCCTGCGCTTTGGCGCCGTTCTCCGCCCACCATCTGTCGCTGGTCCAGAACTGCTTCTTCAGGTTCGTGGGCTCGGTCGGCAGATTGGGCTTCACCTTGGCATCGACGTATTGCAGCGAATCCGGGTTGAGGCCGGGATAAGCGAGCGCATTGGCATAGATCGCGGATGCCTTGGGGTCGGTCATGAGCGCCAGGAACTTCTGGCCCCAATAGGCGTCCTTCGCTCCCCTGGGGATGACGAAGCTGCCCTGCTTGAGCGCGCCCTGGCCCCATTCGATCGCGATAGGCGCGTCCTTCATGACGAGATCGTAGAAGCGTCCGTTCCAGCCGGTGGCGAGCACGACTTCCTTATCGAGCAGGAGCTGCGCCGGCTGCGCGCCCGTCGTCCACCAGACCGTGACGAAGGGTTTGATCTCGTCGAGCTTCTTGAATGCGCGGTCCATGTCGATGGGATAGATCTTGTCGGGCGGCACGCCGTCGGCGAGCAGCGCGAATTCGAGGTTGTCCACGGGGTGATTGCGCATGGAGCGTGCGCCCGGGAAGCGCTTCACGTCCCAGAACTCCGCCCAGGTCTTGGGGTGGTCGGTCTTGAAGACGTCCGTGCGATAGCCCAACACCGTCGAGTAGACGGAGGCCGCGAAGACGTAGGGCGAGCGCGCTTCCTCCGGGAATTTCGTGCGGTCGACGATCTTGTCGTCGATCTTCTCGACGAGGTTCAGCGCCTCCGCGCGAACCGCGTCTTGGCCGCCGATCTCGGTCACGGTCCACTCGACGTTGCCGCTCTCGACCATCGCGCGCAGCTTGCCGAAATCCGCGGGCGTCGTCTCGATGACGCGGATGCCGTACATCTTCTCGAAGAGGTCGAAGTAGGCCTTGCGCATCCAGGTGCCCATGGCCCCGCCGGAGTCGTTGACCACGATCTTCTCCGGCTTTGCCGGCTCCTGTGCGTGGGCCTGCGCTCCGAACGCTAATGAGCCGATGACGAGCGTTGCTGCAATTGCGGCGGTGGCGCGAATGAGCTTTCCGATCATGGCGGCCTCCCTTCTTGGTTTTCGGTTTGCGGTCCTCTCTTTATCTCCGCGGATCGACAGCCGATAGCCTAGGAAGGCCGCGCGGTGCGGTCAAACTCGTTCTGGTGACCTCGCGCGTGGCGACAGTGCATTCGAGTGTAGCGCCGCTACCTCGGCTCGAATCTCCCGCCGAAGGCGGGCTTGCTCTGGCCGAGGCCGGGGAGCTCCCAGACGCCGGCGCCGCCGGGGTTTAGGTCGGCGCCGATGTTGGCGTCGATGAGATAGGGCTTGCCCGCGGCGATGCCCGCGCGGATCGCGTCGGCGAGATCGGCGGCGCGGTCGACGCTCACGCCCTCGACGCCCGCCGAGCGCGCCATCGCCGCGAAATCGGGGTTGTAGGGCTTGCCGGTCTCGGGATGCTTGAAGTCGGTCGCGAGCTCGCGCCCGCCGAGATATCCGCGCTGCAAGCCGCGGATCGAGGCATAGGCGTAGTTGTTCCAGACCACCCAAACCACGGGGATCGAGTACTCGACGGCAGTGCCGAGCACGCTCGCGTGCATGAAGAAGGCGCCGTCGCCGCAGACGGAGACGCAGGGACGATCGGGCGCCGCGAGCTTCGCCCCCAGCACGCCCGCGACGCCGAATCCCATGGGCCCGAAGCCCATGGAGCCGATGAGGGAGTCCGGCCGGCGCGGCTTGCAATACTGGATGAGCCAGTTGTGGTGGATGCCGATGTCGCTGACGAGGATCGCGTCCTCCGGCAGCGCCTCGTCGATCTCGTGCGCCGCGCGCTGCGGGTGGATGGGCGTCGTATCGGTCGCGAAGCCGGGTGCTACGAAGGCGTTCCACTCCTTGCGATAGCCCTCGATCGCCGCGAGCCAGCGCGCGCGAGAGGCCGGGCGCTTGCCTTTGCTCTCGCGCGCCTCGAGCGCCGCCAGCATCTGCCTGAGGAAGGTCCGCACATCCGCCATGAGGCCGAGCGTCACGGGATAGTTGCGGCCGATCTCCTCGGGATCGATGTCGACGTGGATGAGCTGCGTCGGCGGGATCGTGAAGGAATAGCCCGGAAGCCACGAACTCGAGGTGCGGTCGTCGAAGCGGACGCCCAGCGCCAGCAGCACGTCCGCCTGCCGCGCCGCGTGGTTCGCCTGGTAGTGACCGTTCCGCGCGACGAGGCCCAATGCGAGCGGATGCTCCGCGGGGATCGCACCCATGCCGCTCGCCGATGCCGCGACGGGGATTTGCATGCGCTCGGCGAAGGCCAGGAGATCGGCCGCGGCGCCGCCGTATTTGACGCCCTGGCCCACGAGGATCACCGGCCGTTCCGCCGTCATCAGCAGATCCATCGCCTTCTCGACGCCCCCGGGATCGGCGCCGCAGCGCGAGGAGATGCCCGCGCACCATTCCTCGGGCCGCGGCCCTTCCGTCGCCGCCGCCTCCTTGAAGATGTCGAACGGAACGTCGAGCACGACGGGGCCCGGCCGTCCCGTCACCATGGTCTTCCAGGCCTGGCGCACCGCGATCGGCACCATCTCGCCGCGCGTGGGCTGGAAGACGCGCTTGCAATAGGCGCGCACGGTCGAGGGGAAATCCGCCTGGTAATGGCGATAGGTCTCCTGGAAGGCGCCGCGATTGAACTGGCTCGTGGGCACGTTGCCGGTGACCGCGAGGAAGGGCACGGAATCGAAGAAGGAGTTGGCGAGGCAGATCGGCAGATTGGCGGAGCCCGGCCCGCAGGAGGTGAAGGTCGCCGTGGGCTTCCCGGAAACGCGGTAGAAGACGTCCGCCATGAAGCCCGCCACGGTTTCATGGTGCACGGAGATCGTCGCGATCTCCTTCGAGCGCTCGTAGAGTGCGTCGATGAAGCCGATGTTGCCGTGGCCGCAGAGCCCGAAGGCGTAAGGCACCTTCTCGCGCACGAGATAATCGACGATGACCTGTCCGCCATCGAGCATATTTTGCGCCGCCATGACCGATCCCTTTGGGTGTGTGATCCACGATAACGGCGCGTAGTCTAACAGCACGGCGCGGTTTTTCGCTGCACATGGGGCTGCGATTCGTTAGCATGTTTCGAGACAAGAAGCCGCCCCGGCGGCGAACAAACAATAAGTTGTGGGAGGAAGTGCAATGGGCGGATTCACGAGACGTCGGATATTGCAGGGCGCCGGCGCGGCCGGTCTCGGCATTGCCGCGGGAGCGGCGCTGCCGCGAGGAGCTTGGGCGGCGGGGGAAAAGCCCTACCTCACCACGGGCCTTCCGGATGGGGTCTACGGCATCGCCGATCTCGAGGCGCTGCCGGGCAAGAAGCCGCTCATCAAGCTCTCCTACCGCCCGCCCAACTACGAGACGCCCGTCGACTACTTCAAGACGGTGTTCACGCCGAACGACGCCTTCTTCGTGCGCTATCACCTCGCGAACATCCCCGAGCAGATCGACGCCAAGACCTGGCGCCTCAAGATCGGCGGCGAGGCCGCCTCGACGCCCGTGGAGTTCAGCCTCGACGACCTCAAGAAGTTCGAGCAGGTCGAGATCGCCGCGGTCTGCCAATGCTCCGGCAACCGCCGCGGCCTCTCCGATCCGCACGTGCCGGGCGTGCAATGGGGCCTCGGCGCCATGGGGAATGCGGTCTGGAAGGGCGTGCGCTTCCGCGATTTGCTCGCCAAGTCGGGCCTCAAGAAGGAGGCGCTGGAGATCGTGCTCGACGGCGCGGACGGGCCGGTGCTGGAGAAGACGCCGGACTTCGTGAAGTGCCTGCCGGTCTGGAAGGCGCAGGACGAGAACGTCATCGTCGCCTGGGAGATGAACGGGCAGCCGCTGCCGCATTTCAACGGCTTCCCCGCGCGCCTCATCGTGCCCGGCTGGACCGCAACTTACTGGACCAAGCACTTCACCAGCGCGATGGCCGTGACGAAGCCCTTCGAGGGCTTCTGGATGAAGGCCGCCTATCGCATCCCCACCGGCAAATTTCCGGTGATCGACCGCTTCATCTCGCAGGAGCAGGCGGGGAGC
This sequence comes from Allostellaceae bacterium, assembly GCA_035541215.1. GTDB lineage: Bacteria > Pseudomonadota > Alphaproteobacteria > ATCC43930 > CGMCC-115725 > DASZHJ01. The sequence goes on along the minus strand of DATKNV010000035.1, from coordinate 518 downwards.
ACGCCAATCACGGAAATGGTCGTCAATTCCATCATCACCTCGCCCGCGGGCGGGACGACGGTGCCCGCGGGCAAGCCAGTGGAGATCGAGGGGATCGCCTGGGACGGCGGCTACGGCATTACCGGGGTCGAGGTCTCCGTCGACGGCGGCAAGAGCTGGTCGGAGGCCAGTCTCGGCAAGGACTACGGGCGCTTCTCGTTCCGGCCCTGGAGCTTCGCTTTCGCGCCCGCGCAGAAGGGCGGCGTCATCGTGCTCGCGAAGGCCACGAACCGCATGGGCCAGACCCAGACCGATAGCCTCATCTTCAACCCCGCGGGCTATCACAACAACGTGCCGCGCCCGCTCGCTCTCACGGTCTCCTGAGGAGGATCGCCCATGACGAAGATCGCGCTCGCCGCGGCTGTCCTGCTCCTCGCCGCCGCTCCCGCTCTCGCGGACGAGAAGCCCGTGCCGCTCAAGGACGCGCCGGGCCGGGACACGGTCGAGAGCAATTGCGGCACCTGCCACAGCCTCGACTA
>DATKNV010000034.1:0-7994 GCA_035541215.1 Allostellaceae bacterium | reverse complement strand
GCCGACGCTCACTGTCGCAGGCTTCGCCTTCGACAGCGATCGCCGCATGTACTATCTCGTGGTGGGAATCGCGGTCGCGCTGGTGCTGGCGCTCCTGGGCGCGATGCGCAGCTCCTTCGGCCGCTCGCTGATGGCGATCCGCGCCGACCGCCTCGCCGCGGGCGCCCTCGGCATCAACGTCGCGCGCGTCAAGATGGCGGCTTTCGCGATCGCAGCCGTGCTGGCCTCGCTCGCGGGCAGTCTCTACGCCTTCTACTTCCACTATCTCTCGCCGGAGATGGTGGGGACGCAGCGCTCCTTCGAGATGATCACCATGCTCGTGATTGGCGGCGAGGGGACGCTGGTTGGCTCGCTGCTCGGCGTCGCGCTGCTGACGCTGCTGCCGACGCTGGTCCAGTCGCTGGCGCTCTACAAGATCCTGGCGGAGGGCCTGCTGCTCGTCCTCGCCTTCAGCTTCCTGCCGGAAGGCATGTTCGGCGGGCTTGCGAAGCTCTTCGCCCGGCAACCCTCGCCGCGGCTTGCCTCGGCGGAGAGCCGGCCGTGACCGCACCCGCGCTCGAGGTCAAAAACCTCCTCAAGACCTTCGGTGGGCTGCGCGCGGTGGACGGCGTGAGCTTCGAGGTGCCGCAAGGGAGCCTCAGCGCGCTCATCGGCCCCAACGGCTCCGGGAAGACCACGCTCTTCAATCTCGTGACCAACCTCTACCCCTTCGACAGCGGCGAGGTACGGCTCTTCGGCGAGCCCGCCCTGAGCCTTCCGGATTGGCGCATCGCCGCCATGGGCATCGTCCGCACCTTCCAGACCGCGCGCGCCTTTCCGGGAATGACCGCCTTCGAGAACGTCCTCTCCGGCGCCCATCTGCACGTGCGGAAGGGTGCCCTCAGCCAGATGCTCTGGCTCGGGGCGGCGCGGCGCGAGGAGCGGGCGCTCGCCAAGCAGGCCGAGGCGCTCCTCGATCTCGTTGGTCTCGGTCCTTTCCGCGACACCGCCGCAACCGACCTGCCGATGGGGGCGCAGAAGCTCCTGGAGGTGATCCGCGCCCTCATGAGCCGGCCGCGGCTCCTGCTGCTCGACGAGCCCGCCGCCGGCCTCAACGACGGCGAGACCGCGGAGCTCGCCTTGCTATTGCAGGCCGTCCGCGACAGCGGCGTCACGCTTCTCGTCGTCGAGCACAACATGTCGCTGGTGATGGGCGTGGCGGAGCAGGTGATCGTGCTCGACGCCGGGAGCGTGATCGCGCGCGGCACCCCCGCGGAGGTTCAGGGCGACCCGCGGGTCATCGAGGCCTATATCGGCCAGGCCGAGGAGAGCGCCTGATGCTCGAGCTCAAATCCGTGAGCACAGGCTACGGCCGCCAGACGGTGGTGCACGAGGTGAGCCTCGCGCTGGCGCCCGGCGAGATCATGGCGCTCGTGGGCGCCAATGGGGCCGGGAAGTCGACGCTGGTAAAGGCGATCTCCGGCGTGCTGCCGCTTCATGCGGGCGAGATCCATCTCGACGGGAGCCGCATGGACCGGCTCTCGCCGCGCGCGCGCGTACTCGGTGGCATCGCGCACGTGCCCGAGGGGAGACAGGTCTTCGCGGGCCTCACCGTCGCCGACAACCTCCGCATGGGCGCCTACACGCGCCTTCGCGAGCTATCTCAAGACAAGATGCGCGAGCGCGTCGCCCAGGTGCTCGCGCCGATGCCGGCCCTGCTCGAGCGCCTCGACGAGCCCGCGGGCAACCTCTCCGGCGGACAGCAGCAGATGCTGGCGATCGCGCGTGGTCTCATGTCCGAGCCGAAAGTGCTGCTGCTGGACGAGCCGTCGCTGGGATTGTCGCCGGTGCTGGTGGCGGAGATTTTCCGCCTGATCCGCCGCTTGAGCTCGGAGGGCCTTGCCATTCTGCTCTCCGAGCAGAACGCGAAGCTCAGCCTCGCCATCGCCGATCGCGGTTGCGTCTTCGAGAAAGGCCGCGTGACGCTGCAGGGCGGCGGGAAAGCTCTGCTCGACGATCCCGAGATAGCGGAGCGCTATCTCGGTGTTGGCGCCGCCGTCGGCGTCTCGGGTGCGCAGCGGCGCGAGCGGATAGCCGCGAGCTTGCGCGAACTCTTCCGGGGTTGAGCGCTACTCCACCCGACGCAGGAACGTGCGCTCTTCCGCCAGGATGAGGCGCTTTTCCAGCGCGAAGCGGAAATTGGCGGCGCCTTCCTCGTCCGCTCTGAGACGCGCGCGATAGGTTTCGTAAGCGGCGAGGCTGTCGAACGAGATCAAGCCGTAGGCGATGTCGTTGGTGCCCTCGTGCGGCGCCCAATAGCCGATGAGCTTCCCGCCGACCTTCGGGATGATCTCGAGCCAGCGCCGGGCGTAGGTCTCGAACTCCACGCGCTTGAAGGGGTCGATGCGATAGCGGATGAAGACCGTTATTTCCATGGCTGCGCCGTCCTTGCTTGCGGGCGCCATTCTCGCGTAATTGCGAGTGCGATGATTCGATGGTGCTCGAACCATGGAGGAATTCGGCCGGATGCGCCGAACTGTGCTTGTTCCCGCGCTCGGCATCCTGCAACATGCGGCGCCCGATGGAATCGCACGAGGACGGAACATGACGAGCAAGACGGTGCTGCAGCGGCTCGACGAGGTCGTGAACGAATTCTGCTTACGCACCCGCTATTTCCGCGAGGGGATGACGCCGGGGCGCGCGCGGATGTTCGTGCGCCAGCATCGCCTCAACACGCGCCAGCGCAACTCCGTGCTGAAGCTCCGCGTCGCCACGAACTGCACGGACTGGGAGACGCGGCTCAACATCATCCGCGCCTGCACCCAGGAGGTGATCGCCGATCACGAGCACGGCCACGGCAAGGCGCATTGGCAGATCCTGGAGGAGCTGGGCGTGCGGATCGGGATGCCGCTCCAGGAGATCCGCGAATCCCAGCCGCTGCCCTCGACGCAGGTCTGCTGGGCCGCCTGGGAAGGCCTCATGAGCAACCGGCACTGGATCGAGGGCATCGTCGCCAACACCTGCGCCGAGCGCATCAACGTGCCCGGCTACGGCGAGGGCACCATGCGCGAGCGCGGCTGGTTCGGCCTCGAGCGGCAGCGCTGGGGCAAGCTCTTCGGGCTCTCCGACGCCGATCTCGACTTCTTCGAGCTGCACGAGCAGGCGGACATCGAGCATTCCGACATGGGCTGGCAGGCCGTCGCGAAGTTCGCGAGCCAATACGGCTTGGAGGACGCCGCGGTCAAAGCCTGCGACGTCAATCTGCGGGTCTGGGAGATCTACCTGAACGGGATCGCCGAGGCCGGCGATCGCGCCGGGAGCTAAGGCGCGCCCTCGTGAACACGACCTGCGGCGGCTTGCCAGAGCCCGCGTTGGGATCGTGAGCGGCCCTCATCCGATGCAGGCGGCATTTCCGAAAAGGGCCGGGCGTGGACATCGAATAATCTCGGGCGGGTTCTGATCATCCGAACAAGCCACGATCCGAGCGCTATCGCCCCGCGCCTTTTACCATCGCAGGCTTATCCGATGAGGCACGATGTTGGTTTGGACGTGTCGTAGAAAAGGACGACGACCCGCGTGATCGGCACCGCCGGCCGCAGGTCATTGTGAGGCCAATGCGCGTCGAAGAGACGGAGCATGATTATGCAAACTCACAGGCCGATTGCCTCTCCCACTAGCAGCTTCATCTCGCGCCAGAGCTTGTCCCGGATATCGGCGTGCGCACGGCTGGCGATCCGGTTCCTTAGCTCAAACGGGTCCTTCTCAAGGTCATAGAGTTCGTCGAGCTCAGCGGCGCGCCCGCGGTTCACCCAATGGATCAGCTTGTAGCGGTCCGTGCGAACTGCCTTGTAACTCATGCCAACGAGCCAGGGCAATGCGTTCTCGGCCCAATACTCGATGAGGAAGGATTTTCGCCAGCCCGAACGTTCGCCGGCCAGCAGCGGCACGAGCGAGCGTCCCTGGATCTGTGCGCCCGGCCGGCCGCCGGCCAGAGCGATAAGTGTGGGCGCTATATCCTGACAGATTACGAGATCCGAGATGCGCACGCCGGGCTTCGCCTTGCGCGGATAGCGCAACAAGAAAGGTGATCGGATGCCCCCTCTTACGCGAAGCGCCGCTCGGGGCCGAGGCCGTGCTCGCCGAAAAAATAGCCGTTGTCGCTGAGAAAGAGGATGAGCGTGTCGTCAAGCTGGCCGCCGCGTTCGAGTGCGTCGAGGATCGTGCCGACACCTTCATCCACCGCAGCCATCATGCGCGCACGTTGGCGAATTTCCTCCTGCGTGCCGGCGCCGATCGCTGAAAGAATCGCACGCGAGCGCTCGTTCGCCTTCAACTTGAATGCCTCAGCCCAAGCAGGCTTTGCTTTCGCTACCTCGGCCAGCGAGAGCATGTTTGGCTTCCTCGGGAAAACGGCCTTCGGATAAAGATCTCTGTGGCGCTCAGCCGCGACGTAACCGCCAAAGCCGCGCATATCGAGCGTGCCATCCGCGGCCTGATACGCATCTGGATGCACCGCCTTGTGAGCGAGAAAGAGCGACCACGGGCGATCGTGCTTCCTCGCAATGAACTCCACTGCCAGTGAATTCATGAGGTCGGTAATGTATCCGACGTGGTCCACATACTTGCCATCATGGTTGAGCCTCGGGTTCACGATCCTGCCGTGCCCGTCATAGCTCACCCACAGGTCATAGCCGGGGCGTGGCATACCGTCGTTACCCATATGCCACTTGCCAATATGAGCGGTCAGGTATCCGAGGCTCTGCAGCTCGATGTGATAATTCGGCAAGCGATAGCTCATGGCATCGCGTGCCACATTATCGATGATCCCGTGGCGGCTCGCGTACTGGCCAGTGACAATCGAGGCGCGGTTTGGAGAGCAAATCGGTGTCGTGTGGAACGCGCGCTCGAAGAACAAGCCTTCTCGAGCCAGCCGGTCGATATGCGGCGTCTTCATATAGGGGTGGCCGGCCGCGCCGAACTCGTCGTAGCGCAGGTCGTCGACCAAGATGACAAGAAAATTGGGTCTCCTCATGCTGAGACTGAGTCCATTAAAACTGGAATTTGGGATCCTGCGGTACGAACTGAGCGATGTCGAGTGAGGTGTTATCCACCCGATGCTTCCGAACAAGCCGCGCGGCGTTTTCCGTGTGGATGACCGGCACGTCCTAAACGGCATCTTTTGGGTCTGACTCGCGCGCCGTGAGTCCATGACCTCGAGCATTGCCAGGCGCGGCGGACACCGGTTCGCCGTGGGCAATGCGACAAAAAGCAATGAATCTAGAGCTTGATCCGATTCAATTTGATCGGATCACGCTCTAGTACGGGCTCTGCGCCGGGCGCCGGCTCGGCCCTCGCGTAGACGGTGATGGCGAGCAGCATGTTGACGCGCTCCCCGTCCTCCGCCAGCGGCAGGGCGAGCCGCTCCATCGCAAGGTAGCTCTTGTCCATGTGGAAGGTGGGCTTGCCCCTGCGGTAGCTCGGATATCCCGCCGCGACCGAGACGTAGTCGGCGTGGCTCGCGCTCTCGAGGAAAGCGGGGTGCGCGAGGTCGAGATACTCGCCTGTGAAATCGCCGCCCATCGCCAGCACGTGCGCGGTGCCGAGAAGGCGGTAACGGAAGCGGAGCCGCGGCTCCCGCTCGACGTCCAAGAGCCAGAGATAGGGCAGCACCCTCGGCTCGATGCGCAGGGGGTCGAAATGCCGCCGCCCCGGCAGCCGCGCGGGCTCCGGGCGGATCGCGAGCCAGAGCTCTCCAACCGCGCGCACGCGAGGGTCCGCATCGGCCGGGAGCACCGCGGCGAGCCGCGCCTCGAGACCGGCCTCGGGCGGCACGCGCGGGGGCGCCGCCGGTTCCGGCTCGTCGAGGGCGGAGAGCATGGCGGGAGGCGACATGGCCGCGTACGATTCCACCCCGCACTTGCGGAGTGGTTAATTGCACAGCCTCCTCGGCTCCTGCCTAAGAAGGAGAAGAGGTGTCCCGCCGGTAGCGCCAGATCTTGATCGGCAGGAAATTCCGCAGGACCCAGCAGACCGGTTCCGCCCTCACTCCCGGCCCGACCCAGCGCAGCGGCGAGCTCCGCAGGTTCGTGAGCTGGTAGAAGGAGCCGCCTGGGCCCAGGAGATCGAGGCTTCCCTCGAGGATCGCCGTTTGGACCTCGCGCGGGAACCAGCGGATCGGCAGGCTCGAGACCACGGTTGCGGCGCGCGCGATGCCAATCGTCGCGAGCAGCTCCGCCAGTTTTCCGGCATCGCCGGCGATTACGGAGATCCGCGGGAAGCGACGCCGGAGCAGCGCCGCGAACTCGGCGTCCAGCTCGATCGCGACGAGCCGCTCCGGCGGACAGCCCGCCGTGAGTAGGCCGCGGGTGAGGCTCCCCGTGCCGGCGCCGAGCTCGATCACGGCGCTGGGCCGGTCGAGCTCGATCTTCGCCGACACCGCCTGCGCCACCCAGCGCGAGGTCGGCGCTAGCTCCGCCACTGCGATCGGATTCCGAAGCCAGCGGCGCAGCAGCAGCGGCCATTCCCCCGGCGCCCAGGGCTCGCCGGCATCGTCGAAATCGGTCGATTTGAGATTGGAGGCGCTCATGGGCGCTGCGCGCAGCGTATTTCCATACGTTCAGTTGAGCACGGAAGGGGCGGCTTTTCCAGATACGAAGCGGCCGAGCGGCGCGAGTCGGCGCCGAAAACCGCCCCCGGGCAGAGGCGGTGGCGGCTAAGTAGAAACCCGTACGGACTCTCCCGGATTCCCCCATGGCGGGCGTTCCCCCATCCTCCTCGGGGAGCGCGGGCCTCTTACGCGGGATGGAGAGTGGCGATGATGACACCGGTTTCCTTCTGTACCGAGCCCAGCCGCAACCCTCGGATTGCGCGGGCGCAGGCACGGGCGCTCCGCGATCTGCGGTCGGATTGGACCCGCTGGAGCCCGGTCGAGCGGCTCGCCGCTCTCGCCTTGATCGCGCTGCCGCCGGTCGCGAGCCTCCTCTTCATGGCCGTCCTCGCCTGAGGCATTCGCTCGCGCATTTTGTCCGGAGGTCTTGCGCGTGCTATCCTCATCAGAGCGGAGACTCCGATGAAAGACCCAGCCGCACTTCTCACGCTGCAATTCCTCTCCTGGCTTGCGGCCCGGCCGCGCAGCTACGGCGAGGTCAAGGACGCCTGGCGCAGCACCTGCCCGCGCCTCACGACTTGGGAGGATGCGGTCGAGAGCGGTCTCATTCAATTCGAGAACGGCGGCGAGCGATTGAGCGACCGCTCGGCCGTGACGCTCACGGCGCGCGGGCGCGCGCTCCTCGCGGGCGAGGTGGCCGCACAGTGAAATCCGCACTCGTCTGCGGCGCCGGGGGCTTCATCGGAAGCCACCTGGTCGCCCGCCTCAAGCGCGAAGGATTCTTCGTACGCGGCGTCGACCTCAAATTCCCGGAATTCGCGCCCACCGAGGCCGACGATTTCGTCATCGGCGATCTCCGGGATCTCGCGCTCTGCAGCCGCGCGGTCGACCGCCGCTTCGACGAGGTCTATCAGCTCGCGGCCGACATGGGCGGCGCCGGCTACATCTTCACCGGCGAGAACGACGCGGACATCATGCACAACTCCGCGCAGATCAATCTCAACATGCTGGAGGCGTGTCTCCGGCGCGACACGCGGCGGATCTTCTATTCCTCTTCCGCCTGCATGTATCCCGAGTACAACCAGCGCGACCCCGGTAATCCCAAGACCGCGGAGGAAAGCGCCTATCCCGCCGCTCCCGACAGCGAGTACGGCTGGGAGAAGCTCTTCAGCGAGCGCCTCTACCTCGCCTACGGCCGCAACAAGGGCATGGAAGTGCGCGTCGCGCGCTACCACAACATCTTCGGGCCGCTGGGCTCCTGGAACAGCGGCAAGGAAAAGGCGCCGGCCGCGCTCTGCCGCAAGATCGCGGAGGCGAAGGAGGGCGGCGAGATCGAGATCTGGGGCGACGGCAAGCAGACGCGCTCCTTCCTCTACATCGACGAATGCCTCGAAGGCACGACCCGGCT
>DATKNV010000033.1:0-77582 GCA_035541215.1 Allostellaceae bacterium | reverse complement strand
GAAAGCCGATCACGCGCCGGTCCGTCTGGTTGTCGACGATCGCGAGCGCCTCCGTCGCGGCCGCCAGGAACAGATCGAGCGCCACCCGGACCGGCTGCTGCGGCGTCAAGAAATGCGCCGTGTTGTGGGCGATATCCTTGGCCGTCAGCGTATCCGCCTTGGGGTCCAGATCGGTCGCGTGCGCTTCCTGCAGGTCGATCATGCCGGCATACCGCCCGGCTTCGTCGACCACGCACACTCGCTTGGCGCCGATCGGATGCTGGCGCCGAAGCTCGCTCACCAGCATGCTCTGCGGCACCAACGAGAAATCGCGCCGCATCAGTCGCTCGACCGTCAGATCCTGCAGCCAGCCGATGTCATGGGCCCCGCGCAGCGGCACGCCACGGACATGGAAGCGCCAGGTCGCGAACGAGTACCCGAACCAGGTGCGCACGCCGAGCGAGGCGATGATCACCGCCGCGGTCACGCCGACGGTTGCCGAGAAATCCGCCGTGGCTTCGAGCACGAGCAGGATCATGGTCACAGGGGCTCCGACCACGGCGGCGGCTACGGCCCCCATCCCGGCCAGCATGAAGATCGCCGCGTTCGGGGCCACACCCGGCGCGATGTGGCCGACGACGATGGCGAACGCGCTGCCGAACAGCACGCCGAGGAACAGCGACGAGCTGAACATGCCGCCACGGAAGCCGCTGCCGACCGAGACGGCGGACGCCAGCGTCTTGGCCACGATCAAGGCCAGCAGCAGCGGCAGATCCAGCGATGTGGACATCACGGTCACGATGCCGCCATGGCCGCTGCCGAGGACCTGCGGGTAGGCGAGCGCCATCAGGCCGAGCACGAGCCCGCCGATGCCCGGACGCAGCCAGGACGGAAGTGCTGCGCGGCGGAAGTAGGCTTCAACTTTCGTGACGCCGACCATCGCCGCGATTCCGAGCAGCGCCGCCAGGACGCCTTCGCCGGCCAGCAGGAGATAGTTGGACGCGGTGAGGGTGAAATGTTGATAGGTGACGAAGATCGGATTGTCGCCGTACAGCTGGCGCTGGACGACGGTTGCGGCGAGAGCGGCGGTGGCGATCGGCGCAAGCGTGCCCAGCGTATAGCTGCCGACGATCAGCTCGAACGCGTAGAACGCGCCGGCGAGCGGCGCGTTGAAGGCGGCGGCGATCGCCGCCGCGGCGCCGCAGCCCACGAGCGTCCTGAGATCGCCGCGGCGCACGCGCAGCTCCTGTCCCGCGCGCGAGGCGATGCCGGAGCCGAGCTGCGTGAAGCCCGCCTCCATACCGACGGAGGCGCCGAAGCCCGAGGAGATCATCGTGAGGAGCGTCAGCGACACGCTGTCGATGAGCGACATCTTGCCGCCGAAGAGCGCGTTCGCCTCGATCGCATCCACCACCTCGCGCTCGCGCGACCGGCGCAGGAGGGCAGAGACGATGCCCGAGAGGAGGCCGCCCAGGACGGGAACGAGGAGGACGCGCCACCAGTCGAGACCGCGCCCCTCGCTCAGGTGCTGATCGATGGCGATGCCGAAATTGATCGTGTGCAGGAGCTGGACCGTCCATTGCACCGCGACCACTCCGGTGCCGATGACGACGCCGACGACCGCGCTCACCGCGAGGAGGCCCAATTCGCTGTCGCGCAGGCCCCACTGGCTCGTCCGTCGCAGCAGCTCCTCGAGGCGGCGGCCCCACCCGTGCCATAGTCCCGCGCCCGCGCCCTCCGGCAGCGGCGACGCGCTCGCGCTCTCGAGAAGATGCGGTGGCTCAGCCGAACTCATGAATGACCCGCTTTACGGCGTGCCAGTCTCTTAATGTAGCGGTGTCCGCTGCAGGATTACATTTTTGTTAGAAAGCTCCGCGGCGCTAGCGCCCGCGCGAGGTCGTCGCCAGCAGAACGCCCATGAGGATCGTGGCGATGCCCGCGAAGTGGTAGCGGTAGATGCTCTCGCCGTTGGCGACGATCGCGAGCAGCGTGCCGAAGGCGGGCAGGAGATGCAGCATGAAGCCGGAGCGATTGGGGCCCACTGCGGCAACGCCGTAGTTCCAGCAGAAGTAGGCTAGGAGCGAGGCGAAGAGCGCGACGTAAAGCACCGCCGCCGCCGAGGCGAGCGAGGCGGTCGGCGCGCGGAACCAGAGCGTCTCGGCGGCATAGGCCGGCGCGAGCAGCAGCAGCCCCGCGGCGCCGCTCGCGAAAAGGAGCCCGAGCCCGTCGAGCTCGCGCGGCCGGCGCTTCAGCAGCACGGAATAGACGCCCCAGACCGGCATCGCCGCAAAGATCACGAGATCGCCGACATCGAACCGGAAATCCGCAAGTCCCGCGAGATCGCCCTTCTCCATGATTACGACGATGCCGCAGAAGGAGATCAGCATGCCCACTATCTGCCGGAGGCTCGCGCGGTCGCGCTCCATGAGCCAGGCGCAGAGAATGATGAAGAGCGGCGCCGCGGAATTCATGAGGACGGCGTTCAGCGTCGTGGTGCTGCGCAGGCCCAGATAGACCAGCACCTGGAAGAGCGCGATGCCGGTCGCGCCCAGGGCGAAGAGAATCGGCGCGCGCCGGCGCAGCACCGGACCCTTGCCGCGAAGCCGCGGCAGCGCGAAGGGTGCCAGGATGACGAGGGCCACGGTCCAGCGCCAGAAATTGAGCGCGATCGGCGGCATCGCGTCGCGGATCGCGCGGCCCACCACCCAATTGCCGGCCCAGCAGAGCGTCGTGATGACGAGACCGGCATAGGGCAGCAGCAATCGCCAGCGCGGGAGCGGTGCGGAGGACGCGGCAGCGGAGGCGTCGGTGGCGGGCATGGGCCGCCGAGGATGCTGGGGCGGCGGAGGTGCGTCAACCGCCGCGGGCGCAACGGAGCCCTGCGGCTCGCGGCCTTCAGGCGATCTCGACCGCGGGCGTGAAGATGTAGCCGGTGCCGCGCACCGTCTTGATCAATGTCGGGTTCTGCGGATCGCTCTCGAGCTTGCGCCGGAGGCGCCCGACCTGGACGTCGATGGTGCGGTCGAAGGGGCCGGCCTCGCGGTTGCGCGCGAGGTCGAGGAGCCGGTCGCGGTCGAGCACCTGATTGGGGTTGGTGACGAAGGCCGCGAGCAAGTCGAACTCGCCCGTGGTGAGATGCACCTTCTGTCCCTTCGGCGCCACGAGCTCTCGCGTCGCGAGATCGAGCTGCCAGCCCGCGAAGCGCGCCTGGGTGCGCGAGCGCCCGCCCCCGCCCTCGCGCGGCGCGATCGTGACGCGCCGCAGCACGCTCTTGGCGCGCGCCAACAGCTCGCGCAGGTGGAAGGGCTTCGAGAGATAGTCGTCGGCACCCATCTCCAGGCCGATGATGCGGTCGATGGTGTCGCCGCGCCCCGTGAGGATGAGAATCCCGATCTCCGGGCGGCTGTCGCGCAGCTCGCGCGCCAAGGTGAGCCCGTCTTCGCCCTGCAGCATGAGATCGAGGATCACGAGACTCACCGCCTCGGTCGCCATGACCCGGCGCATGCCCGCGCCATCATGGGCGCAGCTCACGCGATAGCCTTCGCTTTCGAGGTACTGCCGAATGATTTCGCAGATCTCCCGCTCGTCATCGACAACGAGAATGTGATCGATCGTCCCCATATCGTTCTTACTCTGGCGCAAACACGGGCATAATTCAACACCGATACAACTGGGCGCTGTGGCGTCCGGCGGACATTCTTCTATGATGAATGCTTAGATTGCAAACGGTTGCGTGGCGGAATTGAGCCAGGCGCCGGTCTCGGCATCGAGGAGGGAACCCACCTCGCGCCGCACGCGGGCGTGGTAGGCGTCGAGCCAGGCGATTTCTTCGGCCGTGAGGAGCGAGGGCTCGACCAGCGCCCGGTCGATCGGCGCGAGCGTCAGCGTCTCGAAGCCCAGCATCTCCCGCTCGGCGCCGGAGACCGTCACCGGCGTCACCACCACGAGATTCTCGATCCGGATCCCGTAGGCGCCCGTCTTGTAGTAGCCGGGCTCGTCGGAAACGATCATTCCCGGCAGCAGCGGCTGCGTGTTCGGGACCTTCGAGATACGCTGCGGCCCTTCGTGTACGCCGAGATAGCTGCCGACGCCGTGCCCGGTGCCGTGATCGAAGTCCAGCCCCGCCTGCCAGAGCGCGTGCCGCGCGAGCGCGTCGAGCTGCGAGCCGCTGGTGCCCTTGGGAAAGCGGCAGGTCGCGAGCGCGATGTGGCCCTTGAGCACGCGGCTAAAGCGATCCCGCATTTCCGGCGTGGGCACGCCGATCGCAACCGTGCGCGTCACGTCGGTGGTGCCGTCGAGATACTGCGCCCCGGAATCGACGAGATAGAGCGTGCCGGGCTCCAGGCGCTTCTCGGTCTTGCGGCTGACGCGATAGTGCACGATGGCTCCGTTCGAGCCCGCGCCGGAGATCGTATCGAAGCTCAAATCGCGGAAATTCTCGCCCTCACGCCGCAACGCCTCCAGACGGTCGGCCGCCGCGATCTCGCCGAGCGTGCCCTTCGGCGCCTCGCGTGCGAGCCAGGCGAGGAAGCGCGCGAGTGCGACGCCGTCGCGTCGATGCGCCGCGCGCGTGCCTTCGAGCTCGACGGGATTCTTACACGCCTTCGGCAGCAGGCAAGGATCGGCCGCGCGGTGAATCCGTGCGCCCGCAGCTTCCAGACGCTCGAAGATCGAGGCAGCGGCCGTAGCGGGATCGACCTGGACGCGCCGATGCGCGGCGCCGAGCCCGGCCAGCGCCGCGCCGAATTCCGTGGGATCGCGCAGGCTGACCTCGTTGCCGAGATGCGTCAGCGCCTCCGCCGTCACTTTTCGCCGGTCGATGAAGAGGTCGACTGCGCCGTCGTTCCGCAAGAGCGCGAAGGCGAGCGGAAGCGGCGTGTGCGCGACGTCGCCGCCGCGAATGTTGAGAAGCCAGGCGATGGAATCGGGCGCGGTGATGACGGCGGCGTCGATGCCGTCGCGTGCGAGCCCCGCGGCGAGGGCGCGGCGCTTCTGCTGCGCCGGCTCGCCGGCGAAGCGCAGCTCCTGCGGCACCACCGGCGCAATCGGCGGCGGCGGCTGATCCGTCCAGACGGCGTCGACGGCATTGCCGTCCATGGGCTCGAGGCTCCCGCCGGCCTTCTGCGCGGCGGCGCGATAGCGCTCGACCTCGGCCAGCGTGTGGAGCCAGGGATCGTATGCCAACACCTGCCCCGGCTTCAGCGTCGCGGCGATCCAGTCCGCGAGCGGCGCCTCCGTGAGGTGACGCCGCTCGTAGAGCGCGCCATCGACCTGCGCCTCCGCCTGCAGCGTGTAGCGCCCGTCGACGAAGATCGCGGCCTTCTCCGGCAGCACCGCCGCGATCCCCGCCGAGCCCGTGAAGCCCGTGAGCCACGCCAAGCGGCAGGCCCGCGCGGGAACGTATTCGCCCTGATGCTCGTCCGCGCGCGGAACGAGGAAGCCGTGCACGCCCCGTCGCGCGAGCTCCGATCGCAACGCCGCGAGGCGCTTGGCGTTCGCGCCCGCCTCTTCCGGCGGTAGACGCTGGGCCATCTCTCGCTTGAGCGCCTCGAGCTGCGCCGCGAGACCGGGCGACGGGCGCGGTGACACCAGGCGAAGCCAGGCGGCGGGGTTCGAACCGGGGGGCGCGGCCAAGACGCCCGCCACCAGCGCCCGCACACCCGCGGGATCGAGCGGCGAGCCCCCTTCCCTCAGCAAGGGCGCGAGCGCTGCGTCGCCTTTGTAGGCATCGGCCAACCCCGCGCGTTCGTCCATCTGCTCGCCTCCGTTTCCGGGCTGACCCTAGGCCCGCCACGGTTCCGACACAAGGATTAAACAATCCTTTTTTGCCAATGGGATAGGAGGCTACGCCATGCATCGCCCGAGGGGCTGCTCTGCGGTATTCCCGCTCCAAACCGGGTCAAAGAGGCTTACCTTTGCTGCACATGCGAAATGTCTTTCGCAATTGCACATTGGAAATGGAGTTTGGATCATGTCGTCTTTCATCTCTCCCTTCGTCACCCGGGTTCGGGCCTGGGTCGCCCGCGAGCGGGCTTTCCGCGAGCTTGCGGCTCTCGACGACCGGTCGCTGGCGGACATCGGCATCAGCCGGAGCGAGATCCCTTTCGTGTTCGACACGAAGCCCGCGGAGATCGTGACCCCGAGCGCCCAGCCGGTCGCCGCGAACCGCAACGTCCGCCACGCCGCCTAAGGCGCGTCGCGAATCGTCGTGACAAAGTGTTGAGGGGCGCGAGCGTCCTCTCGCCCCTAGACTGAGCCTCCCCGGGACGGCAGCAGCCGTCCCGCCCGTCGGAGGCGCCATGAGTTGGCGTGCATTTCTGGCCGCCTGTCTCGTTTCGGCCAGCGTGCTCGGCACGCCCGAGGCACAAGCCGAGCCTTCCTCGATCGACGCCTAGGCGCACAATGCGCTGAGCGGAGACACCGCCCGGCGCCACGAGATTCGTCTCAAGGAGATCGCCTCGGGCGGCATCCCCGGCGACGACATTCCCGCCCTCGACCGGCCGGGGATGATCGCGGCCGAGGCGGCGGAGCTCGATACTTTCGCCCCCTGACCCCATACGAAAATACGGCTCCGAATCAGGGTCCCATTAACCTTGTCCGGGTTAAATGGGACCATGTCGCATTCTCTCAACCGCTCGCAGCACCGCCTGCCCGACCCCGACATCGTCGAGCGCTGGACGCAGCACATCGTCGCGGGCGAGCTCGCGGAGATCCGCGGCGCCTTCGCCGTGCGCGGCGCCGCGGGCCCCGAGCTCGCGTGGTCGCCGGATGCGGCGAGGCTGCCCTCGCCCAGGCTCCGTTTCCTCATGAAATACTGGCGCGAGCGCGCGGGCGAACGGCGCGCGCCGGGGGTTCGCGAGATCGATCCCGTGGAGATGCGACCCGCGCTCGGCTTCATCATCCTGGCGGACGTCATCGAGGGCGGCGCGGATTTCCGCTTCCGGCTTTACGGCAGCACGGTCGCCTCGGTCTCGGGCTTCGACCTCACGGGAAAGCGCGTCAGCGAGCATCCCGCGCCCGACTACGTCAGCGCCTTCTACCTTGCGCTTTACCGCGCGGCCTACCGGCGGGGCGAGCCCGTCTCCACCTCGCACCGCCCGCCGCTCGCGGTGCACACCCACGCCTGGCACCGGCTGATGCTGCCGCTCGTCGACGACAGCGGCGCGATCGTGCGCTTCCTCAGCGGCAACGTGCCGATCCGCTCGAACGGCGAGCCCGTGCAGCTCCGCCTCTGAGCTCCGCTACAGCACGAAGAGGATGAGGCCCAGGGAAATCGCGCCCGCGGCCCAGCAATACCAGGCGAAGGGATCGAGCGCCTCGAAATCGTGGCGCCGGAAATACCGCATCAGGAACGCGACGCTCAGGAAGGCCGTGACGCCCGCAACGAGCCCCGCGAGCCAGGTGATACCGTTGATGTGCTCGCCCTCGTGCAGGAGCTTCGGCACTTCGAGCACGGCCGCGCCGACGATGATGGGCGTCGCGATCAGGAAAGAGAAGCGCGCGGCCTCCTTGTGATGGAGGCCCGCGAGCAGGCCGCCCACCATGGTGGCGCCGGAGCGCGAGATGCCCGGGAGGAGCGCCGTGCTCTGCAGGAGCCCGATCATCAGCGCATTCCCCCAGCTCATGTCCTCGAGCCGCCGCTCGCCCCCGCGCCGGCGCAGGCGCTCGCCCACGAAGAGGACGACGCCGTTCGCGATGAGAAAGGCCGCGGCGATCTCGGGCGTCCCGAAGAGGGCGCGGAGCGGCTTCTCGAAGGCGAATCCCAGGATCACCGCGGGGATGGTCGCCACCACGATCGAGGCGAGGAGCCGCAGGTGGCGGCGCCGCTCCTCCGCGGGACCGCGCCCCAGCACCGCGAGGAGGAGCCCGATCCAGTCGCGCCAGAAATAGATGAGCAGCGCCGCCGCGGTCCCCAAATGCAGCACCACCAGGAACGGCAGGAAATACGAGGCCTTCTGATCGATCGTCCAGCCCAGGAGCGCTGGAATTACGACCGCATGGCCGAGGCTGCTCACGGGGAAGAGCTCGGTGATGCCCTGTAGGATCGCCATCAGCAGCGCTTGCAGCGTGTTCACAGAGTCGATTCCTCTTGCAAAGAGACGGCGGGAGCGCGGCGCAGCTCGAGCGTGGTCCAGCCGTCGATCGCGAGACGACGCACGAGACGCAGCCCCTGCAAGCGATGCGCGGCGAGGACGAAGGGCGCCTGCCACTCGATGAGGCCCGAGAGCACGGCGATCCCGCCGGGCGCGAGCGCCGCACGGAGATCATGCGCCATCGCCGCAAGCGGCCGCGCCAGGATGTTCGCGAGCACGAGATCGTAGGGCCGTCGCGCCGCGACCCACCGGCTGCAATAGCCGCGGCTCCACTCCGCGCGGACGCGCCCGGCGACGCCGTTCCGGCCGAGGTTCGTGCGGGCGACGCGCACCGAGCCGTGGTCGATGTCGACCGCGAGCACCGGCCGTGCCCAGGTCTTGGCTGCGGCGATCGCGAGAATGCCGGTACCGGTCCCCATGTCGAGGATGCGGCGGAAGCGCCGGCGCCGCGCGAGCGCGTCGAGGACGCGGAGACAGCCCGCGGTCGTTGCATGCTCGCCCGTCCCGAAGGCGGTCGCGGCGTCGATCAGCAAGCCGATGGTGCCGGCGGGAACGCCGTCCCGATGATGCGAGCCGTAGATGAAATAGCGGCCGACGCGCCGCGGCGGAAAGCTCTCTTGGTTCTCGCGCACCCAATCGCGCCGCGGTAGCCGCTCCACGCGAATGCTTCCCGCGAGCGCCGCCGCGAGCGAGGCCCGATCGGGTGCCATGTCGGAAAAGCCCTCGACGAGCCAGGCTCCGCCGGGAGCAGTCTCGAAAGCGCTGACGGCGGCGCAGAACGCCTCGAGCGCCTCGGCCGCGCGCTCGGCCGCCTTCGCATCGGCCGCCTCGGCCGACACGCGCCAGACGCCGCCGTCGCGGATCACGCGGCGAGGCCGCGCAGCGCTTTGCGCTCGGCCGCCAAGGCCTGCTCGAGGATCATCTCTTTCCAGTCGGGCTTGTCGCCGTAAAAGGCGTCGCGGATCATGCGCTTGATCTCGCGGCCCTTGGCGCTCTCGATCGTGCCGTGAGCGTGAAGCCAGTTGTCGGCGCGGACGGCATCCAGCACTTCCTCGAGCGAGAGCGTCCCGTATTCGAGCGCGAGGCCCGTGACTTCGATTTCGCCATAGCGCTCCTCGACGCCCGTGAGGATGTCGCCCCGCACGTCCGCCGACGCGGAATTCCCGAGGCGCGGCGAGGTGATGCGCTCGCCGTACCACTCGCGCGCGCGCGCGAGCCCCGGACTATGCGGCGCATGCGTGACGATGGGCTCGCCGTAGCCCCAGGGACCGAGACCGGTGTGAAAATCGATCATGGCGAGGCGTCGCGCGCGTCCCGCGTGCTTCGCGACGATCTCCAGCATGGTCCGGCGCGACCAGACCGGAGCGGTCCCGCCGTAGAAGATGCCGTCAGCGTACTTGTATTGCCCGCCGGTGATCGCGAATTGCAGCGCCGCCGCGCCGTGAGCCTTCGCATAGGCCTCGAGGTGCGTCTTGGCGGCGGCGAGCGCGGCGTCGTTCCACTCGCAGGGACAGATCGCCTCGGCGAGGTCGTCGTAGCCGGGATTCTCGGGCACGGCGCCGCCGTGATCGACGAAGTTCCGGTTGAGATCGACGTTCTCCTCGGTGACGCGCCTTATCCAAGCGAAGCCGTGCGGGTTGATCGCGTGCACCGCCACCAGCGCCGTGCCCGCCGGAAGCTCGCGGCCGAGCCCCGTCTCGAAACTCCCGATTTGCGCGCCCGAGCCGCAAAAGCCCTCGGCGCCGTGGGTCGCGGAGATCGTGAGGAGGACACGGCTCGCCTCGGGGGGCCCGAGCCGCGCCACGTCCGTGCCGAGCTCCTCGCCGTTCGGCCCCTTGGAATTCGGATTGACGTAGGTCGTGAGCTGAGCGCCCGCGCGCAGGGCCGCGTCGCGGAACTTGCTGCGGGCCTCGCGATAGTCGGCGGAGAAGTAGGCGCTCGCGGACATCGTCCCTCTCAGGTCCTCTCGACGAAGCTGTCCATTACCATTTTGTCGCCGGCCTTGTCGAAGGCGATGGCGAGTTTGTTGTCCTCGACGCGCTGCACGGTGCCGTAGCCGAATTTCTGATGGAAGACGCGGTCGCCGGGCTTGAAGCCGCCGATGCGCCGCACTTCCTGTCCGCGCACGGGGACGGCGGTTCCCTCGATGAGCGGCGGCCCGCCGCGCGGCGTCCAGCGCGGCGCCCGGAGCGCCTCGGTCTCGCCGAAGCCCGGCTCGCCCCAGGCGCCCGCCCGCGGCAGCAATCCCGTCTCCGCCAGCACCTCGACGTGCTCCGCGGGCAGCTCCTCGACGAAGCGCGAGGGGATCGAGTTCTGCCACTGGCCGTAAACCCTGCGGTTTGCGGCGAAGCTCACCGTGGCGCGCCGCCGCGCGCGGGTGATCCCGACATACGCGAGGCGGCGCTCTTCCTCCAGCGACTTGGTGCCGCCTTCCTCGAGCGCGCGCTGGTTCGGGAACACGCCCTCCTCCCAGCCCGGGAGAAAGACGTTGTCGAATTCGAGGCCCTTGGCGCTGTGGAGCGTCATGACGTTCACCATGTCGCCCTCGCCGCCCTCGGCCGCCTCCATGACGAGGCTCACGTGCTCGAGGAAGCCGCCGAGGTTCTCGAACTCCGCCATCGCGGCCACCAATTCCTTGACGTTCTCGACCCGGCCCGGCGCGTCCGCGGATTTGTCCGCCTGCCACATCGCGACGTAGCCGGACTCCTCCAGCACGAGCGCCGCGAGCTCCGTGTGCGGCAGCGAATTCTCGAGCCCGCGCCAGCGCTCGAGCGCGGTGAGGAAGCCACCGAGCGCGCGGCGCGCCGTGGGCTTCAATTCGTCGGTGCCGACGAGCCGCTGCGCCGCCTCGCTGAGCGGCACCTGCTGCGCCCGCGCCGTCGCGTGCAGGATCTGCAGCGTCGCCTCGCCGATCCCGCGCCGCGGCACGTTCACGATGCGCTCGAAGGCGAGGTCGTCGGCGGGCTGATGGACGAGGCGGAAATAGGCGAGCGCGTCGCGAATTTCCTGCCGCTCGTAGAAGCGGGGCCCGCCGACGATGCGATAGGGCAAGCCGATCTGGATGAAGCGCTCCTCGAACTCGCGAGTCTGGAAGCCCGCGCGGACCAGGATCGCGGCTTGCGCGAGCGCCTCGCCCTTGCGCTGGAGCGCCTCGATCTCGTCTCCGACCCAGCGCGCCTCCTGCTCGGAGTCCCAGACCGCGTGCACCCGGACCTTCTCGCCCTCGTTCACCTCGGTCCAGAGCGTCTTGCCGAGCCGCCCGGAATTGTGCGCGATGAGGCCGGCGGCGGCCGCGAGGATGTGCGGGGTCGAGCGGTAGTTCTGCTCGAGCCGCACGATCCGCGCGCCCGGGAAGTCGCGCTCGAAGCGGAGGATGTTGCCGACCTCGGCGCCGCGCCAGCTATAGATCGACTGATCGTCGTCGCCGACGCAGCAGAGGTTGCGATGCCCCTGCGCGAGGAGGCGCAGCCACAGATACTGCGCGACGTTGGTGTCCTGATACTCGTCGACGAGAATGTAGCGGAAGCGCCGCTGATAGTCCGCGAGCACGTCCGGATGGCCCGTGAAGAGCGCGAGGTTGTGGAGCAGCAGGTCGCCGAAATCGGCGGCGTTGAGCGCGAGGAGCCGCTCCTGGTACTGGCGGAAGAGCTCGCGGCCGCGGCCGTCCGCCACCATCGCCGCCTCGTCGGCAGGGACCTTGCCGGGATCGAGGCCGCGGTCCTTCCAGCGGTCGAAGGCCGAGAGCAGTGCCCGCGGCGGCACGCGGCGCTCGTCGAGATCGGCGCCCGCGACGATCTGCTTCACGAGGCGAAGCTGGTCGTCCGTATCCAGAATGGTGAAATTGGATTTGAGTCCTACGCGCTCGGCGTTGCGCCGGAGGATGCGCGCCGCGAGCGCATGGAAAGTGCCGAGCCAAACCCCCTCCACCGCCGCGCCGATCATCGCTTCCAGGCGCTGGCGCATCTCGCGCGCGGCCTTGTTGGTGAAAGTGACCGCTAGGAGCTGGCCCGGGAAGGCGCGGCGCGTCGCGAGGATGTGCGCGAGCCGCGCCGTCAGCACCCGAGTCTTGCCGGTGCCCGCGCCCGCGAGCACGAGCACGGGCCCCTCCACCGCCTCCACCGCCTCGCGCTGGGCGGGGTTCAGGAGGGCGAGATAGGACGGCTGCTGCAGGGTGGCGGCGGAGGCGCGCTCTTCCGACATGGCTTCGCTATACCCCATCGCCGCGGCGCGATGAAAGCACGGCCTTCCGAGACCGGGCGCGCCCCGCGCCCTCAGCGGAGGCCACGCCCCAGCGGGATCACTGGTGCGAGGCCAGCCACTTCTTGGCGTCCTCGCTGCCGTGGTCGGAGGCATCGCGCATCCAGGCCCGGGCGATCAGTAGATTTTTCGAAACGCCGAGACCGCCTTCGTACATCAAGCCGATGCGGTACTCCGCGAGAGCAAATTTCTTGTCTGCGGCCTTGCGGTACCAGCGCAGGGCCTCCGCATAGTCCTGGTCGACGCTCCATCCGTTCTGATAGAGCACGCCGACGTTGGTTTCCCCGAGAGAATCCCCCTGCTCGGCGGCCTTGCGGTACCAGCGCATCGCCTCGGCGTAGTCCTGAGGGACGCCGAGACCGTGCGAGTAGAAGTAGCCGAGATTGTTCTGCGCCCGGGCGTAACCCTGCTCGGCGGCTTGACGGTACAAGCGAGCCGCCTCGGGATAGTTCTTCTGATCCTCCGCCGCTTCGCCTTTACGATTGATCTCGGCGGCAGAGGCGGAGGGGTTGATCGCGGAGCTGATCGACGGCGTGGGCGATGGTGCTGGCGACGGCGCGGGCGCGGGTGCAGGCGCCGGAGTCGGGGCGGGTGCGGGTCCGGTCTTCGTGGATGGGCCGGGGGACGGAGCCGGCGCCGGCGCCGGTGCAGGTGCTGGGGTGGGCGCGGGCGTAGGCGCGGGACTCGGGGGGGTGGCCGGCGCGGAGGCCGTATTCGTGGGCCTCGCCGGTTCCGGCTGGCGATAGAGCGTCCATCCGAGCCAGACCAGCAATATCGCTGCGAGCCCCGCCCCGAGCACGATCAATGGCGTGCGGGCCAGCTTGCGCGCAGGCCGCGGCTGGACGGGCTGGGCACTCTGCGGCCGTGTTTCCGCGGGTTGTGGAGCGGCTTTGGGAGCGGGCTGGCTCGGCGGCGCCGTCTCGGCCGGCTTTTCCGGCGCCTTGGGCGGCGGGCTCGGTGCCATCTCCACGCGCTGAACGGGAGCGGCGGGCGCCGCGGCGGCAGCGGGAGCCGGAGCGGCGGGCGCGGGCGCGACGGGCGCGGCGGCCGGCGCCTCCGCGGGCGAAACGATTCCGAGGACCGCAGTCAGATGCGACACCAGCGTATCGAGCGCACGCTCCCAATTGTCGAACATGTCGATCCATTGCCGCGTCGCGAGCTCATAGGAGAACGCGTCGTTGGGGGTCACTTCCTCGACCCGGAGCGGCACGACGATCAACTTGCTCTGTCCGGCGACGACCAGCTCCTTTTTGAGCTCGTCGGAGTTGTTGGCGTTGGCGGAGAAGATCAGAAGCATCACCTTCGCGCCGCGGATCGCGCGCACGATCGCTTCCTGGAAATTCTCGCCCCCGTGAATGTCGCGGCTCGAGATCCAGCACTTCAAGCCGCGGTTCTCGAGCGCGTTGCAGACGCTCTCCGCGACCTTGCGGTCCCTCGACGCATAGCTGATGAAGATGACGGCGCTCATTCTTCCGCGAACCCGTGCTCGTTCCTAGACGACAATCCAAGGGACTCCCGCAACTGCCTACTTTGTATCCAAACGCGAGGGGTTTTGCCAGCGGCCGAAGCGATTTTCGAGTGAAGCGGATCGCACGGCAATGCGCTTTTCTCGCGCCGACCTTCCCTATATAGCTGGGCGGCGAGCGCGCGCCACCGCCACACCCTCCCGATGCAAGACGCCAACATCGCCAACGCCGTCACCGTCCTCATCTTCCTGCTGACCTATCTGGGGATGGCGGCAGGGCGGCTGCCTTGGCTGCAGGTGGACCGCACGGGCATCGCGCTCCTCGGCGTGATCGCTCTCCTCGGCACCGGCGCCGCCACGACCGACGACATCACCAACGACATCGACACCGCGACGCTGTTCCTGCTGTTCGCGCTCATGATCATCTCCGCGCAATTCGCGGCTTCGGGCTTCCTGGACGTCTGCGTCCAGCGGTTGATGGCGGCTCGCGGCGGCCCCGCGGCGCTCCTCGGACTCACGGTCGCCGTCTGCGGCGGGCTCTCGGCGTTCCTCGCCAACGACATTCTGCTGATCGGCCTCACGCCGCTCCTCATCGCGGGCGTGCGGCGGCGCGGTCTCGATCCCAGGCCCTTCGTGCTGGCGCTCGCCGCCGCAACCAATGCGGGCTCCGCCGCCACGCTCATCGGCAATCCCCAGAACATCGCCATCGGACAGGTGGGGAACCTGAATTTCTGGAGCTTCCTCGGAGCCTGCGGCATTCCCGCCCTCGTCGCGCTCGGCGTCGTCTTCGGCGTCATCTGGTTCCTCTGGCGCGGCCGCATGGCGAATCTCGAGGCGCTGCCGCCGGATCTGCCGGAAGTGCCGTTCCACCCGCATGATCGTCTCCAGACCGTGAAGGGCCTCGTCGCGGTCGCGCTGCTGCTGCTCTCCTTCACGACCTCGTTGCAGCGCGAGGTTGCCGCGCTGCTGCTGGCGGCGCTGCTGATGGCGAGCCGCAAGGTCACGAGCCGCACCATGATCGCGGGCGTGGATTGGCCGCTGCTGCTGCTCTTCGCCTGTCTCTTCGCGGTCACGGGCGCGCTCCACGATACCGGCATACCCTGGACTTTCATCTCCTCGCTGCAGAGCGGCGGCCTCATGCCCGACAATCTCACGGTGCTGACGCCGCTGACGCTGCTGATGAGCAACACCATCGGCAACGTGCCCTCCGTGATCTTCCTCCTGCAGATCTGGCCCGACGCGCCCCAGGGCGCGCTCTATGCGCTCGCCCTCCTCTCGACGCTCGCGGGCAACCTGCTGCTGGTGGGAAGCTTCGCCAATCTCATCGTGGCCGACCGCGCCGCGACCTACGGCGTGCGCATCACCTTCGCCGAGCACGCGCGGGCGGGCGTCCCCATCACCCTCCTCTCCATGGCCTTCGCGCTCCTCTGGCTCGCCTTCTGGGACTGGCTGCCGTTCTTTCCCGGCGCGGATTAGGATCGACATGAGCGAGATTTTCCTCCGCTTCGCCACGGCCGACGACGTCGGCACCCTGCTCGACCTCGTCCGCGCGCTCGCCCTCTACGAGAAGGCGCCGGAGGCCGTGGTCGCGACCGAGGCGGATTTCCTCCGCCACGGCTTCGGGCCGGAGCGGCGCTTCGAGGCGCTCCTCGCTTTCGTGGGCGAGCGCCCTGCGGGCTTCGCCCTTTTCTTCCCCAATTTCTCGACTTGGCTCGGCCGACCCGGCATCTATCTCGAGGACATCTTCGTCCTGGAATGGGCACGGAAGCTCGGCGTCGGGCGCCGCCTCATGGCGCGGCTCGCGGCGATCGCCCTCGAGCGCGGCGGCGGCCGGCTCGATTTCTGGGTGCTGCACTGGAACCCCGCGCGCGATTTCTACCGGCGTCTGGGCATCCGCCACATGGAGCAATGGCTGCCCTATCGCGCGGAAGGCACGGCGCTCGAGGCGCTCGCGCGCGAGGACCGCTAGCCCGCCTTCGCGCTCTCGCCCGCGGCCAAGACCTCCGGCGGCACGTCGTCCTCTGCGACGACGCGGTTCCGCCCCGTTCGCTTGGCGTGATAGAGCGCGCCGTCCGCGCGGCGGATCAGCTCGCCGAGCGCCTCGTCCTTGCGATAGGCGCCGGCGCCGATCGAGAGCGTGATGATGCCGTATTCCTCGCCGGTGTCCTTGCGCACGATCTTGTGGCGCACCATCGTGCGGCGGATCTGCTCACCCAGCGTCACCGCATTCTCGAGCCGCGTCTGCGGCAGGACGATCGCGAATTCCTCGCCGCCGTAGCGCGCGGCGGTGTCGCGGCCCTTGATGCTCTCGGTCAGGGTCTTCGCGACGAGGCGCAGCACCTGGTCGCCGAGCTGATGGCCGTAAGTATCGTTGAACTTCTTGAAATGGTCGATGTCGAGCATCAGCAGCGCCATCGGCTCGTCGTTCTCCGTGGCGTTGCGCGCGGCCTCGCGCAGCCGCGTGTCGAAGAGCTTGCGATTGGCGATCCCCGTCAGCGGATCCGTCAGCGCCTCGCGTCGCACCACCTCGAGGTTCTGCCGAAGCTCCGCAAGCTCGCTCGAGGTCTGAGTGAGGCGGAGCTCGAGGCTGCGGTTGCGCTCGGTCGCGCGCTGCGTCTGCGCCAGCAGGGACGAGACGACGCCGCGCACGCGCTCGGCGGGCTGCCCGCCCGCGAGCTGGCCCGAGACCTCGTCGAGCGCCTTGTTGAAGCTCTGCGCGTCGCCGGCCGCGCCCGCGATCAAGGTCATGGCGCGGCCCACCGCCTGATCGAGCTCGGCCCCGGTCTGCTGAAGCACGCCCAGGTGCCGGCCCGCATCGCAGAACCGGTCGTGGAGCTCCCGGCAGAGCATGTCCGTGAAGGGCGTGCCGTCCGCGATGAGCGCGTCGACCGCGCGGCTGAGCTCCGGCTGCAAGCCGCTGACGTAGCCGTACCAAAGCGCGTAGTTCTGCGGCGTTGGCGAGACGCCGCGGGCGCTCATCGCGGCGATCGCCGCCTCGCTGAGTCCTGCATGCTGGGGGAAACCCACAATTTTACCCATCTTTCCGAGAATTTCCGGCGCTGGTCGTTCAGGCGAGATCGTTGCGGGAAATGGTAGAGATTGGGTAAACAACCGGTCCGCGGCCCAAATGTCCCGGAGCACCCCGCATGCCAGCCGAACCCCTCCCGCCCTATCGTGCCCGCGTGCTGCCGGAGTGGATTGACTACAACGGCCACATGAACCTCGCCTACTATCTGGTCGCCTTCGACAAGGCTACCGACGCGCTTTTCGACCGCCTCGGCATCGGATTGGCCTATGTCCGGGCGACGGAGCACTCGCTTTACGCGCTCGAGGGGCACGTGACCTACGCGC
This sequence comes from Allostellaceae bacterium, assembly GCA_035541215.1. Lineage (GTDB taxonomy): Bacteria > Pseudomonadota > Alphaproteobacteria > ATCC43930 > CGMCC-115725 > DASZHJ01. The sequence continues at coordinate 60,437 of DATKNV010000033.1, read as the reverse complement.
GCGAGCTCAAGAAGGGGGATCCGATTGCGATCACAACTCAGCTCGTCGACGCCGATGAGAAGCGGCTCCATTTCTTTCACAGCATGCGCCACGGCGAGGAGAACTATCTCGCTGCGACCATCGAGTTCATGGCAGCTCACGTGGATATGCGGGTGCCGCGCGCGGTGCCGTTCCCGCCCGAGGCCACGGCCAGGATCGAGGCGATGCTCGCCGAGCATCGCCTGCTGCCGAGGCCGCCGCAGCTCGGCCGCAGCGTCGGCCTCCGCAACAAGCCCGAGAGGGCATAAATTCATTCCGGAGGCGTCATGAGACTCTGCAGGTTCGACGACAATCGCCTGGGCGTGGTGATCGGGAGCGAGGTGCGCGACGTGACGCCGGTGGTGGCGCGGCTTCCCGCGCAGCGCTGGCCGCTCCCCAAGGGCGATCCGCTGCTGGCGGCGCTCGGCGAGCTCAGGCCGCAGATCGAGCTCGAGCTCGAGCGCGCGCCTGCGCGCCCGCTCTCCGGGGTGCGCCTGCTGAGCCCGGTTGCCAATCCCAGCAAGATCGTCGCGGCGCCCGTCAACTACCGCCGCCACCTCGAGGAGGCCCGCGCCGATGCGGCCATCCATTTTCAGAAGCAGGTCGAGGAGATCCAGCGCGTGGGACTCTTCCTCAAGGCGACGAGCGCTCTGGTCGGACCGTCAGAGGGTGTCGCTCTCCGCCATCTCGACCGGCGCAACGATCACGAGGTGGAGCTCGCACTCGTCATCGGCAAGACCGCCGACCGCGTGCGCGCGGCGGATGCGCTCTCCCATGTCGCGGGCTATGCCATCGGCCTCGACATGACCATCCGCGGCCCCGAGGAGCGCAGCCTGCGCAAATCCTGCGACTCCTACTGCGTGCTCGGCCCCTGGATGGTGACCGCCGACGAGATCTTCGATCCGACGCAGCTCGATCTCTCGATCGCGGTCAATGGCGAGCGGCGCCAGCACGCGAACACCCGCGACCTCGTGCTCGGGCTCGGCACGCTCATCGAGCTCGCCTCGTCCTTCTACACGCTGCTGCCGGGCGACGTGCTCCTCTCGGGGACGCCCGAGGGCGTGGGCCCGGTGCGGCCCGGCGACGTCATGGAAGCCGCGATCTCTGGTATCGGCTCGATGCGTGTGGAGGTGCGGGCTGCTTAGCTCGCCGGCGATGATCCTCCGCGCCCTCGCTTACCTCGACCGGCACGGCCCGGTGTTGCTGGCGGCGGGCCTCGCCGTGGGCCTCGCGCTCCCGCCGCTCGCGCATGCAATGGCGCCGCTCCTGCCGATCTTCGTCTTCGCGATCACGACCTCGATCATGCTGAGGATCGAATGGCCGCGCGTGGCATTTCATGCACGCCGACCGCTGCGGATCGCGCTCGTGGTGCTGTGGGCGCTCGTGGTCTCGCCGGTTCTGATCGCGGCGGTGGCGCGGCTCCTCGGCCTTCCCGCGGGCTTGAGCCAGGCGCTGGTGGTCTGGTGCGCCTCGCCGCCGATGACCTCGCTCCCGGCGATCGCGATGCTGATGGGGCTCGATGCCTCGCTCTCGCTTCTGGTGATGGTGTTCGGGACATTCTTGATGCCCTTGACCCTCCCGCCGCTGGTGCTGGGCCTGATCGGACTCGATCTCGGGATCGCCATGCTCCCGCTGATGGAGCGCCTCGCGCTCTTCGTGCTCGGCGCCGGCGTCCTTGCCCTCGTCCTGCGCCGGGTCATCGGCGTCGCGCGCCTCGACCGCCGCGCGCGCGAGATCAACGGGTTCAACGTCCTGCTGCTGGTGCTCTTCGCGATTGCGATCATGGACGGGATGTGGAGGCGGATCATCGAGGAGCCGCTCGCGGTCTTGGCCTATTCCGCGGCCGCGATCGGAGCGAGCGCCGGCCTCCAGGCCGTGAGCGCCGTTCTCTTCGGCTGGCTCGAGCGCCCCGCTGCGCTCACCGTTGGCCTAATAGGCGGCAACAAGAACATGGCCATGGTCTGGGCCAATCTCGGCGCGGCGGTCTCGCCGGATTTGCTGCTCTATTTCGTCTGCGCGCAACTCCCGATCTACCTGCTGCCTGCTGTCCTTGCGCCCGTCTATCGCAGGCTCGGCGCGCGGCGGCGGCTCGATTGACGGGCCTGCGGGACGACAGTAGCCTCAACCTCAATGCCGCGCGGCGGGGCCAATGAGGCGAGCGCGGGCAATCGAATCAATCGGGGAGTCCAACGACATGAAATCGAGATTGCTGGCGGCGACTGCCGTCTTGACCCTTGCGCTCGCGGGCGCGCATGCGGCATCGGCCAAGACCCTCGTCTATTGCTCCGAGGGCAGCCCGGAGAACTTCTACCCCGCGATCAACACGACCGGAACGACCTTCGACGCGTCGGGTCGCCAGATCTACGACCGTCTCATGGATTTCAAGCGCGGGACGACCGAAGTCGAGCCGGGCCTCGCCACCAGCTACGACGTCTCCTCCGATGGCAAGACCTTCACCTTCCATCTGCGCAAGGGCGTGAAGTGGCAGACCACGAAGACCTTCAAGCCGACCCGAGACTTCAACGCCGATGACGTGATCTTCAGCTTCGAGCGGCAGTGGAAGCAGGACAATCCCTTCTTCAAGGTCACCAGCGACAACCACAGCTACTTCAACGATATGGGCTTCGACAAACTGCTGAAGTCCATCACCAAAGTCGACGACTACACCGTCAAGTTCGAGCTCAACCAGGCCGAGGCGCCCTTCATCGCCGACCTCGCCATGGATTTCTCCTCCATCATTTCCAAGGAATACGCCGACCTCATGATGAAGGCGGGAACGCCCGAGAAGGTCGACCAGGAGCCCGTCGGCACCGGCCCCTTCATGCTGATCCAGTATCAGAAGGACGCGATCGTCCGCTACAAGGCGAACCCGACTTACTTCCGCGGCAAGGCGAAGATCGACGACCTCGTCTTCGCGATCACGCCCGACAGCTCGGTGCGGCTGCAGAAGCTCAAGGCGAACGAGTGCCAAGTGATGCCCTACCCGAACCCGGCCGACCGCGACGCCATCAAGGCCGACAAGAACCTGAAGCTGCTCGAGCAGGCCGGCATGAACATCGGTTACCTCGCCTTCCAAACGCAGAAAAAGCCGTTCGACGACAAGCGAGTGCGCCAGGCCGTCAACATGGCGATCAACCGGAAGGCGATCATCGACGCGGTCTATCTGGGCGCGGGCGTCGTCGCGAAGAACCCGATCCCGCCGGTGCTCTGGAGCTACAACGACGCCGTCAAGGACTACCCCTACGATCCCCAGAAGGCGAAGAAGCTCCTCGCGGAGGCCGGATATCCCAACGGCTTCGAGACCGATCTCTGGGCGATGCCGGTGCAGCGTCCCTATAACCCCAACGCCCGCCGCATCGCCGAGCTGATGCAGGCCGATCTCGCCAAGGTCGGCATCAAGGCGGAGATCAAGAGCTACGAGTGGGGCGAGTACCGCAAGCGCGCCCAGAACGGCGAGCACCAGATGGTCCAGCTCGGCTGGACCGGCGACAACGGCGATCCCGACAACTTCCTGCACGTGCTGCTCGGCTGCGATTCCGCCAAGGCCAACGGCAGCAACGTCGCGAAGTGGTGCTACAAGCCCTTCGATGATCTCATCATCGAGGCCGAGCACATCACCGACATCAAGAAGCGCACCGAGCTCTACAAGCAGGCGCAGGTGATCTTCAAGGAGGAGGCGCCTTGGGTCACCGTCGCGCACTCGATCCAGTTCGCGGCGGTGCGTAACAACGTCGTGGACTTCAAGCTCAGCCCCTTCGGCGCCCACGTCTTCTACGGCGTCGACCTCAAATAGCATCGGCGGCGCCCGGTCCGATCCCGGACCGGGCGCCGGTTTTCCCGCGCAATGTTCCGGTTCGTTCTGACCCGCGTGAGCCTGGTCATCCCGACCTTCATCGGGGTGACCTTGCTCGCCTTCCTGCTCGTGCATCTGATCCCCGGCGATCCCATCGAGACGCTTGCGGGGGAGCGCGGGATCGACCCCGTGCGCCACGCCCAGCTTCGCGCGGAGTACGGCTTCGACAAGCCGCTCATCGTGCAGTACGGCGTCTATGTCTGGCACGTCGTCAACGGCGATCTCGGCATCTCCGTCATCACGCATCAGCGCGTGACCGAGGAATTCGCAGCGCTTTTCCCCGCGACCGTCGAGCTCTCGATCTGCGCCGTGCTCTTCGCGGTCCTGCTGGGTCTCCCCGCGGGCATCATCGCGGCGGTCAGGCGCAATACGATCTTCGACCACGGCATCATGGCGACCTCGCTCACGGGCTATTCGATGCCGATCTTCTGGTGGGGGTTGCTGCTGATCCTCCTGTTCTCGAACGTGCTGGAGCTGACGCCGGTCTCGGGCCGCATCGATGCCGCCTATTTCATCGAGCCCAGTACCGGCTTCCTGCTGATCGATTCCTGGTTCTCGGAGGACGAGGGCGCCTTCGCCTCTGCGGTCGCGCATCTGATCCTGCCGACGATCGTGCTGGGAACCGTGCCGCTCGCGATCATCGCGCGCATGACGCGCTCGGCGATGCTGGAGGTGCTGGGCGAGGACTACATCCGCACCGCGCGCGCGAAGGGGCTGGCGCCGATCTGGGTCGTCTCGGTGCACGCGCTCCGCAACGCGCTCATCCCCGTCGTCACCGTGATCGGGCTGCAAGTGGGCGCGCTCTTCGCGGGCGCGATCCTCACGGAGACCGTCTTCGCCTGGCCCGGCGTCGGCAAATGGCTGGTCGAGGCGATCAATCGCCGGGATTATCCCGTGCTGCAGGGCGGCGTGCTCATGCTCGGCAGCGTCGTGATGGCGGTCAACCTGCTGGTCGACATCCTTTACGGCGTCATCAATCCGCGCATCCGGCGCACGAGCTGAGCCCATGACCGCCGAGACGCAATCCCTGGCGCAACCCGAGACCGCACCGCCGCATCCGCTCGTCGAGTTCTGGCGCTACTTCGCTCAGAACAAGGGCGCGCTCGCGGGTCTCGGCGTGATCCTCGCGCTGATCGCGCTGGCGGCGCTCGCGGACGCGATCTCCCCGCACTCGCCGATCGTCACCCACGACGACGCCTTCCTGCGGCCGCCCTTCTGGGAGGAGGGCGGCTCCTTCCTCTATCCCCTCGGCACCGACGCGATCGGCCGCGACGTGCTCTCCCGGCTCATTCACGGCACGCGCTTCTCGCTCTTCATCGGCGTCGTGGTGGTGGCGCTCTCGCTGACCGCCGGCACCCTCCTCGGCCTCGTCGCGGGCTTCTTCCGGGGCTTCACGGAGATCGCGATCATGCGGCTCATGGACACGCTGCTGACGCTGCCGAGCCTGCTGCTCGCGCTCGTCGTGGTGGCAATCCTGGGGCCGGGCCTCGTCAACGCGGTCTTCGCGGTCGCGGTGGTGACGCTGCCGCATTACGTACGCATCACCCGCGCCGTCGTCATCACCGAGCGCGCCAAGGAATACGTGATCGCCTCGCAGGTGGCGGGCGCGGGGACGCTCCGCCTCATGCTCTCGACGGTGCTCCCGAATTGCCTCGCCCCGCTCATCGTGCAGGCCTCGCTCGGATTCTCGACCGCGATCCTCGATGCGGCGGCGCTGGGCTTTCTGGGCCTCGGCGTGCAGCCGCCGCTCTCGGAATGGGGCACGATGCTCGCGGATTCCCGCGACCTCATGCTGCGCGCGTGGTGGGCGGTGACCTTCCCGGGCATCGCGATCCTCATGACGGTGATGGCGTTCAACCTCCTGGGCGACGGGCTGCGCGATGCCCTCGACCCCAAGCTGAAGCGCTGATGGCCCTCCTCGAGATCGAGAATCTCTCCGTCGATTTCCCAACCACCGCGGGACGGCTCAAGGCTGTCGACCGCGTCTCGCTCTCGGTCGCGGAGGGCGAAGTGCTCGGCATCGTCGGCGAATCCGGCTCCGGCAAGAGCGTCACCATGCTCGCGATGATGGGCCTCGTCGCATATCCCGGCGAGGTCCGCGCGGAGCGCATGAGCTTCGCTGGGCGCGACCTCCTGCGGATGCCCGCGCGCGAGCGGCGCGAGATCGCCGGACGCGACGTCGCGATGGTGTTCCAGGAGCCCACCAGCAGCCTCAACCCCTGCTTCACCGTGGGCTTTCAGCTCGGCGAGACCCTACGCCTCCACCAAGGCCTCGGCCGCACGGCGCGACGCAAGCGCGCGATCGAGCTCCTCGACCAGGTGGGCATCCCCGCGCCCGAGACCCGGCTCGACGCTTATCCGCATCAGCTCTCCGGCGGCATGAACCAGCGCGTGATGATCGCGATGGCGATCGCCTGCAATCCGCGCCTCCTCATCGCCGACGAGCCCACCACCGCGCTCGACGTCACCATCCAGGCGCAGATCCTCGATCTCCTGATCTCGCTGCAGCGCGAGCGCGGCATGGCGCTCATCCTCATCACGCACAACATGGGCGTGGTCGCGGAGACCGCGCAGCGCGTCATGGTGATGTATGCGGGCCAGGTCGTGGAGGAGCAGCCGGCCGAACGGCTCTTCGCGGCGCCGCGCCATCCCTACACCGCGGCGCTCCTTTCGGCGCTCCCGGAGCGGAGCATCGGCCACAATCGCCTCGCCACCATCCCCGGCGTCGTCCCGGGCCTGCACGATCGCCCCGCGGGCTGCCTCTTCAATCCGCGCTGCCGCTATACCGACGCGCGCTGCCGCGCGGAGGAGCCCGCGCTCAGGCACCTCGCCGGCGCCGATGTCCGCTGCCACTATCCGCTCGACGAGACCCAGCGCGCGGGGGCCGCGGAATGAGCGCGATTGCCGAGGCAGTCGATCTCGCACGGCACTATCGCATCTCCCGCGGCCTCTTCGCGGAGCCCGCGATCCTGAAGGCGGTCGACGGCGTCTCCTTCAGCATCGAGCCGGGCCGCACGCTTGCGGTCGTCGGCGAATCCGGCTGCGGCAAGTCGACGCTCGCGCGCATGGTGACGCTGATCGAGCCGCCGACCTCCGGTAGCCTGCGCCTCATCGGCCGCGACGCCGTGAGCCCCAAGCCCGAGGACCGTCAGCCGCTGCGGCGCGCCGTGCAGATCGTGTTCCAAAACCCCTACGGCTCGCTCAATCCACGCAAGAAGGTCGGCTCGATCCTAGAGGAGCCGCTCGTCATCAACACCGGGCTCACGGCCGCCGAGCGGCGCGATCAGGTGCGGGAGATGATGGCGAAGGTCGGGCTCAGGCCCGAGCACTACCACCGCTATCCCCACATGTTCTCGGGCGGCCAGCGCCAGCGCATCGCGATCGCGCGCGCGCTCATGCTGCGCCCGAAGCTCGTGGTGGCGGACGAGCCGGTCTCCGCGCTCGACGTCTCGATCCAGGCGCAGGTGCTGAACCTTCTGCGCGATCTCCAGGTCGAGCTCGGGCTCTCCTACCTCTTCATCTCGCACGATCTGAGCGTGGTGCGCCTCGTCTCCGACGAGGTCATGGTGATGTATCTGGGCCGCCCGATCGAGCAAGGCGACAAGAACAGAATCTTCGAGCGCCCGCTCCATCCCTATACGAGGGCGCTCCTCGCGAGCACGCCAAGCGTCGAGAAGAAGCGCGAGCGGATGGTGCTCAAGGGCGAGCTGCCCTCGCCTCTCAGTCCGCCCGCGGGCTGCGCCTTCCACACCCGCTGTCCCTTCGCGAAAGCGCGCTGCAGCAGCGAGCGCCCCGCGCTTCGCCCCGTGGCCGGCCGCGACGTCGCCTGCCACTTCGCGGAGGAGTTCGCTTAGGCCCCCGGGCGCCAGCGCAGGAGGTAGCGCTCGAGGCGGTTGATGCCCATGTCGATCACGAGGACGAGGGCGGAGGTGAGGATCAGCCCCGCGAAGACGCCGGTGGTGTCGAAGACGCCCTGGGCCTGCGCCACGATGTAGCCCACGCCCTCGGCGGCGCCGAGATATTCGCCGACCACCGCGCCCACCAGCGCAAAGCCGATGCTGGTGTGGAGGCTCGAGAAGATCCACGCCATCGCAGAGGGAAGGTAGACGTAGCGCAGGAGCTGATGCTCGCTCGCCTGCAGCATGCGCGCGTTGTTGCGCACCACCGGATCGACCTCGCGGATGCCCTGGAAGGTGTTGAAGAACACGATGAAGAAGACGAGCGTCACCGCGAGCGCAACCTTGGAGGCGATGCCGAGCCCGAACCAGAGAATGAAGATCGGCCCGAGGATGACGCGCGGCAGCGCGTTGAAGATGCGGATGTAGGGATCGAAGACGCGCGCGAGAATCTCGACGCGCGCGAGGGCCAATCCCGCGCCGACGCCGAGCAAGGTCCCGATGATGAAGGCGAGTAGCGCCTCCAGCAGCGTCACCGCGAGATGCCGCAGGATGAAGCCGGTATAGATCCACTGCGCCATCTTCGCGAAGATTTCAGAGGGGCGGCTGAAATAGAAGGGATCGAGGATCGTCGCCGCCGAGAGCGCTTCCCACGTCGCCATGAGGAGCAGGAAGACCCCGATCTGCAGCGTCAGCACCAAGCCGCGGTCGAGCGGCTTGCCGCCGGTGCTGGCGACGCGCTCTTCCGAGCCTTCGGGAGGCCCGGTGCTCATCGGTTGCCGGCCTCGTAGGAGTGGCGGACCTCGTCGCGGAGGTCGGACCAGATGCGCTTGTAGAGCTGCATGAAGTCGGGATTGAGGCGGATCTCCGCGACGTCGCGCGGGCGCGCGAGCGTCACCTCGTAATCGCCCTTGATGCGCGCGGCGGGGCCGGCGGAGATCACGACGACACGGTCCGCGAGCGCGATCGCCTCCTCGAGGTCGTGCGTGATGAAGAGCACGGTCTGCCGGCTCTCCTGCCAGAGATCGAGGAGCTCGTTCTCCATGATTTGCCGCGTCTGCACGTCGAGCGCGCCGAAGGGCTCGTCCATCAGCAGGATGCGCGGGCCCACGATCCAGCTCTGCGCGAGCGCCACGCGCTTGCGCATGCCGCCCGAGAGCTGGTGCGGAAAGCGGTCCTCGAAGCCGCGGAGGCCCACGCGCTCGATGAAGCGCAGCGCCAGCGGCTCCGCCTCCGCGCGCGCGACGTTGCGGAAGACGAGGCCGAGCATGACGTTGTCGAGCACCGTCCGCCACGGCAGCAGCGCGTCCTGCTGGAAGAGATAGGCCGCGTGACGGTTGATGCCCCGAAGCGGCTCGCCGAAGATCAGCGTCCTCCCATCGGGCGGCTCGAGCAGCCCGGCGGCGACGTTAAGGAGCGTCGACTTCCCACAGCCGGAGGGGCCGACGATCGCGAGAAAAGTGCCGTCCGCGATCTCCAGCGAGATGTCTCTCAGCACCGTATGCACGCCGCCCTTGGGCGCGCGGAAGCGGATGCTGACGCCCTTGAAGGCGACGGCGGGCGCTGCGGTCATCGCCGGTCCCGCCGCCGCCCCGCCGTCAGTTCGTGAGGCCGAGCTTCTTGCCGGCGGCCTCCGCGAACTTGTTCGTATAGGTCTTGCTCACGTCGACCTTGGCCTTCGCGATCTCGGGATCGGAAGAGGCGAAGACGTTGAGCACGGCCTCCGCGCCCTTGGGGTCCATCATCCCGTCGGTCGAGTACTGCGGGATCGTCGCCTTGAGCGCCGCGAGATAGAGGGCCTTGTCCGGCCCGATGAGATTGTCCGGCATCTTCGCCATGATCTCCTCGGGCGTGTGGGTCTTGATCCACTGCAGCGTCATGACGATCGCGTCGGCGAGCGCCTGCGACTCCTTGGGATGCTTCTCGATCCATTCCGCGGTCGTGTAGAGCGCGCCCGCGGGATAGGCACCGCCGAGCACCGCGAGCGTGTCCTTCTCGCTGCGAGTGTCGCTGAGGATGCGCACCTCGGGATGCCGCGCGAGGAGCTGCGTCACCGCGGGCTCGACGAGCACGCCGGCATCGACCTGGTTCTGCTCCATTGCGGCAACCGAGGTAGCGCCGGTGCCAATGCCAACGACGGCGGTCTTGCTGGGGTCCTGGCCGATCTTGCGCAGCAGGTATTTCACGAAGAAATCCGTCGATGAGCCCGGCGCGCTCACGCCCACCTTCTTGCCCACGAGGTCCGCGGGGGTCTTGATCTTGTCGACGTTGCCGGGCGACACCATCAGGACGAGACCGGGGAAACGGTCGAAGACCACGATCGACTGCAGGAACTTGCCCTTGGGCTGCAGCACCACCGTGTGGTCGAAGAAGCCGGAGACCACGTCGGAGCTGCCGCCGAGCACGGCCGCCTCGGCCTGCGAGCCGCCCTTGAAATCCGCGAGCTCGACGTTGAGCCCCGCCTTCTTATAGTTGCCGAGCTGCTCCGCGAGCATGGTCGGGAGGTAGCAGAGGCAGGCCCCTCCGCCGACGGCGATCCTGACCTTGAGCATGTCGTCGGCCCGTGCCGCGGGCTGGAACGCCAGCAGCAGCAATGTCGCCGCCAAGGCGCCCCAGCGCCAGAAGCCTCTGCCTTCGCGCTCTTTCCGGTGCTGCGTCATCATGTCTCCTCCCATCTTTCCCGTGGGACGCCCCGAGGCGCCGCTCGCGACAAGACTAGCCACAATCTGCCCCCACGCGCCAGCATCCGGCGCTAGAATGCGGCCGCCCGAACTTTGGAGGAACGACGATGCCGGAGCCGCTGATACCCACGACCGTAGTGGGTAGTTACCCGCAGCCGGATTGGCTGATCGACCGCGAGGCGCTCCGCGGCCAGGCGCCCCCGCGGGTGCGGCTGGAGAAAGTGTGGCGCGTGCCGAGGGAGTTCCTCGAAGCCGCGCAGGACGACGCGACGGCGCTCGCGATCCGCGACATGGAGCGCGCGGGCATCGACATCCTCAGCGACGGCGAGATGCGCCGTGAGAGCTACTCCAACCGCTTCGCAACCGCGCTCGACGGCGTCGACATCGACAATCCCGGCCACGTCCGCACGCGCACGGGGAGGCTGCAACCCGTGCCGCGCGTGGTGGGGCCGATCCGTCGCCGCCATGCCGTCGAGGTGCGCGACGTGGAGTTCCTCCGCGCCAACACCGACCACCGCATCAAGATCACCCTTCCCGGCCCCTTCACCCTCTCGCAGCAGGCCTTCGACGAGCACTACAAGGACGAGGCCGCGCTTGCCATGGCTTATGCCGAGGCGGTGAACGCGGAGGCGAAGGACCTGAAGCGCGCCGGCGCCGACGTGATCCAGCTCGATGAGCCCTACATGCAGGCGATGCCAGAGAAGGCCAAGCTCTATGCCGTGAAGGCGATCAACTGCGCGCTCGAGGGCGTCCCCGGTCCCACCGTGGTGCATCTCTGCTTCGGCTACGCCTACATTGTCGAGGGTAAGCCCAGCGGCTATTCCTTCCTGCCGGAGCTCGCGGATTGCATCGCGCAGCAGATCTCGATCGAGGCGGCACAGCCCAAGCTCGATCTCGGCGTGCTCCGCGACCTGGCGCCGAAGACGGTGATGCTCGGCGTCCTCGACCTCAACGATCCCAACGTCGAGAGCGCGGAGACCGTGGCCCAGCGCATCCGCGCCGCCTTCGCCTTCGCTCCCACCGAGCGCATCGTCCCGGCCCCGGATTGCGGCATGAAATACCTCCCGCGCGCCACCGCCTTCGGCAAGCTCAAGGCGCTTGCGACGGGTGCCGCGAAGGTGCGCAGCGATTTGGGTTGAAACACCTCCCTCCTTGAGGGGGAGGTCGGCGACGCGGAGCGTCGACGGGTGGGGGACACGCCGCGGCAGCAGCGGACAAATCGTGCGCGTGGCACCCCCTCCCTACCCTCCCCCTCGCGGGGGGAGGAGCGAATCACGTTAGGTCCACATCCCGTGCACGATCACGAACCCGCCCCAGAGCACGAGGGCGGCGCCGATGGTGCGTGCGAGCCATTCGCCGCGGGGCGCGATCTTCTCGACGAGGACCAGCGCGGTGATCCCCGCGACCCAGGCGAGGTTCATGACGCCGCCCGCGAAGAGCAGCGCCATCAGCACCGCGCAGCAGCCGACGCAGTAGAGTCCGTTGGCGGCGCCGGTGCGGAAGGCCCCGAGCGCGCCGGGCCGCCAATACTGCGTGATCACCGAGAGCGGCGAGCGGCAATGGCTGAGGCAGGTGCGCTTGAGCGGCGTCCATTCGTAGAGGCCCGCCGCGACGATGACGGCACCTACGAGGACCGTGCTCGCCAATCTCATCTCGCCCGTCATCATCGCGGCCTGATCGAGCGCCCATTGCGCCGCCGCCGCACCCAGGCTGAATACGGTCCAGACCGCAAGATAGCCGAGCGCGAAGGCTCCAGCGCGAAGGGGTGCCAATCCCCGCTCCTGCTGCCGGCGCGCGATGGTCGCGACCAAAAGGATGGTGGGTGCGGTACTAGGCAGCATCATCGCGGCCATCATGATCGCCCACATGACCGCCATCAGCGCCGCATAGTCGGCGCTCCAGGGCATGGCCATGGGCTCCATCATGACCATGCCGCCCATGCCGTCGTCGGGCATCGGCACCAGCAGCAGATAGGCCCAGGCAAGCGCGATCGCCGCGCCCAATGCCGCGACCGTGAGGGCGCGATCGCGCCGAAGCACGGCTTCGAGCACCCGGTTCGTCATATCGTGACGAGTACCGCGCCGACGAGATCCGCTCAAGCCTTACGCGCAATCCGCCGCGCCTCTCGCGCCATCGCCGCCATTAACCCGCCGCTGTGCTGACGCTCATCCCAGAAGCGCCGTATCGGCCCGCTTTCCGCAGGGAAGTTCCGATTTAAGTTTAGTGCAAAGCCCGCCATTCGAAGTGTGAGAAACAACACCACTGCTGCAGCCGAAACGCGCAACAATCGCGTGCGCGAGGACCTGCCGTCTCGCGCCGAATATTCGAGGACCCGACACAAAACAAAAAGGAGGCATTCATGCCGCTCTACCGCATCCTCTGTCTCGACGGGGGAGGAGCCTGGGCGCTGATCCAGGCCAAGGCATTGATCGACATATATGGCGAGCAGGCCGAAGGCCTGGCCGTGCTCAGCGAATTCGATCTCGTGGCCGCGAATTCGGGCGGGAGCATCACGCTGGGAGGTCTCCTCGAGAACCTGAGGCTCTCGGAGCTATTGAACTATTTCAAGGACGACGCCAAGCGGCGCAGCATCTTCAAACCAACGAACCTCGGACGTGCCCCCGCCAACCTCATCCTCCACAAGCTCACGGGGGTGGGCGCGCAATACGACGCCGGAGCGAAGCTCCAGGGATTGCGGGTGCTGATGCCGAATGCCGGTGCGCGCCGGATGAGCGAGCTTCCGTCCTACGTCACCGGCACGCCGATGCAGTCCGGCCGCAATTGCGCAAGGAGCCCGCAGTTCCTGATTTGCGGCTTCGACTATGACCGACTGCGCGAGACGTTCTTTCGCTCGCACACCGCTACGCTCGCATCGAGCCGCGCTCCATCGCTCGATCCGACATTGGCGGAGGCGATCCACGCCTCGACGAACGCGCCGGTAAACTATTTCGACGCGCCCGCGGAGTTGGTCGGGCATCGCTATTGGGACGGCGCAATCGGTGGCTACAACAACCCCGTCGTGGCCGCACTGGTCGAGGCGATGGCGGATGGGACGCCGGTGGAGCAAATCCGCGTCCTCTCCATCGGTACCGGCTCGGTGTTTCTGCCGCTCGCGGATGCCTCGGCGGGCGCGAGCCCGGTCCTGACTCAAGCACGCGAGGCTTCGACGATTTTGCAGGACTTGAAGCTGCTCGCCACCGCGATCGTCGACGATCCGCCGGATGCCGCCACCTTCGTCGCATACGTCATGCTGGGTCAGCGGCTACCAAAGGAGAAAGACGACATGCCCGTATCCGGCGGGGCGATCGTGCGCATGAACCCCCTGATCCAGCCCGTGCGGGCGAGCGCCACCGACCTGTGGCGGGTACCCGCCGGCCTATCGGAAGCCCAATTCGACCGCTTGCGGAGGCTTGACATGGATGCCGTCGCGGCGGCCGACGTGGAGCTAATCGAGCTGCTCTGCGATTGCTGGCTTCACCCGCCGGTCACGTCGGAAACGGATTCATTCGCTGTCCGCAACCAGCCGATCCGGGCCAATTCGACGACCCTGCAATGCGAGATCGGTCATTGGACATATGCCGAAGCCAAAGCGGCCTGGTTGGGATTTCGTCCGACGCCCGCCGAGCTATCCGCCCTTGCGCCGACGACGTGAACGGAAGGCCGCAGATCATACCGAGAAGTACTTCGCCTGCGGATGCGTCACGACGATGGCGGAGGTTGATTGCTCGGGGTCGAGCTGGTCCTCGTCGGTGAGGGAAAGGCCGATGGCCTCGGCGCCGAGGAGCCTCAGCAGCGGCCGCTGATCCCCGAGATTGGGGCAAGCGGGATAGCCGAAGGAGTAGCGGCTGCCGCGATAACCCTGGTTCAGCATCGCCTCGAGGTCGCGCGCCTCCTCGGCGGCGAAGCCGAGCTCCGCGCGGATGCGCTTGTGCACGTACTCCGCCATCGCCTCCGCCATCTCCACGGAAAGGCCGTGGAGGTAAAGATAGTCGCGGTAGCGATCCTGCTGGAACCATTCTTGAGCCACTTCCGTGGCGCGCGGACCGATGGTGACGGCCTGCAGGCCGATGACGTCGCGGCTTTCGGGTCCCTCGCCCGCGTCGCGGAAGAAATCGGCGATGCAGAGTCCGCCTTCCTTGCTCTGGCGGGGGAAGGTGAAGCGCGCGGCCTCCGTCGCGCCGTCGGTCTCGTAGAGGATCACGTCGTTGCCGTGCGCCGCACACTTCCAATAGCCGTAGACCGCCTGCGGGACGAAGATGTCCTGCTGGATCACCGTGTCGAGGAGCCGCTGCAGGATCGGCCGCAGCTCCTGCTGCGCCCAGTCCTTGAACTCCTGGAGGCTCCGGCCCTGTTTCCGGTAGCCCCAATGGAATTGATAGAGCATGCGCTCGTTGAGGAAGGGCACCAGCGCCTTCACCGGCACGCGCGCGATCGTGCGCGGCCCCCAGAAGGGCGGCACCGGCACGGGAACGTCGCGTGTGAGCTCGGCGCGGCGCAGGCGAATCTCCTCGAGATCGACCGGGCGCAGCACGCGCTCATCGGCGGCGCGGCCGAGCTTCCGCCTCTCGTTGACCGCGCGCCCCTGGGCCTTGGCGCGGAGCTCCGCCAAATGGCCGTCGAAGGTGCCGGTCATCACCTTGTCCATGAGATGGAGGCCGTCGAAGGCGTCGCCGGCGTAAGCGACGCGGCCGCAAGCATAGGCCTTGACGCAATCCTCCTCGACGTAGCGCCGCGTCAGCGCGGCGCCGCCCAGCAGCACCGGCGTCTCGATCCCGCGGCGCGACATCTCCTCGAGGTTCTCGCGCATCACCACCGTCGACTTCACAAGCAGCCCGGACATGCCGACGGCGTCCGCCTTGTGCTGCTCGACGGCGTCGAGGATCGAGGCGATCGGCTGCTTGATGCCGAGATTCACCACGCGATAGCCGTTGTTGGTCAGGATGATGTCGACGAGATTCTTGCCGATGTCGTGGACGTCGCCCTTTACCGTCGCGAGCACCACCGTGCCGCGCTGCTGGCCTGCCACGCGCTCCATGTGCGGCTCGAGGTAGGCCACCGCCTGCTTCATGGTCTCCGCGGATTGCAGCACGAAGGGAAGCTGCATCTTCCCCGCGCCGAAGAGCTCGCCCACCACCTTCATCCCGTCGAGGAGGAAGATGTTGATGATATCGAGCGGCTTGTGGCTTTGGAGCGCCAGGGCGAGATCCTCGTCGAGGCCTAGGCGATCGCCGTCGACGATGCGCTGCTTCAGGCGCTCCTCGACCGCGGCCGGCCGCTCGATCCTCGCGGCCTTCTCCGCCTGCCGGTCCGCGAAGAGCGCGATGTAGGCCTGTAGGGGATCGTAGCCCTCACGCCGGCGGTCGAAGATCAGGTCCTCCGCCACCCGCGCCTCGTTCTCGGGAATCTTGTGGAAGGGAACGATGCGGGAGACGTGCACGATCGCCGCCGTGAGCCCGCGCTTCAGCGCATGGTCGAGGAACACCGAGTTCAGCACGTGCCGCGCCGCGGGCTTGAGCCCGAAGGAGATGTTCGAGAGGCCGAGCGCGATCTGGCACCGCGGCAGCTCCGCCGCGAGCTGCTCGATGGCATCCAGAGTATTGAGTCCGAGGCGCCGGTCGTCGTCCTTGCCCGTGCAGATCGTGAAGGTCAGGGGATCGATGATGAGGTCGGACTCCGGCAAGCCGAACCGGCCGCACGCGAAATCGCGGAGGCGCTTGGCGATCTCGAGCTTGCGCCCGGTCTCCTTCGCCATGCCCTGCTCGTCGATGGTGAGCGCGATCACGGCCGTGCCGAAGCGGCGCGCGAGCTCCACGCGCTTCTCGGCCGGGCCCTCCCCGTCCTCGAAGTTGATGGAGTTGAGCACGGGCTTGCCGCCATAGAGCTTGAGCGCGGCCTCCAGCACCGGAAGCTCCGTCGAATCGATGCAAAGCGGCGCCGTGATGGCGCCGCGCATGCGCTTCACGGCCTCGGTCATGCTGGCGATCTCGTCGCCGCCCACGACGGCGGTGCAGAGGTCGATCGCGTTCGAGCCCTCCTTCACCTGCTCGCGCGCGATCTCGACGCAGCCGTCCCAATCGCCCTTCTCCTGGCGCTCGCGGAACTGCTTGGAGCCGCTGGCATTGCAGCGCTCGCCGATCGAGAGATAGGCGTTCTCCTGCCGGAGCGGCATGGGCTGATAGAGCGAGGCGAGCGAGGGGACCCAGTAGCGCTTGCGCTCGACCGGCGCTGGCCGCGGTCCCGCGCCGCCGACGCGCTTCAGCATCTGGTCAAGCGCCGCGATGTGCGTGGGATTGGTGCCGCAGCAGCCGCCGATGAGATTGACGCCGTCCTCGAGGATGAACCGCTCCTGCCACTGCGCGAGCTCGCGCGGCGTCAGCGGATAATGCGCCTTGCCGTCGACGAGCTCCGGCAGCCCAGCATTGGGCTGCACCGAGACGAGGCCAGGCCAGCTCTCGCCGAGCCATTTCACGTGCTCCGCCATCTCCTGCGGCCCCGTCGCGCAATTGATCCCCACGAGCGGCACCGCAAGCGCGTCAACCACCGTCGCGGCCGCGCCGATGTCCGCCCCCACCAGCAGGGTTCCCGTGGTCTCGACCGTCACTTGGACCAGGATCGGAATTTCGCTCCTGGCCTCGATGCGCGCGCGCTTGGCGCCGTTGACCGCCGCCTTAAGCTGCAGCGTGTCCTGGCAGGTCTCGATCAGGATCGCGTCGACGCCGCCGGCGATGAGGCCCGCGGCCTGGATGGCGAGCGCATCCTCGAGCGTCTGATAATCGATGTGGCCGAGGGTCGGAAGACGCGTACCCGGACCGACGGAGCCGATGACGAAGCGCGTGCGGCCGTCGCCCGCGAATTCCTCCCGCACCTCCAACGCAAGCTCCGTCGCGCGGCGATTGAGCGCGAAGGCGCGGTCCTGGAGGCCGAACTCGCCGAGGGTGATCGGCGAGCCCCCGAAAGTGTTGGTCTGGATCGCGTCCGAGCCCGCGCGGAAATAGCCGCGGTAGATCTCCCGCACGAGATCAGGCCGGCTCTCGTTCAGGATCTCGCTGCAGTTCTCGTGGCCCAGGAAATCGCGCTCGACGTCGAGCGCCCGGCCCTGGATTTCCGTGCCCATCGCGCCGTCGCAGAGCAGCACGCGGTCCTTGAGATAGTCGAGGAGGTGCGTCATGTCCGGCTATCCCGCGCTCTGCCGCAGCGCCTCGGGGATGGACCCGCGCACGCCGAGCATGTGGCAGATCGCCACCGTGAGATCGGCGCGATTGAGGGTATAGAAGTGGAACTCCTCGACGCCCTCGGCCTGGAGCGAGCGGCACTGCTCGATCGCGATCGAGGCCGCGACCAGGCGGCGCGTCTCGGGATCGTCGTCGAGGCCCTCGAAGAGCGCGTCCATCGAGCGCGGCATGGAGGCGCCGCACTGCGCCGCGAATTTCCGCACTTGCGCGACGTTGGTCACCGGGAGGATGCCCGGCACGATCGGTACGGTGATCCCGGCAGCGCGGACGCGCTCGACGAAGCGGAGATAGACCTCCGTGCCGAAGAAGAACTGCGTGATCGCGCGGCTCGCGCCGGCGTCGATCTTGCGCTTGAGATTGTCGAGGTCGGCGCCGGGGCTCGGGGCCTCCGGATGGGTCTCGGGATAGGCCGCCACCGTCACCTCGAAACCGGCGACGCGCTTCAGCCCGCGCACGAGATCGGCCGCATAGGCATAGCCGCCGGCTTGCGGGACGTAGCGGCCCATCCCCGCGGGGGGATCGCCGCGGAGCGCCACCACGTGGCGGATGCCCGCCTCCCAGTAATGCGCGGCCACCGCATCTATCTCGGCACGGCTCGCGCCAATGCAGGTGAGATGCGCCGCCGGCTCGAGCGGCGTCTCCCGCCGGATGCGCGCGACCGTCGCGTGGGTGCGCTCGCGGGTCGAGCCGCCGGCTCCGTAGGTCACGGAGACGAAGCGCGGCGCCAGCGGCTCCAGCCGCTTGATCGCGAGCCAGAGCTTCGCCTCCATCTCCGGCGTCTTCGGCGGGAAGAACTCGAAGGATACCAGCGGCGGGCGTGCCGGCTTTGCCCAAGCGGCGATGCTCATGACGCCACCCGCTCGCGGCGCCCGGCCGCCTCGTCGCGCCTGTCGCGCGCGGCCGAGAGGCGGCGGCGCGCGGACCAGAGTGTCACCGTCAGCGGCTCGCCGGGGAGATGCGCGATCGTTCCGGGATCGAAGCCCGCCTCCTCGAGCCATTGCACGACTTCCTCGTCGGCGAAGCCGAGGCGGCGGTGCGCGTGCTCGGTGCGGAGGGATTCGACCTCGTGCGGCGCGAAATCCACGATGACGAGCCGGCCGCCCGGACGCAGCACGCGGCCGGCCTCGCGGATCGCCCGCGCGGGGTCCTCGGCGTAATGCAGCACCTGGTGGAAGACCGTGGCGTCGAAGCTCTCGCTCGCGAGCGGGAGCTGATACATGTCGCCCTGGCGGAGCGAGCAATTGCCGAGCCCCGCGCGCTCGAGATTGGCGCGCGCCACCGCCAGCATCTCCCGCGAGAGATCGACGCCGACGGCGTGCTCGACGCGGGGACCGAAGAGCTCGAGCATGCGGCCGGTCCCGGTGCCGACGTCGAGGAAATCGGCGATGCCCTCCGCGGGCAGCAGCGCCGTGAGCGCGGCCTCAACCTCGCGCTCCGCGACGTAGAGCGAGCGGATGCGGCCCCAGCGCTCGGCATTCGCGCGGAAATAGGCGCTCGCCCGTTCCGCCCGCGCGCGTTTCAACCCGGCAAGACGCTCGCGGTCGAGCGCGGCAATGGGATCGTCCTCGGGGATCGTGCCGAGCAGCAGCCGCGCCAGCTCCGCGCCGGACCCGCGCCGGGCCGGGCGATAGAAGACGAAGGCCCCGTCCCGGAAGCGATCGAGCAGGCCCGCATCGCAAAGCAGCTTCAAATGCCGCGACACCCGCGGCTGGCTCTGGCCGAGGATCGCCACGAGCTCGCTCACGGATAGCTCGCCCTGCGCGCACAGCAAGAGAAGACGCAGCCGCGTCGGCTCCGCCGCCGCTCGCAATCCCGCCAATACAGCGTCCACGCCCACGGTCAGCTCATTTTCCGTCAGTGAAAGTTGGATATAAACATATCTTTATATGATGCTGCAAGCCCTTCGACCGTCAAGCCTGAGAAGGGCCGGCGGCTGCCGCTCCCATGCGGGACCGAGCGCGTTCCGGGGCGAGCCTCCCCTGCTGGAACGCGGGGCCGAACTATGGTACCGGAATCGCCACGGCGATCGCCCGGCGAGCGCCCTCCGTTCGACCGGATCCGCCGCGCGCTCGACCGCGACCGCCGAACAAGAACTCGACCATGGGGGGTTCCATATGCTTCGCCGCACTCTCCTGCTCTCCGCGCCGGCGCTCGTGGCCGGCCTCGCCGTTCCGCCCGTCGCGCGCGCGGCCACGGCCGCCAATCCGGAGGCCTTCATCAATGCGCTCGCCAAGGACGCCCTCAAGACCCTGAACGAGCGGCTCCCCGAGGCGGAGATCGAGAAGCGCTTCCGGGTCCTGCTGCAGGCCGATTTCGATCTCCCGCGCATCGGGCGCTTCGTGCTCGGGCGCTACTGGAACGGCGCGACCGACGCCGAGAAGGAGGAGTTCGGCAAGCTCTTCGAGGCCTATGTCGTGCGCTCCTATTCGCTGCGCTTCAGCGAGTATTCCGGCCAGACCGTGACGGTGACGGGCTCGCGGGCGCAGAGCGCGGACAACACGATCGTCGCGAGCCAGATCGTGCCTGCGGACGGGAGCCCGCCCACCAAGGTCGACTGGATCGTCAACAAAAAGGGCGACGACTACCGGATCATCGACGTGAACGTCGAGGGCGTGAGCATGTCGATGACGCACCGCCAGGAATTCGCGACGGTGATCGAGCGCACCGGCGGCGGCGTGACCGCTCTCAACAAGGCGCTGCAGCAGAAGCTCAGCGGAGCCAGCACCGCGCAGCAGTGAGCGGGGCGCTTCAGCCCCGCGTCAGCGGCTTGAAGCGGATGCGGTGCGGCTGCTCGGCGGCGGCACCGAGGCGGCGCTTCCGGTCGGCCTCGTAATCCCGGTAGTTGCCCTCGAACCACACGACCTGGCTCTCGCCCTCGAAGGCGAGGATGTGGGTCGCGATGCGGTCGAGGAACCAGCGGTCGTGCGAGATCACGACCACGCAGCCCGGGAATTCCAGGATCGCCTCCTCGAGCGCGCGGAGCGTGTCGACGTCGAGATCGTTGGTGGGCTCGTCCAGCAGGATCACGTTGGCGCTGGATTTCAGCATCTTCGCGAGATGCACGCGATTGCGCTCGCCGCCGGAGAGTTGGCCCACCTTCTTCTGCTGGTCGGAGCCGCGGAAATTGAAAAGCGCGCAATAGGCGCGGCTCGGCATCTTGCGCCGGCCCAGATCGATCTCGTCGTTGCCGCCGGAGATCTCCTCGAAGACCGTGCTGTTCGAGGCGAGCGTGTCGCGGGACTGGTCGACGTAGCCGAGCTTCACGGTCTCGCCGAGCTTGAGCGTGCCCTTGTCCGGCTTCTCCTGGCCCGTGATCATCCGGAAGAGCGTGGTCTTGCCGGCGCCGTTCGGGCCGATGATCCCGATGATGCCGCCGGGCGGCAGGCGGAAGCTCAGATCCTCGATCAGGAGCCGGTCGCCATAGGCCTTCGAGACGTGCTCGGCGTCGATCACGAGATCGCCGAGGCGCGGGCCCGGCGGCAGCACGATCTGCGCGGTCTCCGGCGCCTTCTCCGTGCTCTGAGCGACGAGCGCCTCATAGGCCTGGACGCGCGCCTTGCTCTTGGCCTGCCGCGCGCGCGGGCTCTGGCGCACCCATTCCAACTCGCGCTCGAGGGTGCGCTGGCGCGCGAGCTCCTGCTTGCCCTCCTGCTCCAGCCGCTTCTGCTTCTGCTCTAGCCAGCCGGAGTAATTGCCCTCGTAGGGGATACCCTTCCCGCGGTCGAGCTCGAGGATCCAGCCCGCGACCTCGTCGAGGAAGTAGCGATCGTGAGTGATGGTGACGACCGTCCCGGGATATTCCGCGAGAAAGCGCTGCAGCCACGCGACCGATTCCGCGTCGAGATGGTTGGTGGGCTCGTCCAGCAGCAGCAGGTCGGGCTTCTGCAGGAGCAGCCGGCAGAGCGCCACACGGCGGCGCTCGCCGCCGGAGAGCTTGGTCACGTCGGCGTCGCCCGGCGGGCAGCGCAGCGCGTCCATCGCGATCTCGATGGTGCGCTCGAGCTCCCAGCCGTTGACGGCGTCGATCTTCTCCTGAAGCTCGCCCTGCTCAGCGAGGAGCGCGTTCATCTCGTCCTCGCCGAGCTCCTCGCCGAGCTTCGCGCTCACGGTCTCGAAGCGGTCGAGGAGCGCCTTCACCTCGCCAAGGCCCTCGGTCACGTTCCCCGCCACGTCCTTTTCGGGATCGAGCACCGGCTCCTGCGCGAGGAACCCGACCTTGGCGCCCTCGGCCGCCCAGGCCTCGCCGCTGAAGTCCTTCACGACGCCCGCCATGATCTTGAGGAGCGTCGACTTCCCCGCGCCATTTGGCCCGAGCACGCCGATTTTCGCCCCCGGCAGGAACGAGAGCCAGATGTCGTTCAGCACCTGCCGCCCGCCCGGATAGGTCTTCGAGAGACCCTTCATCACGTAGATGTACTGATAGGCGGGCATCGGGAGCTCCGGCGGGTGGGGCTGAGGAAGGCGCCGGTTCTAGCGCATCGGCGGGCCCGGACGCAACGAGCGGATTCCGATTCCTTGGGAAATGCGGTACCGACACGCATAATGAGCGCTCGACGGGAATGAGCGAGGCGAGGGTCGCATGAGCGAGTTCACGGAGGCATTCGGGACCGCGGCGCGGCTGATCGCCGCGGGGGATCCCGAGCTCGTGGGGATCGTGCTGCTCTCGCTGCGCGTGAGCCTCAGCGCCGTGCTGCTGGCGGCCGTGCTGGGATTGCCGCTGGGCGCGCTGCTGGCGCTCGCGCGGTTTCCGGGGCGCACCGGGATCGTGGTCCTCCTCAATGCCTTCATGGGCTTCCCGCCGGTGATCGCCGGGCTCGTCTTTTATCTCCTGCTGTCGCGGGCGGGGCCGCTCGGGAGCTGGGGCCTGCTGTTCACGCCGGGCGCGATGATCGTCGCGCAATGCGCGCTGGTGACGCCGATCATCGCCGCGCTCACGCGCCAGCTCATCGAGGACCTGTGGCTCGAATACCGCGAGCAATTGAAGTCGCTGGGGGCGAGCCGGCTCCGCGCGGCATTCACGCTGCTTTGGGACGCGCGGCTCTCGCTCGGGACCGCGGTGCTCGCGGGCTTCGGCCGCGCCAGCGCCGAGGTCGGCGCCATTATCATCGTCGGCGGCAACATCTCCGGCGTCACCCGCACCATGACCACCGCGATCGCGCTCGAGACCAGCAAAGGCGATCTCTCCCTCGCCCTCGGTCTCGGCTTCGTGCTGCTGACATTGACGCTCGTCGTCAACGGCGCAACGCAGCTCGCGAGCGAGACGCTGCGGCGCCGGGCGGGCTAGAGGCCATGCACGGCACCTCCTCGATCCTGCCGCTGCGCCTCGAAGCGCTGAGCTTCGTCGCGGGAGGCCAGCGTCTCATCGATGGCATCACCGCGGCGCTCGAGGCGGGGCCGCGCACGCTGATCCTCGGCCCCAACGGCGCGGGGAAGAGCCTGCTGCTCCGCCTCTGCCATGGCTTGATCGCACCCAGCGAAGGGCGCGTGCTCTGGGGCGGCCGCTCGCTCGGCGAGGCCTGGGTGCGGCGGCGGCAAGCGATGGTGTTCCAGCATCCCATCGTGCTGCGGCGCTCGGTGCGCGCCAACGTCGCCTATGGGCTGGCCCTCGTGGGCGTGTCGCGGCTGGAGCGCCGCAAGCAGGCCGAGGAGGCGCTCGCGGAGGTCGGACTCTCCACGCTTGCCGATCGCCCCGCGCGCGCGCTTTCGGGCGGCGAGCGGCAGCGGCTCGCGCTCGCGCGCGCCTGGGCGCTCCATCCGGAGGTGATGCTCCTCGACGAGCCCACGGCAAGCCTCGATCCAGCGGCGACGCGCGCGGTCGAGAAGGTGATCGCCGCCTTCGACATGGCAGGCACCAAGATCATCATGACCACGCACGACCTGGGTCAGGCCCGTCGTCTCGCGGACGACGTGCTCTTCCTGCACAAGGGGCGGCTCCTCGAGCACACGCCCGCGCAGCAGTTTTTCACGCGGGCGGCCACCGCAGAGGCGCGCGCCTATGTCGCGGGCGAGCTACTGTGGTAGGAGAACGGTGAGATCGATGGGGGGAGACGGATGACACGCATTTTCATGTGGCTTCTCGCGGCGGGCTTTGCCGCGACGGCGCACTCCGCCGGCGCTCGAGCGGACGAGAAATTCATAACCGTGGCGTCGACGACCTCGACGGAGAATTCGGGACTCTTCAGTTATCTGCTGCCGGCCTTCACGAAGGCGACGGGCATCGAGGTGCGCATCGTCGCCGTGGGGACGGGCCAGGCGCTCAAGCTCGGGGAGCGAGGGGACGCCGACGTCGTCTTCGTGCACGACCGCGAGGCCGAGCTCAAATTCGTCGCCGCGGGATACGGCGTCGGGCGCCGCGAGGTCATGTACAACGATTTCATCATCGTCGGTCCCAAATCCGATCCCGCCCACGTCATGGGCACGGCCGACGCGGTCGGAGCGTTCAAGAAGATTGCCGCGGCCAAGGCGATCTTCCTCTCCCGCGGCGACCTCAGCGGCACCAATGCGGAGGAATTGCGCCTCTGGGCCGATGCCGGTATCGACGTGAAGAAGGACGGGCAAGGCTGGTATCGCGACACCGGCTCCGGCATGGGCGCCACGCTCAACACCGCAGCAGGGATCGGAGGATACACGCTCGCCGACCGCGGCACCTGGCTCAGCTTCAAGAACCGCGGGGATCTCGCGATCGTCGTCGAGGGCGACAAGCGCCTCTTCAATCAATATGGCGTCATGCTCGTCAATCCCAGGCTTCACCCGACAGTGAAGGTCGAGTGGGGCCAGGCCTTCATCGACTGGCTCACGGCGCCGGCGGGGCAGCAAACCATCGCGGGCTACAAGATCAACGGCGAGCAGCTCTTCTTCCCGAACTACAAGCCGCCGAGCTCGTGACGCTCAGCGGAGGCGGATTTGCCAAGCGTGGCGGCGGCGAGATAGCCTCTCCGGGCTCGAACCTGCTCGAAAAAGGGGGAAACCATGAGGACTAGTCTCGCTCTCGCGGCCGCCATCGTGCTGGCCGCGGCCGCGGCCGCGCATGCCGCCTCGACCAAGCTCACCGTGAACAAGATCGACGCTTCGGGGATCGGCGCTCCGATCGGCACGATCTCCTTCAGCGACAGCAAGAACGGGCTGGTCATCCAGCCGCATCTCAAGGGCTTGCCGCCGGGACCGCACGGCTTTCACGTCCACGAGAACCCGTCCTGCGCTCCCGGCGACCAGAACGGCAGTAAGGTCGCGGGGCTCGGCGCCGGCGGGCACTTCGATCCCGACCGCACCGGCAAGCATCTCGGGCCCGAGGCCTCGGGCGGACACCGCGGCGACATGCCCGTGCTGACCGTCGACGCCAAGGGCATGGCCGGCGGACGCCTGATCGCGCCGCACCTCAAGGTGAGCGACCTCAAGGGGCATGCCCTCGTGATCCACGCCGGCGGCGATAACTACTCCGACCAGCCCGCGCCGCTCGGCGGCGGCGGCGCGCGCATCGCTTGCGGCGTGTTCAAGTAGGCGTCGGTGGAACGGCGTCGTCAGCGCGGCCGCTCGACGGTGCGGAAGCGCTCGACGATGCCCTGCGGGCCGAACTCGCGCTCGACCGCGATGAGGGTGCCGACCGGCCGCTCGCAGAGGCCTTGCGCGAACTTGCACTCCTCCTCGGCGAAGGCGCGGGCCGCGGCACGGTCGGGGGCGTGGTAGCGCTCGAGAAGATGGCGCGCGAGCGCCTCGACCACGGCTTCGTACTCGGCCTCGCCGATCTCCTCGACGCTCACCAGGCTCGACCAGCCGAAGCTGCCGGTCCCGAGAAAGCCGCCGCGGAAGGCGTAGCGCTCCTTGCCGATGAGCAAGGCGGGCTCGCGGTCGGAGAAGGCGAAGGCGCCGGAGACGGCCCATTCGCCGGGCTCGGCCGCGGCGTCGAAGCTCTCGGCGTCGGAGGCGTCGAGGCGGATCGTGCGGGGAAGGCGCATCGGGACGTCAGCTCACCTCGGCGGTTTCGCCACCCGCGCCATCGCGGACGAGCCGGTCGATCGCGCCGGCTACCAGGCGGAACTTCACGTCGGTGACGGTGAGATCGCGGAAATAGGTCACGAGATCGCCCCAGGGATCGTTGAGGCGGCCGACGCCGGAGATGAAGGCGACGACGCCGCCGATCTCGAGATCCTGATGCAGCACGTACCAGCCGCCCAGCAGCAGCGCCGCGATCACCTGCAGGTGGTTGCAGAAGTTCATCAGGAAATTCATGGTGAACTTGATGCGGAAGATGCCCATGTCGAGCTCGAAGACGCGCTCGATGCGGGCGTCGTCCGCGCGGCCGCTCTTGGCATCGTCGTAGGCGGCGCCGACGATGCTGATGCTGAGGCCGCGCAGCACCTGCACGCGCGCGCCGGTGCGGTCGATGATCGCCTTCTGCATCAGCGGGACGAAGACGAGCTGCGGCACGAAAATCGCGACGGCGATAAGCGCCATCCAGGGATCGAGATGGATCATGTAGGCGAGGACGGAGAGCAGCACGCCCCCTTGCAGGAGCGGCTCGGAGATGCTGCTGCCGACGAATCCGCCGATCGGCTCGACCTCCGCCACGATCATCGCGACCTCGATCCCCTGCGCCTCCGGATCGAGCGCGGGATCGGGGCCGTGCCCCACGAGATGGCGGATGCGCATGCGCAGGTCCCGGATCGCGCGCTCGCCCACCCAGCCGCGATAGACGTTGAGCACGAGCTTGGTCGAGCCGTGCACGAGGACGACGCCGGCATAGATGGCGCAGAGCACCAGGACGAAGCTGTAGCTCCGGTTCTTCACGAGATCGTTGACGATGCGGCGCTGCAGTTCCAGCGGCACGATCTCTATGAGGAACACCGCGACCGTCAGCAGCACCAGCATCACCTGATGGAATCCGCTGGTGGCGACGATGTAGCGGAAGACGCTGCGCGGCAGCATCACCTCGGGCGCATCGCTCGAGGTGCCGCTGCCCGGCGGCGCTGGCGATTCGGAGATTTGCGACGATGCGGAAATGGCGGCGCCCTCAGCTCGGGACCCAGTCGCGCCCGACCTTGTGATAGCGCCGCTTCACCGCGGCCCAGGCGACGCGGTGCGCGATCTCCTCGATGCGCCCGGGCTCGCGGTCGGCGTATTCGGCCCAGGCGTGATTGAACGCTTCGCGATAGATGTCCTGCGCCCGCGCCGGCAGATGCGCCCGCACCGAGGGCGGGAGGTCGCTGTTGCGGGCATAGGGCAAGGCGCTCTCCCGGGCCGCCGCTCAGTGCGACATCAGCACGGGAACGGTCATGTGCTGGAAGAGCTCGCGCGAGACGCCGCCCAGCACCCGCTCGCGCAGCCGGGAGTGGCCGTAGGCGCCCATGACGAGGAAATCGGCGGCCTCGTCCGTGATCCGCGCGAGCAGGAGATCGCCGATTTCGATCCCTTCGGCGACGATCCGGCTCGTCTCCGAGGCGATGCCGTGCCGCTTCAGATGAAGCGCCAAATCCGCGGCGTCGCCATCGGCGCCGCCGCCGTGCTTCGATTCGATGGTGAGGATCATCACCTTCTTCGCCTGCGCGAGAATGGGCAGCGCATCGTTGACCGCGCGCGCGGATTGCGGGCTCCCGTTCCAGGCCACGAGCACGCGCTGCCCGAAGGACGCGAAATTCCCGGCGAAGGGCACGAGCAGCACCGGCCGCCCCGCGTGGACTGCCACGTGCTCCGGCAGGCTCGCGGGCGCGGTGCTTCCGACCTCGTCGGGGTCGCTCTGTCCGAGCACCGTCAGGTCGAAATGGCGCGCATGCGCCGCGACCCGGTCGAGCGGATCGCCGGCTTCCTCGAGCCATTCGTATTCGACGCCGGCCGCACGCGCGGAGCTCTCGAAGACCTTCTGCGCCGTCTCCTCCTGCTCGGTCGCCTTGGCGGCAACCTCGTTCATGAGGTCGGGCGGGAACTGGTCCGCGAGGAAGGGGGAGATGCCGAGCTCGGGCGCCACGTAGACGCCGGTCAAATGCGCCTTGAAGCGCCCCGCGAGCGCCGCCGCAGCCTCGAGCCGCGTCTTGCAGTGGCGCGACGGGTCGACGTGAACGAGGAGGTCCTTATACGACATGGCCGTGTCCTCTCTTGCTCGATGTGGAGGCTTCGATCAATCCATTATGCGACGCCGCTCTACGCCGCGTTGAGATGGATCAAGGTGCTCCAGCTTGGGAAAGCTCCAGCAACCCCAGCATAATTCGAGGCGCGGTGATTTGACTATCCCGGCCGAATTGGGCTCTCCGCCCCCGCCCCCGCTCGCTCAGCGCGTGAGAAAGGCCGTCACCCTCGGGATGACCTGGCCGGGCGCTTCGTCGATCAGCCAATGACCCGACCCCTTGATGACGGCGCCGTCGACGTCCTCGGCGACCAGACGGCCCTGCGCGATTAGGAACTCGCCGGAGCCCTTCTCGCCGGTGAGCACCTGCACCGGCATCTTGAGCTTCGTCCTGCCGAAGCCCGCGAAATCCGCAGCGTCCTGCTCGAAGGCGCGGAACACCTCGAAGCCCGCCCGCATGGCGCCCGGCTGGGCATAGGCCGCGGCATAGACGCGACGATCTGCCTCTGAGACGGAACGGGCGGGATCGGCGGCGAAATCGTTCCAGAAATGCTCGAGGTAAATGCGCTCGCGGCCCTCGACGAGCGCCAGTGGGGTCTTCCCGTAGAAGTGAAAGTGCCAGAGATCCCGCAGCAGCCAGACCTTCGTCCAATCGCCCACGCCCGGCAGGAAGGCGTCCATCAGCACGATGCGCTCGACCTCGTCCGGATGCTGCGCGGCGTAGGCGTAGGCGACCATGAGACCGATGTCGTGGCCGACGACCTTGACGCGCCCGAACCCGAGCGAGATCGCGAGCGCGTGGATGTCATCCGCCATGGTCTTCTTGTCATATCCGCGCTCGGGCTTCGACGACTCCCCGAAGCCCCGTAGATCCGGAGCGACGACCCGATGCGTCCGTGCCAAGAGCGGAATGAGCGGACGCCACATGTGGCTCGTCTGGGCATAGCCATGGAGGAGGATCACGGGGTTTCCGTCGCCGGCCTCGAGATAGTGGAGCCTCGCTACCGCCGTCTCCACAAACCTGCTGTCCATGCGCGATCCCCTGCTTCTCCGCCGCTGCCGCTCAGCGGCGCAGCATCAAGGTAAGGCGGCATGGAAGCTGTTCAATGCGGCAAAGACCCTTGATGACCCACGTTCGCGTGCGCTCGGTCGCCGCTAGAGCCGCGCGACAGCCACGATGTAGACGCAGTCGACTGCGCCCTCGTTCCGGAATTCGCGGTCCTGCGGCGGGCCGAAGGCGAGACAATCGCCGGCGTCGAGGCTGAGGCGCTGCCCACCCTCGATCAAGGTGAGCGTACCTTCCTGCACCCAGATGAGCTGGCGAATGAAGGCGTAAGAGCTCGCGGGCATCGCGACCTGCGCACCCGGGGGCATGCGCACTTGCGTGAGCTCCAAGGGCGTCGCCTCCGCGGGCGAAATCTGGCGGCGAACATAGCCAGAGCCCGGATCGGTCCAGACCGGCTGCTCCGCCGCGCGCCGCAGGCGCTCGCCGGTCCCGTCGAGCCGGCCCAAGAGCATCGAGAGCGTAAGTCCGAAGGCGCCGGAGAGCCGGCCCAAGAGCGCAGCGGTGGGGCTCGCCTCGCTGCGCTCGATGCGGCTGATCATGGCCTTGGAGACGCCGGAGCGCTGGGCCAGCTCCGAGAGCGACCACCCTCGCCGCTCCCGCTCCGCCTTGAGCCGCGCCGAGAGCCGTTCGGAAAAGTCGTTGACTGTCTCAGACATTCGTCCACTATAGTAGACGACAGGCGAAAGGCAAGCAGGATGCGCGATCTCTCGAGCGGCTATTCGGTGGAGGAGCTGGACCCGCGGGACGTCCGAGGCGCGGCGGCGGAGCTGGCGGAGGTGCTGATCGACTGCGTCGAGGGCGGCGCATCCGTGAGCTTCATGAGCGGCCTCACCGCCGAGAAGGCGCGGCGGTTCTGGACGGGAGTTGCCGAAGCGGCCGACACGGACGGACGCGCGGTCTTCGTCGCGATCCGCGAGCGCGACCGCAAGATCGTGGGCACCGTGCAGATGATCCCCGCGGGCTTCGAGAACCAGCCGCATCGCGGGGAGATCGCGAAGATGCTGGTGCTGCGCTCCGAGCGCCGCCAAGGGCTCGGCGCCGCGCTGATGCGCTCGGCCGAGGCGGCGGCGCTGCGGGCGGGAAAGACGCTCCTCACCCTGGACACCGCGAGCGCGGATGCCGAGCGGCTCTATGCCTCGCTGGGCTGGACGTGCGTCGGCGTCATCCCGGACTACGCGCTGCTGCCGAACGGGAAGCCCTGCGCCACGGTCTTCTATTTCAAGATGCTCGGCGGCGAGAGAGATCGCGCTTCATCCGCGTGACGTTCCCGGCGTCGCGTGGTAGGACCACGCTCACGCGTGCGAATTCATCTGCGGGGGAGCATCGACAGTCCATGATGCCGGAGATCATTGCGGAGTTGGCGCCGGCGGGCGTGTTGCGCGCCGGCATCAACCTCTCGAATTTCCTGCTGGTGACGGGGAAGAGCGCCTCGGGCGATCCCGAGGGGGTCTCGCCGGACATGGCGCGCGAGGTCGCGCGGCGGCTCGGCGTCCCCCTCAAACTGGTGCCCTTCAAGACGCCGGGCGAGCTGGCGGATGCCGCGACGCGGGGCATTTGGGACATCGGCCTCATCGGCGCCGAGCCGCAGCGCGCCGAGCAGATCGCCTTCACCGCCGCCTATTGCGAGATCGAGGCCACATATCTCGTGCCCGCGGGCTCGCCGCTCAAATCGATCGCGGAGGTCGACGCTCCCGGCGTGCGCATCGCGGTGACGGGCCGGAGCGCCTACGGCCTTTGGCTCGACCGCAACATCAAGCGCGCCGCGCTCGTGCGCACGGAGACGCTCGACGCCTCCTTCGAGAAGTTCGTCGAGGCAAAGCTCGAGGCCCTCGCGGGCTTGCGCCCTCGCCTCCTCACGGACGTGACGAAGCTCCCCGGCGCACGCATCCTCGAGGGCAAATTCATGTCGGTTCAGCAGGCGATCGGCACGCCGCGCAAGAACACGGCGGGCGCCGCGTTCCTCCGCGCCTTCGTTGAGGAGGCGAAGGCCTCGGGCTTCGTCGCCGGTCTCATCGAGCGGCACAAAGTGCGGGGGCTGAGCGTGGCGCCCCGTGCTTGACCCCTGGCTTTCGCCGATTTCACCGCAACAGCTAAAAATGGCGCGTGCATGCAGCCCTCCTTCGCCAAGGCTTCGGAGGGCATCCTGCTTCGCATTGAGTCCGAACGTAAGTCCTGCGAAGCAAGAGCGCGAAGCAGGATGGTGGACCAACCCGGGCCAAACTGGGCACTGGACGATCATCATTCGCCGCTGACGGGCCGCCGGCGGCGATGAAGCTGCCTTACCGCCCCTGAGCAGCCCAGCATATGTCGCGATGGGCTGGAGGCTGACGTTTTATCGGCGTTCATCATACATGCCTGGTGTGCCGTCATTCCCACGGAAACGGCGGCCGCAGACGCGAAGCAATGTAATCGATGATGGCGCGAACTTTGAGCGGAAGAGCGATGGTCTCGGGATAGATGGCGTAGATGGTGTCCGAAGCCATACCCCATTCCGGAAGGGAGATTTCCATCAAGGTCCCAGCCTGCACGGAATCCTTCGCCAGGAACGCCGGGAGTGCTGCGATACCGATCCCGGCGATGGCGGCATCGCGCAATGCCTCACCGCTGTTGGACAACAGCCGTGCCGGTAGGCTGAGGGATCGAGGTTTATCGCCAGTCGTCGACTCGAAGCGCCAAACATGACCCGAGGCGGCGTTGGCATAGCTCAAACAGACATGATCTGAGAGCTGCTCGGGCGAGCCCGGAAGGCCGTGGTGTTGTGCGTAAGCTTGTGAGCAATAGATGCTGCGGCGGCTAGTGGCCAGCTTGCGGGCTTTGAGCGTGCTGTCTTCCAACCGGCCGATGCGGATCGAGAAGTCGTAATTGCCGCTGCGCAGGTCGACGAAGCGGTCGTCCAGGTCGAAGCGGATGTTGATCTGGGAATGGATCGCCAGAAAGTCCGATATCAGAGGACTGAGATAGCGGTTCCCAAAACTGAGCGGGTCGGCGACTCTGATGGTACCCCGTAGCGTTCCGGATCTTGCGGCTATTTCCTCGACCAGTCCGTCCATGCCTGCCAGCAGCGCCAAGCCTCGCTCGTAAACATGAAGGCCGACATCGGTCGGTTGCATCTTGCGGCCTGACCGATGGAAGAGGCTCGTACCCAGGGCGGCTTCGAGATTGGCCAAGCGCTTGCTGACGACCGACTTGGTGGTCCGCAGACGATCCGCCGCCGCCGTGACGCTGCCGCAGGTGACGACGTGAACGACGGTGGCGAGTTCTTCGAGTGATGGGTTCATCGTTTCCATATAGCGAACGAACAGTTCGCAAATGAGGATATTGTGTGTCTGTTATGCGATCAATATCGTACTAGACACCGCGAAGATGCGGAAGCAAATGGGAGCACCACAATGAGCACGTTCATCGATCCAGCCGACGCCACACTACTTCTGATTGACCACCAGAGCGGACTTTTCCAGACCGTCAAAGACATTGAGGTTCGCCAACTCCGGACCAATGCCGTTGCACTTGCCGATGTTGCCAAGCTTCTGTCTATGCCGGTCATCACCACCGCATCGGCTCCCGACGGTCCCAACGGACCGCTGATGCCCGAAATCGCGTCGCGCTCGAACGCCGTCTTCGTGCCGCGCAACGGCGAGGTTAACGCGTGGGATGCCCCCGCCTTCCCGCAGGCCGTTAAGGCCACCGGCAGGCGCACGCTCATCATTGCCGGGGTCTGGACCAGCGTCTGCGTCGCCTTCCCGTCGCTGTCCGCGCTTGCCGAAGGCTACAAGGTCTATGCCGTGATCGACGCTTCAGGCGATGTCAGCCCAGCCGTGGCGCAGGTGACCACCGCCCGCCTTGCCCAGGCCGGCGTGATCCCGACCACCACCAATGCCCTCGTCGCCGAGCTCCAGAAAACCTGGAACCGTCCCGAGGCCGCTGACTTCGCTCGTATCTATAGCGCGACCACGCCGAATTACGCTGCCGTTGTCGAAAGCTATTACGCAACCCAGGCTGCAAAGGCATAACCAATGCGCACGGTCGCAAAATCCCACATCGCACACCGCGACGATATCGCCGACCTGACGACGCGCAGGCCGGTTCCCGGACCGGGGGTCGATCAAATCGACCCCTTCCTTTTCCTCAATCACCATGGCCCGCAGGTGTACCGGCCGGGCAACAAGGGGCTGCCGTTCGGTCCTCACCCGCACCGCGGTTTCGAGACAGTCACGTTCATCCTCGAAGGAAGTCTTGCGCACCACGATTCGGGCGGGCACGAGAGCGTCATCGAAGCCGGTGGCGTTCAATGGATGACGGCCGGTTCCGGCCTGATTCATGCCGAGCTCTCACCGCCATCCTTCAAGCGCAACGGTGGCCCGATGGAAATCCTTCAGTTGTGGGTAAACCTCCCGTCTCACTTGAAGATGACCGCTCCGCGTTATTCCGGTGTCCAGAAGGTGCAGATTCCTCGCGTGCCCTTGGCTGAGGGCAAAGGTCACCTTGAACTCATCGCGGGCGAATTCGGGGGCGTGCAGGGCCCAATCCGGTCGCTGACCGGGGTGTTCATGTCCGTGGTGCGGCTTTCGGCCGGCGCTCGCCAAACGATCCCCGCTCCCCGGAGGCGAAGCGTCTTCCTCTATGTCATCGAGGGCGAGGTCATCGTTTCAGACGAACCCGTCGGCAAATGGCGACTGGTCGAGATGAACGACGACGGCGACGAGATCGTGCTTGAAGCAACAACAGACGCTGTTCTGCTGTTTGGTCATGCCGACCCGATCAACGAACCGGTGGTGGCTCAAGGCCCCTTCGTTATGAACAGCCAGGAAGAGATCCGCCAAGCGTATGCCGACTACAGCGCCGGCAAGTTCAACGCCACCGGCAAGCTGCTCGAAATCGGGGTCTGATCCCATCTCAAACACCGAGAACGCATCCGGCGCTCGAACAGGATCTTAGGTAGCCGGGCGCGGTCGAAAGTGTGGTGTACATTCCAGCGATGGTGGGCCAACCAGGATCAAACTGGGCACTGGATTTTGGCCATCCCGATACCGTCCAAGCACCGAGAATAGCTCGGTATTTCGTCGGCATCTGGTCCGATCATGCCGGCCGACGGCGAAGGCGGCCTTTCATTTTGAGTCCGTCACGAATGTTGAGGCCAAGCAGGGTAATATTTGTGGCACCCGCAATGAGTTCCAAGGCTTGGACCGCATAGAAGCTTGTATCAAACTCCGCCGCCCATGCCTTGGACGCGAGGAACAAGGCAGAGGGAATAAGAATCAGAATGCCGTTGGCGGCGATCAGCGGCATGCGCTTCAGCTTTGCCCCGACCAGTCCAGCGCGCCGCCCTTTTGACAAGGCAATGCCGGAGCCTCCTGCGGCAGCGAGCGCGGGAATCAGCAGCAGGAAGCCCCAAGGGATGGCGGTCTTGACAGCTACAACGACCGGTCCGGAACCGAACAGCTCAGCCAAAGCGGTTGAGAGCCAGAAGGTCGCTATCGTGAGAATCGCAAACACGCCTGCGACGGGGTGGACGATCTTGAGCATGGATTTCGCTCCTATTCCTGCGCGAGCGCCTATGCGACGCAGATGTCAGGAACCGCGACCTTTTGAAAAAGGTGCGGAGAAGCGACGGCAGATGATGGGTACAGCGCCAGTTTTGCCCTGAACTCCGAATGCGAGAATGCTGCCCGAAAAGCGGCGGTGGATTCCCATACGGCGTAATTGAGGTAGGTCGGGTTCTCGCCGATGGCGCGATGAAGCTGCGTGGAGATGAAGCCCGGCTGGCGCTTCATAAAAGCGGCGTCGTCCTGCCAAGTCTTGAGGAAAGTCTGCTCATCCGCCTTGTCGAGCGTAAACAGGTTCACCAGCACGACTGGGCTGGCGTCGATTGCGACTTGACGGTCGATCGGGAACGCGGGGTCGAGGGGACGTAATAGAGACATTGGGCTCTCCTTTATTTATTGTCACTATGATGTCAACTTGGTATAATGCATCTGTATCGAATTGACAATATAATGTCAATAGAGTTTTATGGTGACAAATGACCAAGACCAAGCGAACCCCGGTAGGCGAAGCCCTAACGGACATGGTTCTCGACCTCTTCAGGCTCAATAGCCTGCTATTGACCGCTGGAGACCGGCTGGTGGCGGGGCTCGGTCTGACGAGCGCGCGCTGGCAGATTCTGGGAGCCATTGTCGCCGCCGAACGCGCGCAGCCGGTGGCGTGGCTCGCGCGCGACATGGGCGCAAACCGTCAAAACGTGCAGCGAATTATCAATGACCTGCAAAAGGAGGGGCTGGTCGCATTTGAAACCAACCCGCACCACCGGCGGGCGCAACTTGTAGCTCTGACTGATAAGGGTAGGCGGGCATTCGATGCAGCCATGCGCCTACAGGCCCCGTGGATCGATGGCCTTTCCGAAGGACTTTCGGTCAAGGACATACAGACGATGCAGCGTGTCATCGGCGCGCTGCGCCAAAAACTGGAGAGCAATGAAACAATTGAAGCAGCTTAAGCGCCGATTCTGATCTCTTCGTCGGCAAGGCATTGTCTGCCCAAAGGCTAGGCAGAATTGTGGTGTACATTCCAGTGATGGTGGGCCCGGCAGGACTCGAACCTGCGACAACACCGTTATGAGCGGCGCGAAAAAGGCCGGACAACGGCAGAAATCCTAGCTTTTTTGCCGCGAAACGCTGAATCTCGCTGCAAGTAAATTCAATCGGTTACGTCTGGTTGCGTGCCCATTGCGTGCCCAACGTTTTTTTGCGACTAGGCGAGGATCGACTGATCGAAGGAGCTTCCGATCCTGGGAGCGCGGGAGGTAGCGTCAGCCTTTCACGCCCGGAATTGAACTGGATACTCGCCCGGGCCTTTGTATCAAATGTCAGGGATCTGGATTAGCTGGGGATAGATCGTCTTCAGAGCTTCGAGCGCTGTCTTCACGAGGCCGGGAGCCTCGATGTGGACCCCAGCCTCGTCCCACGGTTTGTCGGGGCTCGTCGACGCGGAAGCCCAGTTGAAGCTTGTGACGACGAGATCGTCATCATTCCACGCCACGAATTTTCCGTGCAAAATGGGATTTTCCAATCTGAGGAGGACAACGCCGTTGCCCTGGACCTCGTGGGCGAGCTGGTCGGCGGCCTCGGCCGTCATGGGCCCGGATTCTACTGAATAGAGGACGAGAGGCGTAAGGCCGCTGCGGGCCGCGAACTCGCTGGGCATGAGCGCGCCGGGGACGGCGGTGGCTCCAAGCCGATTGCTTCCCACGAGGAGACGTGACCGGGCGGCTCCGCTTGCCTCGCGCATCAGCCCATCGTGGTGCTCACCGACGAGCACCGTGATGCGCGCGGAGCCGCTGGCCGACGGCCGCTTTCGGAGATCCGCTGCGACCATAGCAAGTTCGTTGGAGACAGGATTGGACAGGCCTCGCCCGCCCGATATCCGCTGCATCGTCGAGGCGACTTCGGCGACGACCCAAGGATCGCGAAGGACTGCCGAGATTTCCGTCGACCTGAAGGGAGAAGAGAGCCAGTTGCAGGAGCCAATCGCGGCGACCCAGGAGCCGTCAGGTTGGTCCGCCAGGAGGATTTTCGCGTGCGAGTGCGTTGAATTCGGGTGGACTTTTACCCGCCCTCTCATGGCGGGGTCCATCCAAACGAACTTCGCGATCTTCGTCGCCGCGATGGCGCAGCGTTGGTTCGGTCGGTCGTAGCTGGTGCCCCAGAGCAACTCAATCGACACGCCTCGTGCGCAGGCCTGCCGGACCGCGTGAGCGAGTTCCTTGAACCTGTTCTCGTCGAGGAACGTCGAGTGGATGATGATCCGTCCGTGCGTCGTGCACAGCAGCTTAGTCAGGCAGGCCCTGTGCGCGTCGCCGCCGACGATCAAGTCGTCAGGATCGAACGCGCAGCTGATCGTCTTCGGCTTAGGTTCGGCTCTCTCTTTCCGCCCGGCGTAGGGGACTGTCAGCTGCCGAGCCCTCGCGTCCAGGCTGGCGGCCCTAGCCACAGTTCCGCGCAGGGCGTCGCTCGCGCCATCCGGCAGGTTACGGGTTACTCCGTCTCCCACGCTGACGACCATGAAGTCGTCGTCCCACACCCGGGCGGTCAGGTCGTTTACGTCGCCCAGCTGCTCGTCCCAGCCCTGCGCAACCACGGACGAAAGGTGGTTGAAGGCCGCCGCCTGGTCTAGCGACGGAGGGCCGTCCTCCACGTCCACTATTACGACGGCAGCACCATTCCGGCGCTCCACGTCGAGCTGGTTCGGGGACATCGTCCGGATCCCGTCCCGGCGCAGGAACACGCCTCCGCTCACGCGCTCGACAACGAAGTGGACAGGTCGTGGGAACCGCTTCGGAAACGAGGGGAGCACGTCGCCGTTCCGAACGACAGCGACACCATACTCGCTTGCGCGAAACGCCGCGTGCTGACCGAGCATTACCTCGACCAGCCGGAACCGCATCATCCGAGCCACCGACGCGACGACCACTTGGTGCGGAAGGCGCGTCTGTTGGGCGAGTTCGGCCAGCGAGCTCGGGTGCTCGGTCAACGACCAAAGCAGGAACTCGTCCACCGCGCTCCAGCCGCGGCCCTTGTCGATGTAGACAGTGCACGAAAGGCGGAAGACCGGGATCGCGACCAGCACCGTCATGCTCGGTGGCTTAATGACCGCGGAGGAATGATCGTCGCCAAAGAGATCTCGTGCGAAGTTCCGTCGGTAGACAGGCTCCGCTTCTCCTTCGTGAGCTTGTTGATCGTGTCGATGACATCTGTGAGGAATGAAAGCTCGTGCTTTCCGCCATTGGGGTTGACGCCGCGCACGGCCTCCTTCACGAACCGGAGGCTGCCGACGAGCACGAGCTTGAACTTGGCGCGGCTCAATAGGACATTCATCCGGCGACTGTCGCTGAGGAAGCCGAGCGCCCGTTTGCCAGCACGTGGGTTATTCCGGACGAGGGAGACGACCACAAGGTCCGCATCGTTGCCCTGGAACGCATCAACTGTGCTGACGATCTCGCCGTCGCTACGGGCCGGGCTGAAGCCAGTGAGATGTGAGAGGTCGTC
This sequence comes from Allostellaceae bacterium, assembly GCA_035541215.1. Taxonomy (GTDB): domain Bacteria; phylum Pseudomonadota; class Alphaproteobacteria; order ATCC43930; family CGMCC-115725; genus DASZHJ01. The sequence continues at coordinate 22,596 of DATKNV010000033.1, read as the reverse complement.
CTTGAGCGCATTGGCGATGCGCTGCTGCAAGCGGTCCGCCTGGGACCGGTACGGCGTCAGGACCGCGATGGACGGCTTGCCCTCCGGGCCGGGATCGTGAGGTGCCCTGACATGCCGCAGCACGTCCAGCACGACCTCTATTTCAGAGGGGTTGTGCCACCTTCGACGCCCGCGCTCGAGCGGTTCCCGACGCCCCGTCGAGCTGACGTGCTCACAATCAACCACGACAACCGGAGAGGGCGGTAACGGATCGAGGGACGCGAATGGCGGCGGCTCTTTCATCCGCAGGAGCCTCTTATTCGCGGTCTTGAGTCTCCCGCTTCCACCGTAGAAGGCGACCGACACGATCTCGGCGATAGCCGGGTCCATGCGTCCCTGCTCTGTCAGGGTGGCGACGACCCCGACATGTGCCGGATCAGCCGCGCACCGGCGCTCGTCATCGTTGGCGAAGGTTTTGAACGGCTGCAGCATCCTCACGGCGATATCGGAGAGTCGCTTCCGCGTCGCCGAATCTGCGCACATTTCAACCAGCTCCTCGACGCCGGTGTCACCGAGGGGTTCGAGGACCTGGTCGGCCACTGAGAGGGCCGTTTTGACCAACTCTTGGTCCGTCAGGATTTTGAGGAGCCGTTCCTCGTCGAAGGGAGGAAGCTGGTGATGGTCGCCGATCAAGAGGCGGCGGCCGGACAGCATCAGCGGCCCGACGAGTTCCGGCCCGGTCGCTTTCGCGGCCTCTTCGACGATCACCCAGTCGAACTGCTCTCGGGCCTCGACCATGCGCTCGATGTCGGGCGAATTCGCGGTCGATATCACTATGTTGGCCGCATCGAGCAGAAGGTTCAAGAACGCGTTCACACCGGCCCCGTCCTCCTTGCTCAGCGTCTTCTTCTGCGTCTCCCACATCCTGGCGGCGGCCTCAAGTGCGAGTACGCGCTCGCGGATGGGTTTCAGCGCCCCTCGTACGTTCGGACTGCCGGAGAGCTGAGCGAGATAGGCCGCAGCAACCCTGTGGACCTCCTCGTCCGTGGTCGTCGTGCGATCGTTCGTCGTCGTGCGGACCATAATGACGTCGTCCATCCCGCTCTTCCGGATCATCTTCGTCACGTCTGCCTGCAGCTTGTTGAGGGCGTCATGGCCCTGAGCTGTGAGCAGGATGCGCGACGCCCGGTCGGCGAACCGCCGCCGGATGATCTCGGTGGCCAAATAGGTCTTGCCAACCCCAGGCGGGCCAACGACGAAGAACCCGGGAAGCATCTCCCAAAGCTGCCGCAGGGCATCCTGCTTCGGCGGGTCGAGGTCCTGGAACTCCGGGCCGCCTTCGTCCAGCTGGTCGCGGCTACTGCGCCGCGCGCGCAGCGGATCGTCCAGCATCTCCAGCAGGTCGACGCGCGTCTTTAGGGCCGCGATGTTTCGGAACCGCCGACGGACAACCCGCTCGGTTCCCGCGTCGCCGGGAGCTCGAAGGAAAAGTCTTCCCTGTGGTGGATCCCCGTCGAGCTCGAACTCGTATGCCTCGCCTCCTTCAAATTCCTTCATGTCGACGAAGGTTGCGGCCACGTCATCATGGCGCGACGCACCGAGGCCGGACGACCGCGTGATGGTCCACTTATCCTCTCCCTCGCGCTGATCCTCCTCGAACAGCCTACGCAGCGCCTCAGCCGTTCCATGGCCTCGGACCTCGGTCGCGAGACCGTCCCGGACTTCGTCCGGCCGAGCGCGGAGAACTGCGTAGCGCCGGCCCGGCCGCGAATCGGTGTTGACGATCTCCACCGGGTAGCTTTCGAGGGCCTTGAGCACGGCCTCAACGACCTGAATGAGGAGGAGCGAGGAGCGTACAGACCCATTGGCGTCAAGGGTGGCGCCGTCGGAAACCGCAGCGAATGCACTCCAATCCAGGACGTTGGCGCCCAGGCGCGAGCGAAGCTCCTGTGCGGCGGCCTTCCTCGCGACGACCTCGATGGATTGGACGATCGAGTGTTCTTCATAGTCGCGGACGAAGACCGCGTCGCCCCGCAACGTCGCCTTGCGGCAGACGGCGATGTCCCAGAGGGGGCTGCCGGCTTCGTAGAACGCCGCTAGCCGGTACGTCATCCGCGACGTCACCAGCGTCATCCGGCTCGTTCCGGGTTCAAACGCCCGCGGCACCAACAGCGCTTTGTCTCCGTCGAGATCGGCGCCGACCCACTCAAGGTGCGCTGCCAAATCGTCTGAGGCGATCTCGCCTTCAGTGGCCGCGTAGACGGCGTCGCCGAGGCCGGCCCGTTCGTCGAACAAGAGGATGAACGTGCCGGCTACGGTCGACGTGGCCCTGGCGGCACCGGCAATCGTGTCGTCGATCCGGCGCCTGATCACGTCCGCGTCGAGCGCGTCGCGGCGCGATGGGGCGACGAGCCGACGCAGGAGGTCTCGTTCGGAAGGCGAGAGCGATGCGGTGAACCCGGCGCTCGGCGTGGGCACCACGTCTCCGCCCTCCCTGACCTCAACGCCAAGCAGTGAGGCGACCATCCGCCCCAGTGCCTGCCAGTCCTCCGCGAACGAATACGCCCGCGCGCGCTTCGCCGCCGTTTCGGGCCCAAGGCTTGCATGTGTCTCCTTCGCGGGCGGCGCCTGGAGCCACAGGCTCCACTCGAAGCCGCCGAGCTGGAAGTCGGGGACCTGAGCGCCTTCAGTCATGACCGCGTCGGCGCCGACGCGGCCGTGAACGAGCCCCTGCGCGTGAACGATGCCGAGCGCCTCCGCAAGTCGGCGAATGTTCTGCCACAGCAACGTACGCTGGCGGGGCGCCGCGAGGTTCTTCAGCCAGTGCTGTCTTGAGCCGGTGCGGCGCATCTCTGAGAGGGGCCGGCCGACGCGCTCAAGGACTACGCCGAAGTCTGCGTCGTCCTCCACGAGCTCCAGGACGTCTACTATTACCTCCCGCGCGCCTGAGTACGCCATAAGACGCTGCACTTGGCGCATCTCGTGGAGCCAGAGAGCGCGAAGGTCGTCATCGAGTGGCGTGCCGGTCTTGCGCCACAGCTTTAGCGTCCGCTCAGCGTCGCCATCGTCACGGTCCTCGACCTCGAAGAGAGCGGCCTTCAGCTTCTCACGGTTTGCCGGGGCGACCGCATCGCCCACGAACTCGAACCGATCGTCGAGGGATCGTTTGCGGCCCGTCTTTTTATTCTTCGCGGGTGCCATCGTTGCCACGGCTCATACAACCTGGATAGCGCCTTCTACCGTTCTTTGGAAGGAGGATGTCTCTGATCGTCGGAACCCAGCGCTCGCCAACATCGGCTACATGCCAGAAACGCTGGCGCGAAACTGCTGCTTGTATGGCGGCTCCCGGCGAATCGGATCAACGTATGGGTCCGTCGGCGTCAAAAGAGAAGCTTGATAGGATCGTAAGCCCAGCGACGACTGACCTGATGGGGTGGATGGCTCCCCTCAGTTGTGGCGTTCAGCGACGACCACGTTATGGCACATCGATGCCGGGAGCGGGGGCCGTCCACCCCATCAGGTCAACCGATCGAGCGATGCGGGCGCCAGCGATTGAAATACTCCACGTAATCCGCCAGCACCATCCACAGATGGCGCTCATTGAGGATGAGCAGATGGTCTAGACATTGAATCCGCGGAGATCCCACCCAGCGCTCGGCGATCGCGTTGGCCTGAGGTGATCTGGACGGGGTTCGGATCTGGGTAATGCCGAGATATGCCGGCCGCTGATCGGAGACCGCGCGATACCGATTGTCACGGTCCCGAATGAAAAAGCGCGGGGCCTGTTGAATGCCATCCGGACTTTGGCGAGATTGATTTTAATGACAATGCCGCCATTTGCGTAGATCAGCCCTTTGATCTTTTTCTGCTGATAAATCTTGCGATTCTTCGTTGTTGGAAGGCCGACGAATTCGACATACTCGGATGCTGGCGCCTCGGTCTGGTTCGCGCTTCCATCGAGGCGGAGCGCCACATATTTCCGGAGCGCGCCGATCTGCGCGGCGGTCAGTTTCAGCACGGCCACGTCGTGCGCGGCGGAGCCGTAAAAGTCGTCTTCGAGAACCTCCATTTTGGAAGGTCCGTCTATATACAGCGTTGAATGGGTGCTCTCGTCGATCACATGTTTGGCGGTGCGGAGAAAAGTCTCGCGCTACCTCAATCAATACCGCGCTACCTAGCAATTCGGCCGCGCCGTGATCATTCATATCGAAGATCGGCGTGACGCATCACTTGATAGAATTAATGGTCGTCCTGATTTCGTCGGTAAGAAACTGGCGAGAAGGCTTAATCGTCATGACAACTCAACGCCGGAACCGCGGGGTCCAGCGCTCGGTCAGTTTCTCGTCGTCGTCACCGTCGTCTTCCTGAAAAGTCTCATCCTGAAAAGAGAGGCAGGTTAGGACGGTCAGGGTCTTGCCATATCCGCCAAGGCCAACGACCTGCTCGGTCGCCCGAACCGACCGTGCACCGCCGAGCCAATCCATGAGATCGATATCCGCATCGGCTCGGTCGCCATCGCCTATGCGCGCGGAACTCGCATTGAGCTGAGCCGTTGCCGTGTTCCGCGGGACCGGCGTACCTTTGCGCAGCCATGTGAGCTGCGGCAGCGACTTCATGGTGTCGGAGAAAAAGCAAATATCGATTGTCGGGCCGGTGCTGATGATGACCGCCACGGCATCGTCAGTCAGCTCCGCATAGCGGATGGCCGTTGCCGTCAGCGAGGTCTTGCAGAGATCAGCGAGCGACTCGACGATTTCAAGTCCGGGATCGTGCCGGGCAAGAGCACGCTTGAACGGAACGCTCGGCATCAGCAGGCCGGCGGAAAACTGGTCCGCTTCCAGCTCGTAGGGATCGGCCGCGACGAATCCGGCATGCGAGGTGTGGATTCCATCCTTAGGCAGGATGTGGTCTATGTGGCCGTCCAGAAAATAGTGGCCTAGCTCGTGGCCGACGCTGAATCGATGGAAGCCCTCGCTTGGAATGTGTGTCGCGTAAAGAATCCCGAAGGCATCGCCGTGACGGAGCAGCATCCCGGAGACTCCTCCGGCGGCATCGGGCTTGGCCTTCACCTCGATATCGCGGCTCGCCGCAATCGCGAACGGATCGACCGGCAGCGTGGCAATCCCTTCGTCGCGCAGGAACGTCTCGGCCTTCTGCTTGGCCATTTTGAGGCGGAACGCGTGACTCGGGAACTTCGTCATTTTCTCTTCGACTCGGCTTTTTTCGCTAGCATTTCGAGGAAGTCCTTCGCGATCTCGCGGTCCCTGCCGGTCAGTTTTCCCATGTCGCGATACAGTGGGTCCCCCGCCTCGGCAAGTCCCGGGTCATCGACGCGCCCGAGCAAATAATCGGTAGTGACTTCGAGCGCGTTCGCGAGTCTCCGCAGCGTATCGAAGGACGGCTTGCGAGCGCCCGCCTCGAAGTGGGCGATTGAGCTGGGCGGCAACTTGGCCCGATCAGCAAGCTCGCTCTGCTTCAACTGACGCAGTTCGCGGGCGGTTTTGACACGTTCCCTAAAAATTTCGGATGGAGCTGGCTGCTTGATCATGGCGATATAGACATGTTGGGCTTGACGCTCTTGTTCGAATCGGGATACATACAGACTAGACATGTATGCCATGGCGATATCGCCATGGCAAGTCTAGGGAAAAAATATGTCCAGGCAGCACGTTGATCATGCCGAACTCGTCCGCTTCGCGGATGAAGGCGTGAACCTCAAACGGGAAGACGCCCAGGAGCTGCGCGCGCAGGCCAATCGTCTGCGCGACAAGCTGGAAGGCTACCTCGCCGAACATCCCGACTTCGGGCTGAAGAAGATGCTGCTGTCCGGGAGCCTGGCCAAGGGCACAGCGCTCAAGTCGATCAGCGACATTGATGTCGCCTGCTACGTGGCGTCGGCTTCGGCGCCGGAAAAGATCAGCGATTTGATCGACTGGCTGGCGAAGAAGCTCGAAACGGCCTTTCCGAACTTCAAACCCGAGCAGATCAAGCGCAAAACCTATTCCGTCGGTGTCAATTTTATCGCGACCGGTAACGAGGTCGATGTCGTCCCCATCCTTTATGACGGCGAGCCGGATTGGCGCGGCTACCTGATTTCGCAGGACACCGGCGAGAAGCTGATGACCAGCGTGCCGATGCACCTGGAGTTCATCCGCAAGCGCAAGGCAGCGAACGAGACGCACTATGCCCAGATTGTCCGGCTTCTGAAATTCTGGGGCAATCTGCGCAAGCAGGAAGATGAGAAGTTCCGGTTCAAGTCCTTCATGGTCGAGCTGCTCGTGGCCTATCTCGCGGACCGCGGTCTCGCGCTCGATGACTACCCGTCGGCGCTCGCGAAGATTTTCGCGTATATCGCCAACGATGACTTTGAGACTGCTATCGCCTTCAGCGACTACTACAATCCTGCCGACTGTGCCACGACCCCGGCGCCAGTGCGGATCTGGGACCCTGTAAATTGCGAGAATAACGTCGCCTCGCTCTATACGGCGGAGAACAAGAGCAAGATCAGCGAAGCGGCGCTCGATGCCGGCGATGCGATCGACTCGGCGCTGCGTGCAATCAGCAAGGGCGAGACGGTACGGTATTGGCAGAAGGTCTTCGGGCCTACATTCAACGCGTGAGGATCGTATGAGCACATATTCAATCACGGACTCCGAGACATTCACCCTTGCCCACGCCCGCAAGATCGCGTCGAAGGTCGCGACCGACCTCCTGCGCTTCCAGTCGCTGTACGGCTCACCATCGAACGAGTGGATCGACAAATACGAAGCCGAGATCGTCGAGTTTCTGCGGCACGATGTCGTCGAAAGTCTTGAGTACGGCTTCAAGCGCGACGGGAAATGGACCGAGGCGGTCGTCCGCTACCGGGCACTGCCGGGCGGAACGCTGGTCGCAGATGACGATCCCGGCAAGATCAAGCCGCGGCTCGATGTCTCCGGCGCTTCTTTCACCTCCTTCCTTACCCATAACAGCAAGTGGTCGTCGCTGACCCAGGCCGAGCGTGACGCCATCGAGAACGCTTGCCCGTTCAAGCGCGTCTCCGGGACCGCACCGCCGCTTGAAGCCGGCTATTGGGCCGACGACCTCAACTATGTGGCCGGCGGCCGCGGGCTGGGCCGCGCCACGGTGAAGCGTTCATGAGCGGCGATTCCATCTCCATCGATGCGCTGTTCGATCGCCGGCTCGATTTTCCAGACTTGGGCGCGAGCAAGCGGCTCGCGCGGCTTGTCGGTATCGACGAGGCCAAGGCGCGCCTGACGAAGGTACTTGCGGTTCTCGTCAACCCTGCGGGGCCGCAGACATGGGCGAAGAAACACCACAACAGCGCCACCGCCGCGCTTGACTACCTCGAGCGTCGCCCGCCGCTCGTCGTGCTGGCCGGCGATGTCGGCACCGGCAAGACCGCGCTCTCCGAAACCGTCGGCGACGCCGTCGCGCGGCAGGAAAATATCGGCGTCACGCTCTACCCCTTGAGCCTCGCGACGAGAGGCAGCGGCAAGGTTGGCGAAATGACCTTGCTGCTATCGGCGGCTTTCGACGCGGTGCTCAAGGCCGCGGAAAAGCTCAGGCGTTCGGGCGGTAAAGCGGCGGGAGGAATCATCCTGCTGGTTGACGAGGCCGACGCTGTCACGCAAAGCCGCGAAGCCGCGCAGATGCACCATGAAGATCGTGCCGGGGTGAATGCGTTCATCCGCGGGGTCGACCGCCTTGCGGAGAAGCACCTGCCGGTGGCGGTCGTGCTTTGCACGAACCGCATCGGATCGATCGATCCTTCGGTCCTGCGGCGCGCCGCGGAGATATTCGAGTTCCGCCGCCCGAACGAGGTACAGCGCCGGACGGTCGTCGAAGCGCCCCTCACCGAATTGGGATTCAAAAAGCATCAGATCGAGCGAATCGTCGAGCTGACCGGGCCACAGGACGAAAGGGGAGTCGGCTTCACATTCTCGGACCTGACGCAGCGCCTTCTGCCGACCTTGATCCTCGACGCCTACCCTGATCGGCCCGTGACCTTCGAGCGGGCCGTCGAATTGCTCGCGAACATGAAGCCGAGCCCGCCGTTCCGTGACGGGGCGGGCGGATGATCGGTATCGCGCGCATCCGGAAAGCACGGCGATGACCCAGGCTGTGACCGCTCGCCGGGACGGCGATTCGTTCCAGGCGCGCATATTCTGGCTCAAGGCGGTGTATCTCCTCGATCCGACGAGCCCGGTCGCGAAGGTTGGATTTGAAAGCGGCCCCGGCGGGTTCGATGACATCTGGGTGGAGTACGATCCGCCGATCAGCGATCAGAAAGGCAAACCGCTGCGACGCGAGCACATACAGTGCAAATGGCATGTGACTCCGGGCAGCTACGGCTACGTGCAAGTTGCCGATCCCGAATTTGTCAACGCGAATGCCCGCTCGCTGCTTCAGCGTGCCCTTGCCGCCCAGCGGAGCTACGCGCCTGCCGGCGAAGGCGCGCGGTTCCGGTTTATCAGCAACTGGCGGATTGATCGCGCTGACCCGCTGCGCAAGCTCGTCAACGAGCGGTCGCACACTTTGCGCGTCGATATGCTCTACGGAACGGCGACCGAACGCAGCGCGATGGGCCAGGTACGCAAATTCTGGCGCGATCACCTTGGCGTCGACGAAACCGAGCTTCGTGCTCTTGCCCGCACACTTGCGTTCTCCGAGTCGGGTGATTCGCTTGACGGGCTGCGGGAAAGGCTCGATCCGTATTTTGGCCTCGTCGGTCTTCGCCGCATTCCGCCCAGCGAAAGCGCCTTCATCTACGACGACGTGGTCTTCCAGTGGGCAGCGCAGGGTCGGCTTGAGTTCACACGCGGCAGGTTCCGCGGCCATTGCGAGAAGGAAAATCTGATCGGTGAGGCGGGCGAGGGACGGCCTAGGGTCTACGGCGTCAAGTCGTTTGAGCACGCAACGGACAGACTGGAAGACCGCTGCACGAAAGTCCTCGATCTCGTGCCGAAATTCGCCGACCGGCAAATCCGTCCGGACGCCGACTGGAGCGGCGATCTCTATCCCACCCTGAAAGCATTCCTTCTCGATGCCGCCAAGGATGGCGGGCGGCTGCAGCTTGTTCTTGATGCGCATCTCACCCTGTCCTTCGCTGCCGGGGCAGTGCTGAACATCAAATCGGGGCGGATGATCGAGCTTGAGCAGCGCACCATCGGAAAAAAGATTTGGGCTCCTGACGATCTGCCGCCCGATGCGGCCTGGCCGCGGTGGATCTTCCGGCGGGAGGACGTCAATCCCGCCGGCAATGACATCGTCATCGCCGTCAGCCTCACCCATGATGTGGCGACGGCTGTGCGTGCCTACGTCGGCGCGGCCATGCCGGCGGCAAGAGTCTTCCTGGAAGCCCGGCTATTCTCCGGACCGGGAGCCCGGTCGGTGATTTGCGGACGGCACGCTTTCGATCTGGCGGAGTCGCTCACCGGGCAGATCAAGGCGATACGCGAAGCATCGGCACAAGGGGCGCGTGTCCATCTGTTCATGGCCGCGCCCGGCGGCTTTTCGTTTTTCCTCGGCCAGCGGCAGATCGCGATCGGGGCGTTGACACTCTACGAGTATGACTACGAGGGAGAGTATGGAGGCTCTTACCGGCCGTCGCTTTCCTTTCCAGTCGGGAGCTGACGCGGCTCGCAGGTCGCCATCGCGTCCCGGTCAGGCTGCCTTCACCTCGGCCTTGCCCTTGCGGAGCAACCCTGACTTCCGGTCGATGGCATAGCCGGCTTTGCGCAGGGCGAGCAGAATATTTCCAAGATGCAAGTCATCGAGAAGGATATGCTTCTGAATCGCCTTGGTCAGAACGTGCGTGTAGACGTAGCTCGGGTTCCTCGCATACATTTTTTTGCGCCCTGCAGTTGCGTGCAGCGGAAGGAGCGCGTTACATTCGTCGAGTTGCGCTGTCGATGGGCAATCGATACGCCCTTGTTCACGGTGCATGGCTCGAGGAAATTCCGGCACCTGACGAGCCGCCTCTGAAAACAATCGCCGATCGTATGGTGATGGGTGATGCGCAGCGGTGTTCCGCAAAGCCGGCCGAGGAGATCACTGAGCTCCAACCAACACACAAAAGCTATTTCATGGTGATTCCGGGGATCGAGCGGAGGCGTATTCTCAAGAGTATGGAGCGCTTCGGCACCGAGGTGATGCCGCTTCTGTCAAAGCATTTCGGTGGACTTGACCGCGTCGAGGCAGCAGGGCCGAAGACAAGCATCCCCCGACGCAGCATAACAGCCTGCAGCTGTAATTGCGGACCCACCGGTGAGTTTGCTTTGTCGTAAGCCGCGACCCTCGCCCACGCGGAAGGCTGTTGGGATCTCCCCGGAGTAGCGATGGTCTCGAGGCACTCGTCACGCTTGAGAGGACGGCCTTTTGCTGGAATGAACCGGTTTTCCGATGCAAAACCCTCCGTCAGTCATCGGCCGGAGGGGGCAAACCAAGATGGTTTTGCTCCCCCGGTTTGAACCAGCGCATGTGCGTCGATGTGGGAGCGGCCCGCGAGAGCCTTTGGCTCGGGCCGACGCGGTCAGAAAAGGACACTCGCGGACGCGCGTTTTTCGGACTCCGGTCGGACATGCACGCCGCATCGCCCAGTGCAGAGACCGGGCGATGTGCGTAAGATACTGGTACCATGACGGAGATTTGGTTGCGGGGAGAGGATTTGAACCTTTGACCTTCAGATTATGAGCCTGACGGCCGACTTAGTGCGAACCATTAAATTGCTTCTGTGTCGGTATCGCTGCACCTAATAGCGAGCGTCAGGGAATGTGGAGTGAGGGGGCAATCGTCTGCGACCCATGTGGGGACGCCCATTATTAACTGATGGTTATGATGTCAATTCTGGCGTCGGGCTGTGCGCGAAATTTAATTTTAAAGTGCGGTCGAAGCGGCAGAAAAGTCCTGCAGCGCGCTAACCGTTCTTGCTTTTCTCGGACGTGCTTGATCGACGTCCATATGGCAAGGTTATGTGAATTGTGGGATTTGCAAGAATTTTGGAATTACCCTAGGCACTAGGGTACCGCCGATTCCAGACGAGCTCTGCCGCCTTCCGGTCATCCGATGGGAAGAGCGCCGCCACGATGGGCTCCGGCAGGCTCGGATCGTCGAGCCGAACCCGCAAATATTCCTTCGGACTGTCACCGCCCGACCGCGCGGACCAGGCGTCGCCAATGCGCGAACACCCGACAAAGATCCGAAACGCCGGCGCGCTTTCGTTCTCACGATTGTCGTTCGGCACGAGGCGAACTTTGGCATCGAGGCCGAGGGTACGGATTCTTCCGACCCAACCGCCATCCGCGGAAGGCATGAACGTTCCGATCACGGACATGGTGTGTCTCTCCTGAGGTTGTCATAATTCACGATGTCGCCACGCGAATTCCCAGCTCTCACGGGCTGGGCTTCTCCGGTGTCGCCTTGCCCTCGAGCGCCCTGCGCGCCTTGGCGTAGCCGCGGTCGCTCTCAAGGAAGCGCTCGAGCATGGAGGGGATGAGCTCGGCGACGCTCTCCATTTCGCCGTAGGCCTCCCGGTAGAGTTCCGCGTAGGCGCGGAGCGCGCGGTCGAGATCGGGACTCACGCGGAGGACGATCCTGACGGGCGTGCGGTCCGGCAGCTTGCCGAGTTTCAGATCGGGCATTGTCGTCTCCTCAGCCGCGGTAGGGCCGCAGCACCAGATCCTTGTGGACGATGACCCTGAGCGGCCAACCCGGGCGGATCGTGATGGTGGGCTGGATGTTCAGGCTCTTCTCGGTCATGCGCTGACCGGCCTGATTTACGCTCTGCTGCGTCGATTCCCGAAGCGCGCGGAGGAGGTCGCTTTCCTGACTGCCGAGTGTGAGTTGCGTTCCGACGCCGAGCAGCGTCGAGAGCGCCACGCCCTTCAGGAGCTGCCAGGTGTGGAAGTCGACCTCGTCCTCGAGGCCGGCATAGCCCGCGGCGTCGGTCGCGGGGAGATTGTCGAGCACGATCGAGGAGCCGTCGGGGAAGACGATGCGCTGCCAGACCAGGAGCGCACGCTTCTGCCCGAAGGCGACGACGCTGTCGTAGCTGCCGATGAGCCGCGCACCCTGGGGGATCAGCAGGATCTGTCCCGTGACGGTGTCGTAGACGTTCTCCGTCACCTGCGCCACGACGAATCCCGGGAGATCCGAGCGCAGGCCCGTCAGAAGGCTCGCCGCAATCACGGTGCCGGCCATCACCTCGTAAGGCGAGGCCGGCTGCTGCAGGACATGCGGGTTGTAGACGCCTTGATCCGGCGGCTGCTTCAGGAAGTCGAGCTTGCGCTGCTGGTTGTTCTGATCCCGGTCGGGATCGAGCGCGATCCGGTCGGCGCCCGCGGCGGCCACCGGCGTGGGCGCGATCCCCTGCCCCGTTGTCGATCCCGCCGGTGCCACCGCCGTCGCGGAGCCGCGATCGGTGCGCGGAAGCTGGAAGAGCACGCTTGCCTCCCGCGCCTGCCGTCGCTGCTGCGCCAGGCGGATCCGGTTGGCGCGCGCCTCCTCCTCCTCCGGGTCCGGGCGCAGGCTGACGACCGGCGCTACCGGCTGCGGCGGCACGCCGAGCGTGCGCTCCTGCCGCACCACGGGCGGTCCGAGATCGCCCGGCAGGGGCGGACCCAGTTGCGGCGCCGGCTTTGCCACCTGGTCGTAGCTGCCGGGAAGCGAGGAGAGGCCGTCCGGCATGGGCTTCCGCCCTTGATCGAGCAGCTCCGGGCCGCTCTGACGGGGGCGGAACGCGGGTCCGCTCAGCGCGAGCCACGCTGCGCCCATGAGCGCGAGCGCACCCACGGCCGCCACCCCGATCATGAGCCGGCGCTTGAAGCGCACCACGCGGCGCGGCCGCGCGCGCAGCACCAGGGTCTCGGGATCGACCTTGGCGCCCTCCGGACCTTCCATGTTCTCGGCCATGACCGTCCTCACGGTCCAGCCGGCGGCGCCGGCGCACGGGGCGCTTCGCCGGGGCGTGCGGCGTCGGTGCGGCCGATGCGCACCACCTGCTGCTTCTCTTGGCCCAGGCGCAGCTCGGCCGCCGCAAAGAGACGGTCGACGATGTAGTAGTTGCCGCGCACACGGTAGTTCACGAGCTCGCTGCCGCCATCGGCGCCCACGACGAAGAGCGGCGGCGCCTCGCCCTGGTCGAGGCGCGCGGGGAACTCGATATAGACCTTGGCGCCGTCGTCGAAGGCACGAAGCGGCCGCCAAGGCGGCGTATCGCCGGAGATGGCGTAGCGGAAGCGAAGGGTCTCGAGCGCGAGCCCGGCAGCAGCGGGCGCAGCAGCTTGCGCACGCTCGCCCTGGCGTTTGAGCACGAGGAGCGTCTCCTGTGGATAGGTCCAGGAGACCGCCGCCATCGCGGTCTCCTCGGTGCTCTCGAGCTGGAGGTGGTAGCTCCGGCGCTCCGTGGTGATGACGAGATTGGTCTTGAGGCCTGCCGTGAAGGGCTTGACGAGGATGTGGACCTGCTTCCCCGCGCCGCTGCCGCTGACGGTGTCGCCGACGACCCAGCGCACGGTATCTCCGGCCGAGACCGCGACGAGCACCTCGCCGGGCTCGAGCGCGATGTCGCTCACGCGCTCCGGCGCGGCATAGAGCCGGTAGAGCGCGCCCTCCGCGAAGGGATAGACCTGGATCGCGTTGACGTAGCCGTGGGAGGTGGGCTCGAGGAGCGCGGCCCGGTTGGCGGCAGCGACCCGCGCCATAGGCGGGCGCCGATCGTGCTTCGCCAGCGGCGGCGGCTGCAGCTGGCCCGGCAGCGGCAACGGCTCGGGGACGAGCACGGCCTGCACCGGCTTCGGCGGCTCCGGCTCCGCCACCGCGGGCTTGAAGGCCGCGGTGTCGTAGGCGATCGCCGGCGGCGGCTCCGGATCGGTACAGGCCGAGACGGCAAGAACGGACGCGGATAGCAGGAGGGTACGAATGTTCATGGGGTTTCTCCGGGGTTGAGCTCGCGGGACCAGTGGAGGCCGTCGACATAGAGGCCGAGCGGGTTCTTGCGCAGCGCGTCCACGTCGCGGGGCGGACGCACGAGGATCGAGAGGATCGCCGTCCAGCGCTCGGTCCGGGCGAGGCTCGCGCGGTCGTAGACCTGCTCGGTCCATTTGACCTGGAAGCTATCGGTTGAGACCCGGACGACGCTGGTGACCTGGACGGCGATGCTGCGCTCGCCCACCGCCTTGAAGGGATCGTTGGCGCGGGCGAACTCGTTCAAGAACACCGCCCCGCGATCGGTCGCGTAGCCGTAGGCCTCGAGCCAGTTCTGCCGCACCAGCACGGGATCGAGCGAGAGCGAGCGCACATCCGCGATGAAGCGCGCGAGATGATAGGCGATCTGGGCGTCCGTGGGCTCATAGGGCTCGATCGCCGGACCCACCGCACGGACGCTCCCGAGCTTGTCGACCTCGACGACATAGGGCGTGACCCGGCTCTGCGCGGACTGCCAGACAAGGCCGCCGGAGAGTCCGATCGAGAGCGCGAGGCAGCCGAAGGCGGCGAGCCGCCAGTTCCGGGCCTGGACGCGGGCCGCGCCGATGCGCTCGTCCCAGAGCTGCGCCGCCTTCTGATAGGGGGTGACGGGCTCCGGCGTTGTTCCGTAGCGCTGCTGGGATCGCTTGAAGAGCATGGGTTTCTACTCCCGTTGACCGAGATTGGGGTGGGCGCCGGCGCCGGGCTTGTCGCCGTCCTTCAGCGCCTGCACGGCAGTGTGGGCGTGGGTCCGGAAGCGCTGGCTCGCGCGAAGCCGCCGCGCCCACTCGGGAACATCCTCGGAGTCCGCCGGCAGCGGGGTCGCGCGCGAGGATGGGATTCCGCCGGTGGCGCGCCAGGCGGCCCGGCGTCCGGCCTCGGCGTCTTCGGAGAATGAACCGTTGAGACGCAGCCCCAGGGATTGCACGCCGCTCCTCACGGCGCCGGCACCGGCGCGTGCCACACCCGCGAGACCGGCACCGACACCGCCGAGACCTTCGGCGCCAGAGGTCGCGCGCGCGAGACCGTAGGCCGTGGAGGCTCCGGCGGTGAGCGCGGTGCCCGCACGGATCGCGGCGAGGCTGCCGCGGGAGGTTGCGCGCGCGAGGCCGAGGCCCGCGGCACCCGTGACGAAGGCGCTCGCGACCACCGCGGCGACCGTGCCGGCGGCGGCGCCGGCGCCGAGCTGCGGCGCGCCGGAGACGAGGCCCGCGGCGATGCCCGGCGCGAAGATCGCGAGGCCCAGGAGTGCGATCGAGGCGAGCACCAGCGAGAGCGCCGCCGCGAGGCTCGGCTCCTGGCCCGGGAGTGCGCCGGTGAAGGTCCCGAAGAAGGTGGTGCCGATCCCCAGGACGACCGCCAGCACCATCACCTTGATGCCGGAGGAGACGACGTTGCCGAGGACGCGCTCCGCGAGGAAAGCGGTCTTGTTCCAGAGCGCGAAGGGGACGAGGGTGAATCCCGCGAGCGTCGTGAGCTTGAACTCGATTACGGTGATGAAGAGCTGCACCGCCAGGATGAAGAAGGCGAGGACGACGATGAGCCAGGCGAAGAGCAGCACGACGATGGTGACGAAGTTGTCGAAGAAGCTGCTGAAGTCCAGGAGCTCGCCGATCTGCTGCAGCAACGGAAAGGCGGCCTGGTAGCCGGTGGAGGCGATCTTGCCGGGCTGCAGCAGATCCTGCGCGGCGAGGCCCGAGCCCGTGGCATGGAGGCCCAGGGTCGAGAAGCTGCCGAAGACGATCGCGGAGAGGGTGGAGAAGTTGTTGAGGATGAAGGAAAAGGCGCCGATGTAGAGTACCTTCCGGAGGAGACGGGCCATGACGTTGGCCTCGCCGTCGAGCACCCAGAAGAGGGCGGCCAGCGTCACGTCGATCCCGACGAGGATCGAGGCCAAGGAGGCGACGTCGCCGTTCAGCAGCCCGAAGCCGCTGTCGACGAAGCGGATGAAGGTCGCCGTGAACTGGTCGATGACGCTCAGGTCCGTCATGACACTCCCCCCGCCGACAGCCCAGGCTTACTGCGGCCGATAGGCGTTGCCGGCGCCCAGGAACTTCAGGTACGCGGCGCGCGCCTGCTCCTTGCCCGCGGCGATGCGGGCACGGTCGAGGGCGTCGGCGCGGTATTGCGCGGCCATGAGGGTCTGGATCTGGAGCATCTGCTTCACCGCGAGCGCCGTGAGCTGGTTGCCGGTCTGCTCCGCCTGCAGGTTTCCGGCGGCACCTTGGGACGCCGAGACCAGGGCGGTGAGCGTCGCGGTGTCGCTCTGGACGGTCTGGGCGATGCCCGCCTGCACCGTCAATGTCTGCTGGAAGGCGCTCATCGCGTTCTGCCAGCGCTGGCGGGCGTCGGCGAGGAGCTGATCGTTGCTGACGGCGGCCGCGTATTGCTGCGGGTACTGCTGGGCGAAGGCCGCGGTGCTGGCATCGACGGTGAAGGCGATGCCCTGAGCTTGGTTGATGAGCCCGCCGATCTTCTGAAGGTCGGCGACCATGCCATCGAGCGCCGAGAAGGGCTGGCTCGCGAGGTTCCTCGCCATGTTCTCGAGCATGACGGCCTCGTTCTGCAGCGACTGGATCTGGTTGTTGATCTGCTGCAGCGCCCGGGCGGCCGTGAGCAGGTTCTGCGAGAAGTTGGAGCCGTCGAAGACCGGGAGCGTGGCTAACGCCGGCCGCGGCGAAAGAGCGGTTGCCGATACGCTAAGGGCGGCGGCGAGCGCCGCCGCCCAGAGGTGCTTGCGGGTCATCGGGTGATCTCCGGTTGGGAATAGCGTTCCAGAAGCTCGGCGGCCCAGCCGAGGTCGCGGGCGGCGAGGAACCCCGCGGCAAAGCCTTCGGGGCCATGCTCGCGGAGCACGCGGTCGATGAGCGCCTGGTCCGCGGGGGAGGACGCGCCTGCGAACGCGAGCGCCACGGGCCCGAGGGCGAGCTCGAAGAGGCGGTTGCCCCGGCGGGACTGCAAGTAGTAGTGCCGTTTGGGTGTGGCGCGGGCGACGAGCTCGATCTGCCGCTCGTTGAGGCCGAAGCGCTCGTAAGCGGCGCGCGCCTGCGGCTCGATCGCGCGGTCGTTGGGGAGGAAGATCCGCTGCGGGCAGCTCTCGACGATCGCGGGGGCGATGGAGCTTCCGGCGATGTCCGCGAGCGACTGCGTCGCGAACACCACCGCGACGTTCTTCTTCCGCAGGACCTTGAGCCACTCCCGGATGCGCGCGGCGAAGAGGGGGTTGTCGAGATAGACCCAGGCCTCGTCGAGGATGAGAAGCGTGGGCCGGCCGTCGAACCGCGCCTCGAGACGGTGGAAGAGATAGGTGAGCACCGGCAGGATCGCGCCCGCCTCGTGCATGAGCGTCTCGGTCTCGAAGCACTGGACGTCCGTGAGCGCGAGCCGGTCCTCGGCGGCGTCGAGGAGGTGCCCGAAGGCGCCGTCGAGCGTGTAGGGCAGGAGCGCCGCCTTCAGCGCGTTCGACTGCATCAGCACCGAGAGGCCCGTGAGTGTGCGCTCGCGCTCCGGCGCCGAGGCGAGGTTGCCGAGCGCGGACCAGACGGCATCCTTCACTTCGGGGGTGACCGCGACCTTCTCGTGCGCGAGCAGCGATCCCACCCACTCCGCGGCCCAGCTGCGCTCCGCGGGATCGCCGATGCCCGCGAGCGGCTGTAACGCGAGCGAGCCGCCCGAGCCCAGCGCGTGGTGATCGCCGCCCATGGCGAGGACGGCGGCGCGGGCCGAATTACCCTTGTCGAAGATGTAAACCTGGGATCCCCGATAGCGGCGGAACTGCAGCGCCAGGAGCGCCAGCAGCACCGACTTGCCGGCGCCGGTGGGGCCCACGATCAGCATGTGGCCGACGTCGCCGACGTGCGTCGAGAACCGGAACGGCGTCGAGCCGCTGGTCTCCGCATGGAAGAGCGGGGGGCCGCCGAGGTGCTCGTTCGCCGCCGGGCCCGCCCAGACCGAGGAGAGCGGGACCAGGTGGGCGAGGTTCAGGGTATGGACGAGCGGCTGGCGGACATTGGCGTAGACGTGCCCCGGCAGCGAGCCCAGCCACGCCTCGACCGCGTTCGCGCTCTCGCGGATCGTGGTGAAGCCCGCGCCATTGACGACGCGCTCGATGGCGCGGACGCGCTCGTCCGCCGCGACGGCGCTCTCCTCCGCGATCGCGATCGTCGCGGTCAAGTAGCCGAAGGCGACGTGGTCGCCGCCCAAGGCCTGGAGCGCCAGGTCGGCATCGGCGACCTTGTTGTCGGCGTCGCTGTCGAGGAGCGGCGTGGGCTCGTTATAGAGGACCTCCCGCAACAACGCCGCAATCGACTTGCGCTTGGCAAACCAGTGCCGGCGGAGGCGGGTCAGAGTCCGTGTGGCCTCCGCCTTGCCCAGCGGGATGAACCGCGTGACCCAGCGATAGGGGAAGCCGAGGTGATTGAGGGCGTCGAGGATCCCCGGACGCGTGAGGCTGGGGAATCCCAAGACCGTAAGCACGCGGAGATGCCGCTCGCCGAGCATGGGCTCGAGCCCGCCGCTGAGCGGCTCGTCCACCAGCACCGCGTCGAGGTAAAGCGGCGTCGCCGGCACCGCCACGGGATGGCGCCGGGTCGAGACGGTGCCGTGGAGGTAGGTGAGAGTCTCGCCGTCGTCGAGGGCGTGCACCTCCGGCATCAGGCCCGCGAGGAGATCAAGCACCCGCTCGGTCTTGGCCACGAAGGCCGCGAGGTCCTGGCGCCAGTCCCGCCCCTGCCCCGCCGCCGCGGTCTCCAGCAGCGCCCGCTCCGCGCGGCTCACCTGGTCCGCCGGCGGCATATAGAGAAGTGTCAGGTGATAGGCGCTCTCGAAGTGCTCGGCCTTCCCCTGCGCATCGCGCCCCGCGAAGAGCGCGTCGGCCCCCTCCTCGAAGGCAGCGCAGCGCTCGCGGTCGACGAGCCAGGAGGCTGGATCGGGGAACGGAGAGTCGGGATATCCCTGCGCCGCAAAGCGCTCGGCCTCGAAGAAGAGCGCCCAGCCCGATCCGAACCGCCGGAGTACGTTGTTAAGCCGGGCGCAGATCCCGACCAATTCCGCCTCGGTCGCGCTCTCGAGGTCCGGACCCCGGAAGCGGAGCGTGCGCTGGAAGCTGCCGTCCTTGTTGAGGACGACGCCCGGCGCCACGAGCGCCGCCCAGGGCAGATGGTCCGCGAGCCGGTCGGCGCGCCGCCGATACTCTCCGAGGCTCAGCATGCGAGCCAGCTCTTCTGCCGAAGGTGCCGCGTCAGCACCTCCGCGAACTGCGGGTCCCGCTTGGTCGCGAAGACCGCAAGCGTGTGGCCGAGCGCCCAGAGAAGCAGCCCCGCGATCCAGAGCCGGAGGCCCAGGCCCAGCGCCGCCGCGACAGTGCCGTTGACGATCGCGACCATCCGGGGCACGCCGCCCATGAGGATGGGCTCCGTGAGCGAGCGATGGAGCGGCACGTCGAAGCCCTCGATCGAGCCATTCATTGCACGAGCGCCCCGCCGCCGAAGGAGAAGAAGGAGAGGAAGAAGCTCGAGGCCGCAAACGCGATCGAGATGCCGAAGACGATCTGGATCAATCGCCGGAAGCCGCCGGAGGTCTCGCCGAAGGCGAGCGAGAGGCCGGTCGTGATGATGATGATGACCGCAATGATCTTGGCGACCGGGCCCTGGACCGAGTCCAGGATCTGCTGCAGCGGCTGCTCCCAGGGCATGTTGGAGCCGGAGGCGTGGGCCGCGCCCGTAAGACCGATCGCGAGGACAGCGGCGAGCGGCAGAGAGCGGGCAAAGCGAGAGCGAAGGTGCATGGTTGTCTCCTGAGTTCAGAGGGCGTGAAGCTGGTAAGGGGCGAGCTCGGTGACGGCGTAGTCGCCGGCGGCGTCGAGGCCGGTCACCTCAGCAATGGTCTCGATGCGGCGGCCGGATCCCCGTCCCGCGATGAAGATCACGAGGTCGATCGCCTCCGCGATGAGCCGCCGCGGCACGGTCGTCACGGTCTCCTGCACCAGCTGCTCCAGCCGGTAGAGCGCGGCGCGGGCGGAGTTCGCGTGGACGGTGGCGATGCCGCCGGGGTGGCCGGTGTTCCAGGCCTTGAGCATGTCGAGAGCCTCGGGACCCCGGATCTCCCCGACGACGATGCGGTCGGGCCGGAGGCGAAGCGTCGAGCGCACGAGGTCGGCCAGGGTGACGACGCCGGGCCTGGTGCGAAGCGCCACGCAGTCGCGCGCCGCGCACTGGAGCTCGCGGGTGTCCTCGATCAGGATCACGCGCTCGTCGAGGCGTGCGACCTCCGCCAGGAGCGCGTTCGCGAGCGTGGTCTTGCCGGAGCTGGTGCCGCCGGCGATCAGGAGGTTGCGCCGGGCGCCGACGGCCCGGATCAGCGCCTCCGCCTGCACCGGCGAGAGGATACGGTCGCCGACGTAGTCGCCGAGGGTGTAGATCTTGGCCGCGGGCTTGCGGATTGCAAAGCAGGGTGCCATCGAGACCGGCGGCAGAATGCCCTCGAAGCGCTCGCCGGTCTCCGGCAGCTCCGCGCTCACGACGGGGTTGAGCGCATGCGCCTCGACCCGGACGTGGGAGGCCACGAGCCGGACGATGCGCTCGACCTCGGCGGCGCCGAGCCGGGTCCCGGTCTCGACCCTTCCCTCGCCGAGCCGGTCGAGCCGCAGGCATCCGTCGGGGTTCACCATGACCTCGATGACGGCGGGATCGGCGAGCGCCGCCGCGATCTCCGGCCCCATCGCCGTCTGCAGCATGGCGCGCCGCCGTCCCCGGGCCTCGGGATGTCCGTAGCCGCTCATGGGCGCGTCTCCGGCGCCACGACCCGCGCGCGTACGTCCTCGCTGAAGCTCCGGGCGCCGGCCATGCGGCGGCCGATCTGGTCGATGAAGGCCTGGAAGCGGTCCTGGCCCACCGCCCGCGCCGCGCCCTGGTCCGCCTCCGGCAGGGGCGGCGTCACCGTGAGCTGGTAGCGTACGAAGAGTGCCAGGCTCTCCAGCACGATGTGCTGGTCGCGCTCGATGCGGCCGAGCTGCGCGCTCAGGCGGTCGAGCCGGACCTTCAGCATGTCGTCGATCTCCTTGGCGCCGCGCCGCGCGAGCCAGGCGCGGAGCGCGTCCGCGACGATCGCGGACTTGGAGGACCCGGGCTTCGCCGCGAGCGCCTCCAGCTGCTTCGTGAGATTGTCGTCGAGATAGAGGTGATGGCGGGGCTTCATGGGGAGTCCTCAGAAGGCCGGCAGCAGCTCGCCGCCGCCGCGGCGATGCTCCTCGCCGTCGTTGATGGCATAGGCGCGCGCCAGGGTTCCCGGCCGACCGCCGCCGATGACCAAGGTGTCGCTCTCGTCATCGAGAATCCCGAGCGGGTTCTCGGGATCGCGCGCCAGCGGCCGCGCCACCTCCGTCTGCGTGAGCGCGGGATGGCGCTGCAGGCCACCCTCGTCATCGCTGGAGGGCTCGCCGAGCTCCCGGTCGATCGCCGCCGCGATTCCCTGATGCGGTCCCCGCACCTGCCCGCTCCAATCGTCGCGCCTTGGCGCCGGCCGGTCACGGTAGCCGCCCGCCGCGAGCGACGGCGCCGGCAGCACGCGGCTCGTAAAGTTGCGGTCCTCGAAGTAGCGGAGCTTCCTGGCCCTGATGGGCGCCAGGCCCGAGACCAGCACCAGCTCGTCCGCGGGCGGGAGCTGCATGACCTCGCCGGGCGTCAGCAGCGGCCGCGCCGTCTCCTGGCGCGAGACCATGACGTGGCCGAGCCAGGGCGAGAGCCGGTGGCCCGCATAGTTGCGCTGCGCCCGGAGCTCGGTCGCAGTCCCGAGCGCGTCGGAGATGCGCTTCGCCGTGCGCTCGTCGTTCGAGGAGAAGGCAATCCGGACGTGGCAATTGTCGAGGATCGCGTTGTTCTCCCCATAAGCCTTGGAGATCTGATTGAGGCTCTGCGCGATCAAGTAGGCGCGGATGCCGTAGCCCGCCATGAACGCGAGCGCCGTCTCGAAGAAGTCGAGCCGCCCCAGCGCCGGGAACTCGTCCAGCATCATCAGGAGCTGGTGCCGCCGGCGCTTGCCGGGATCGCCCTCCAGGCGCTCGGTGAGCCGCCGGCCGATCTGATTGAGCACCAGCCGCACCAGCGGCTTGGTGCGGGAGATGTCGGAGGGCGGGATCACCAGGTAGAGCGAGACCGGACGTCCCGCGTCCACGAGATCGGCGATGTGCCAGTCGCAGGCCGCCGTGGTCGCGGCGACGGTGGGGTCGCGGTAGAGGCCGAGGAACGACATCGCCGTCGAGAGCACGCCCGAGCGCTCGTTCTCGGACTTGTTCAGCACCTCCCGCGCCGCGGAGGCGACCACGGGATGCACCTGGGGATGCGCCGGCGTTCCCAGGTGGTTCGTCGCCATCATGGCGCGGAGCGTGTGCTCGAAGGAGCGCCGGGGATCGCTGAGGAAGGTCGCGACCCGCGCCAGCGTCTTCTCGGGGTCGGCGTAGAGCACGTGGAGGATCGCGCCCACCAGCAGCGAGTGGCTGGTCTTCTCCCAGTGGTTCCGGCGCTCGAGCGCTCCCTCGGGGTCCACCAGGATGTCCGCGATGTTCTGGACGTCGCGGACCTCGTCCGGTCCCTTCCGCACCTCGAGCAGCGGGTTGTAGCGGGCCGAGCGCGGATCGGTGGGGTTGAAGAGGAGGCA